>JAYVIO010000358.1:0-8104 GCA_043770175.1 Verrucomicrobiales bacterium | reverse complement strand
GCGGCGAACGTGGCCGCCGGGGCGAACTTCGCCAATGCGGCGACGGATGCCAACACCGCGAGCACGATTGTAAAACGCGATGGCAGCGGAAACTTCACCGCTGGGACCATCACCGCTGTGGGTGATGTGAACCTGTCCACAACCAACGGCACCGGCACCGCAGGCGTCATCAACCAGAACGGCAGCCCTCTCATTCACACCTTTGGCCTTAACAACTTCTTCGCTGGCACGCTCGCGGGTAACTTCACCATGACGGGCATCAGTAATACGGCAAGCGGCTACTGGGCGCTTGCCTCCAACACGACCGGCGACTACAACACAGCCAGCGGCTACTCCGCGCTTAGGTCCAACACGACCGGCAACAACAACACGGCCAGCGGCTACTACGCGCTTCTCTACAACACGACCGGCGAATACAACACGGCCAGCGGCTACCAAGCGCTTGCCATCAACACGACCGGCAGCAACAACACAGCCAGCGGCACCAGTGCGCTGCAAACCAACACGACCGGCAGCAGCAACACGGCCAGCGGCTCCTCCGCTCTTTACGCGAACACGACCGGCGGCGGCAACACGGCCAGCGGCTCCTTCGCTCTTTACGAGAACACGACCGGCGGCGGCAACACGGCCAGCGGCTTCAGTGCGCTCCAAAACAACACGACCGCGGGCCAGAACGTGGCCATCGGCAACCTCGCCTTGGTGTCGCAGTCGTTCCACAATGACGGCACTGCCTGGAGCAGCAACAACGTGGCGCTCGGCTACCAGGCGCTCAACGCGAACCAGCCGACTTCCACCAGCACCGGCGTCAACAACACGGCGCTGGGCACCAATGCGCTGGCCGCCAACACCACGGGGGCGAACAACATCGCCATTGGCAATGACGCGGGCAACCTCCTCACCAGCGGCGACAACAACATCGACATCGGCCATGCGGGCGTGGCAGAGGAGGCCAACACCATCCGCATCGGCACGAGCCAGACGGACACCTACCTCACGGGCGTCATCCACGGAGATGGCTCGGGCTTGACGGGCATCATGGTGACCGTGGGCGCAGGTTCCATCACTGGCACCCAGATCGCCAGCGGCGCGGTGGGCAGCGGCCAGCTTGCCAGCGGCCTCACCCTCGGCGGCACGACCACGGGCACCTTCAGCGGACCCTTGACGGGCAATGCCACCACCGCCACCACCGCCACCACGGCAGGCGGCTTCACCGGCTCGCTCGCAGGCAATGTCACCGGCACGCAGGGGGCCACCGTCGTCAGCACCGTGGGCGGTGTCACAGCGGCGAACGTGGCTGCGGGAGCGAATCTGGCCAATGCGGCGACGGATGCCAACACCGTGAGCACCATTGTGAAACGGGATGCCAGCGGCAACTTCACCGCCGGGACGATCACCGCTGCGGGGAATGTGAATCTCTCCACCACCAGCTCCAGCAACGTGGGCGTCATCACCCAGAACGGCAGCCGCCTCATCCACACCTTTGGTTCTGGCAACTTCTTCGCCGGCACCAGCGCGGGGAACTTCACCCTGACGGGCGGTGACAACACGGCCAGCGGCGTCAACGCGCTTTTCTCCAACACGACCGGCTTCAGCAACATGGCCAGCGGCAACAGCGCGCTTTTCTTCAACACGACCGGCAGCGGCAACACGGCCAGCGGCTACCAAGCGCTTTTATACAACACGACCGGCGACAGCAACACGGCCAGCGGCGTCAATGCGCTTTTATCCAACACGACCGGCAGCAGCAACACGGCCAGCGGTGGCAGCGCGCTTCTCTTGAACAAGACCGCAGGCCAGAACGTGGCCATCGGCCTCAGCGCCTTGCAGACGCAGTCGTTCTCCAATGGAGGCACCGCCTGGACCAGCAACAACACGGCGCTCGGCTACAAGGCGCTCTATGCGAACCAGCCGACTTCCACCAGCACCGGCATCAACAACACGGCGCTGGGCACCAATGCGTTGGCCGCCAACACCACGGGAGCGAACAACATCGCCATTGGCAACAATGCCGGGAACCTCCTGACCACCGGCAGCAACAACATCGCCATCGGCCATGTGGGCGTGGCGGCGGAGGCCAACACCATCCGCATCGGCACGAGCCAGACGGACACCTACCTCACGGGCGTCATTCACGGAAACGGCTCGGCGTTGACCGGCATCACGGCCTCCAGCCTGGCGGCCAACACCGTGGGCAGCAGCCAGCTCGCCAGCGGCCTCACCCTCGGCGGGACTACCACCGGCACCTTCAGCGGCAATCTCACGGGGAATGCCGCCACGGCGACCAGTGCGACATCGGCCACCACCGCCACCACGGCGGGCAGCTTCTCCGGCGCGCTCTCCGGTGATGTCACCGGCACGCAGGGTGCCACCGCCATCTCGGCGGGGACGGTCACCGGCAAGGTGCTCACCGGCTTCTCCAGCACCACCGGCACCGTCTCGGCGTCAGACACCATCCTGACGGCAATCAACAAGCTAGATGGGTCCAAGGCTCCCAAGGCCTCACCCACCTTCACCGGCACGGTCACGGCACCGGCTTTCGTCGGCGATGGTTCGGGCCTGACCGGCATCACCGCGACGGGCACGTCCACCGCGCCGAACCTCCAGCAGATAGCTTTGCTGAAGTGGGGTGTGAGCCAGGGCAATAACACGTTCGGCATAGGATACAATCCCGTCGGCATTTGTTATGATGGGTCCAGCATCTGGGTGGTGCGCCCCAGCAACAACGACGTGGTAAAGCTCACCAGCACTGGGGCCTTTAGCGGAAGCTCCACGGTGGGAAACAATCCCCAAGGCATCTGTTTCGACGGGTCCAGCATCTGGGTGACGAACTTTAACGGCGCCACCGTGACCAAGCTCAGCGCCAGCTCTGGGGTCTCCCTCGGCATTCGCTACGTGGGATCAAATCCCAAAGGCATCTGTTTCGACGGGTCCAGCATCTGGGTGGCGAACTCAGGCAGCAACAACGTGACCAAGCACGGCACCAGCACCGAGACCGACGACACTTACGGCGTGGGCACTAATCCCCAAGGCATCTGTTTCGACGGAACCAGCATCTGGGTGACGAACGCAGGCAGTGCCAACGTGACGAAGCTCAACGCCAGCACCGGGGCCGTCATCGGCACTTACACCGTGGGTTCATCTCCCACCGGCATCTGTTTCGACGGAACCAGCATCTGGGTGGCGAACGCAGGCAGTGCCAACGTGACGAAGCTCAATGCCGCGACTGGAGCCGTCATCGGCACTTACACCGTGGGTTCATCTCCCACCGCCATCTGTTTCGACGGAACCAGCATCTGGGTGACGAACGCAGGCAGTGCCAACGTGACGAAGCTCAACGCCAGCACCGGGACCGTCATCGGCACTTACACCGTGGGAATCAATCCCTTAGGTGTGTGTTTCGACGGGGCCAGCATCTGGGTGACGAGCGAAAGCGGCAGCACCGTGACTAAGCTGTAACCCCGCAGCCTACCCACCCAACCAGAAAAACGAGGTATGACACACGATGCACCCCAACAAGGAGCGGGACTTGCCAAGTCCCGTCACAGGATCCATGAACGGCACTTGGCACGTCCCGCTCCTTGGGTGGCCGCACTCGCACTCGTCATCAACCTTCATGCCGCCCCGCGCAGCAGCACCAGCTATACCGTGGCCACCGAGAGCGCCGACTCCGGCGGCAGCCGCGCCACCAGCAGCAGCTACACCAGTGAAACCAGCCTCGGCGGCATCACCGGCATCGCCACCGTGGCTGCGCCCGTAGAGACGGTGAAGAGCGGCTTCATCGGTCAGCTCTATGAAGTGACCGCTCTGCAACTCGCCGCCTCGCCCACCACTGTGAACGAAGGTGCCACGCGCCAGCTCGCCGCCAGCCTGCTCCATGATGATCTCACCACCACTTCGTTGCTCCCCACAGCGATAAGTTGGGGCGTTCAAAGCGGCCCCATCACCAGCATCAGCAGCAACGGCCTCGCTACCGCAGGCACGGTGTTTCAAAACACCAACGCCACCGTGAACGCCTTGTATGCCACCTTCACTGGCACGCTTTCGTTAAGCGTCATCAACGTCAGCAACGACGACCTGCCCGGCTACAGTGGCGATGGGATCGATGATGCCTGGCAAGCCCAATACTTCGGCCTGAACAACCCCAACGCCGCACCGAACGCCATCACCGACGGCACTGGCTTGACCAACCTCTTCAAGTTCACCGCCGGTCTCATTCCGAACAACAGCAACTCCAGGTTCATCTTCAATCCGCAACCCGTGCCTGCTTCGCCGGGGCAGATGAGCCTGACCATCAATCCCCGGTTTTCAGATCGCACCTACACCGTCGTGACGAGCACTACGCTCGGACCAAGCGCGATCTGGACTCCGCTCACCACCTTCACCATCAGCGACAACGGCAACAACCGCACGATCACCGACACCAGCGCCGCTGGCCCGCGAAAGTTCTATCGCGTGGAGATCTCGAAGCCGTAGCTCGCGGTGCCTGCTCGGTGAACTATCGATGGATCAGACCCCCCTCACACCCCGTCTCCGCGCCACGTCCAGGGACAACTCGCCCCGGCCCCCAAAAGCAATTTATCCGCCGATCAACTCGGCTGAAACCCAATCCTCCTCCGGCTCTTGCCCTTTTCCCCCGAGTGCTCAGCCTTCGCCTTCCTCACCTTCGCAATCTCCCTTTCCAACATCTCCTGCGTCACTCGCCATTTCGCCGGGTCCGCATCCATACTCCCCGCACGGATCGCATTCACGCACACATTCAGGATGTCCCCACCGCTGAGGCCGCGTGATAGCTCCGCGAGAACTGCGTAATCAGCCGTCACCCGGTCGGGGTTGGGTAGATGAAGGGCGAAGAGCTCCCGGCGCATAGAGGCGTCTGGAAGGCGAAATTTGATGTGGCGCTGGATACGGCGCAGCAGCGCGCGATCGTAGTTCTCGAACAGATTGGTGGTCACGATCACCACGCCGTCGAATCGATCCAGTTCCTGCATCAGGCAGTTGCGGTTCTGATTGATGCTGGTGGAGCAGGACTCGCCGGTGGATACGCGCTTGGAGAGCAGGCTGTCGGCTTCATCGAAGAACAGCACCGCCTCATGTTCGCGGGCAGCAGCAAAGGCGGCTTTGATGTGCTTGGCGGTGTCGCCGAGGTATTTGGAAATCACTGCGCTGTAGTCCACCTGATACAGTGGCTTGCCCAGCTTCAACGCGATGCCCAGGGCAGCACGCGTTTTGCCCGTTCCCGGCGGTCCGTAGAAGTTGAGGATGCAGCGGCCCTGCTGCGGTTGGATGGCGCTCAGATTCCAAATGCGGTCCAGATCAGCACGGATCTCCAGCGCCCGCAGACCGGCCAGGATGTCCGTCTTCACCTCTGCATGGAGGATCAGCTTGTCGAGTTCATGGCGCGGCTCTGGCTGCACGAGGTGGCCAACGTCAGGGGCGGGTTCCTCTTCATTGCGCCTCCGGCGGGGCGGGTTGCGGTGATCATCGGCCGTGGCCGCGTCAGGTGGTAGTTCGATTTCAGGGCTTTGGCTGGTCAGGGTGCGTGTGGGCATAGTGGTATCGTGTTTGGGTGGTGGTTTATGGCTCCGCAGGTTGCGGATCATTCAGCCAAAGATCAGGATGGCGGCCATCAGGCCAGCCAGCGCGATCCAGGCAAAGAGGTCGTTGGAGTTCATGGGCGGATCAGGCTTGAGTGGTGAGATGCACGGTGAGAATATTCCCGTGCAGGGCAGGCAGGAACCGGCTGGCCGGACGCACTTCACCATGGCTGGTGGTGACGGATTCGACGTGGTAGCCTTCGGTGGTGAAGTAGCTGCGCGCATCGCTGATGGCGGCGGCGTCATCCGCATACCAGTCGGCAAACGTGGCGTTATCGCCCACCTGTGCGCCGTTGATGAACAGGTGGGTGTGATACTTGCAGAGGTAATCGTTCATGAATCCTGCCTCGTCACCGTGGCTACCGTTGTCGCACCGTTTTGATCACCATTTTTTCATCCCAACTCAGGTGATGAATCGGTGCTTCATCATGGCGCGGCATTCCTCCAGCGGGCTGCGCAACTGCACCGGATAAGCCGCGTCGGCGCGTTTCATGACCACGCCCTCGAAGAACTCGGCTCCCAGGTGGTGATGAGGAGGCGAGATCGTGCTGACCGGCGTGATGCGCGAAGTAGAACGGCTTGGCGATGGCGATGAGTTCGGACTTCTCCAGTTCGAGCGCCCCCTCAAGCGCTTCGGCCTGAGCGGAGTGCGTGAGGATGGCCGTCACCAGCTCAGCCACCTGACCCTCGGGATCAGGCAGCAGCGGATAGGATTTCGTGCTCTTGCTGGTCGGCGTTTGCACGGCGAAGCCCGCGAGGCTGACCTTGCGCAGGACAGCGGGTGCGGGCGTGGTGGGAGGAACGGGCGCGGTCTCGGTGAGGATGGCGGCGGCAGGTTCAGGCTTGGCTTTGGTTCTAGGCATGGTGGTGTGTTAGGTGTGGGTTCATGCGGCAGTCTGTCTATCCGCAGTGTGCGTATAGCATGTGCCG
The DNA here is from genome assembly GCA_043770175.1 of Verrucomicrobiales bacterium. Taxonomy (GTDB): domain Bacteria; phylum Verrucomicrobiota; class Verrucomicrobiia; order Verrucomicrobiales; family Verrucomicrobiaceae; genus Prosthecobacter. The sequence continues at coordinate 1,580 of JAYVIO010000358.1, read as the reverse complement.
CAAAAGGCGTGTTCAAGGCGGGTGATGTCGGTGCATTGCACGATCTGCCGCGCATAGGCTGGGATGCGTCGGCGCAGGATGATCATCTGCCGTTCGCTCAAGCTGCCGCGTTGCTGATACTGACGGGCGAAGCTGGTGAGTATCTCGGCATCAGGTCCGGTAAACCCGATGCCGTTGCGTTCGATGGTGGCCTCGCGGCATTGCTCATCGGCGGTCTGGTTCTGGTAGATGCGCATCAGCGCGCGCAAGGCCCAGCGATCGTTGCTGGCGAGCCGCTGGCGCAGTTGTTCGATGAGGTCTTTCTTGCTCATGGGTGGAGGGATGGGTTCAGGTTGACGGATCAGCATTGAGCCGATCTCCCCTTGGCCTCGTCACCGTGGCCGCGTGTGTCGCACCGTTTTGATCACCATATTGGCGCTCGAACACGGCCATGAATCCCTGCTGCTTGAGGTTGCGGTCCCACTGGGTGGCGAAGTCGCGCAAATCACGCATGAGCGCGGGCTCTCGCGGCTCGATGAGTCCAGCGCTGCTCACGCTTGCCACCACCTGATAACAGGAGAGGTAGCTGTTCTCGAAGGTGAGCGGCGTCCATGTCGTGCCTTGTTCCGCAGGAACTACGAGGAACGTGATTTCGGGATCACGCATGGCATCACCGTTCTGTTCGCTGTAATGCGCGATGCTCACCTCATACGCGCCGTTGGGATACGGGCCACCGATCACCTCGATCACCAGCCGCATGAACGGCGGGTTCTCAAGGCGGAGGTAGCGGGTGCGGACAGCCTCAAAGCCGCCGTGTTGATCAATCATTCGTTGGATGTGTTGCATGGTCGTTCGTTGGTTCGGGTTCAGGGTGTGTGGTCGAGGTAGGATTCGAGATCGGCGAGGGCGGCCCGCACGCAGCCGCCACTGCCTACGGCGATTTGTGAGGCCGTGAATGCTGGCACCAGCCAGTGCGTGCTCAGGAACGCGGCCAACTCCTCCGTGGTCGGCGGCAGCAACTTGATGGCTTGGAACCGCGTCTGGAACCGCTCGGTGAGCAGATCCAATTGCAGATTGCTAGTGCCGAGGAACGCTCGGCCCGGTGGCAGGCGGTCAAGGTAGGTGAGCAACAAGTCTTGCGCTTCGCGGGAGCAGCGGTCGAGTTCGTTGACGATCTTGACCGACCATGAACTGAACAGGCTGCCATAAGGAAGCTGCTTCATCCACTCACGCACAAGGTCCACCGTCACCTCGCGTCCGTTGTAGTCCTCGATGGAGAGCGGCGTGCCTGCGAGCTGCAAGGCCACCAACTCCACCACGCTGGTCTTGCCCACTCCGGGCGGACCATAGAGCAGCAGCTTCATTGTGGCCGATGGATCAGCGGCGAGGCGCTTGGCTTTGCCCGCCTGCGCCAGCGCCACTCGTCTGGCCTGGCCGATCAGATCCTCCGCCGTGCGCGGTCGCCAGTTCATCGGCGACTGCACGGATAAGATCGTGGTTGATTTGAGCGCACGTTCACGCGGCTTGGATGCCATGATGGACCTCCTTCCCGTGATGCGTGGAGAGCGTCGTAATCGCGGCCGTGATGGCCCGTGCGCCCT
>JAYVIO010000357.1:0-8143 GCA_043770175.1 Verrucomicrobiales bacterium | reverse complement strand
TGGGCGCGCGCTGCCTCATCATCACCGGAAAGTTCAAAGCCGCTTCCAGCATCCTCACGCAAGCGGCGGAAAAGGGCGTTGCCATCATCTATTCGCCGTATGACACGGCCAGCACCTCGCAGCTTCTGCGTTTCTCGCGGCCCATCGGCGAAGCGCTGACGCATGAGTTTTTGTCCTTCGGCTCACGCACACCGCTGCGCGAGATCGTCCCGGCGGCACAGCATTCGCCCCAGCCACTGTTCGCCGTTGTCGATGAGGAAACCCACGCACTCCTCGGTGTCTTTTCAAAGTCCGATCTCATTGATCTGCCGCGCATGAAGCTCGTGCTCGTAGATCACAACGAGTTCGCGCAGGCCGTGGCCGGCGCTGACGAGGCGGAAATCATCGAGGTCATCGACCACCACCGGCTCAGCGGCAATCTGCGCACCAAGGAGCCGATTCGCTTCATCAATGAGCCGGTGGGCAGCACTTCGACCATCGTCGGCATCATGTACCGCATGCAAAAGGCCGCACCCGACAAAGGCACGGCCATCTGCCTCTGCGCCGGCATCATCTCTGACACGCTGCACCTCACCAGCCCGACGACGACAGACACCGACAAGGACATCCTCGCATGGCTCGCCAGCATCGGCGGTATCGACAGCGCCCAGTTTGTGAAGGACTTTTTTGCCGCTGGCTCCATGCTGCGCGAGCAGACACCGGAACGCGCCCTCGAAAGCGACCGCAAGGTCTTCGAAGAAAACGGCTGGCACATCAGCATCTCCCAGATCGAAGAACTCGGCCTCGACGAGTTCTGGAAACGCGAAGCCGAGCTGCAAGGCGCGCTGCAAGCCCTGCTCACGAAGCACAGCCTGCATTTCGCCTGCCTCATGGTCACCGACATCACGCGCCATCACAGCGTGCTGCTCGTGGCTGGTGATCAACGCGTCATCAACGCCATCGACTACCCGCAAGCGAAAGAACATGTCTATGACATGCCCGGCGTCGTGAGCCGGAAGAAGCAACTCTTCCCCTACATGAGCCACGTCGTCACGAAGCTGGAGGCACCGTGAGGCGGACTCAGGCTTCTTTGAAGCCGCCGGTCTTCAAAAACCGGTGAACCGCCCTGAATACCGCCGGTTGCAGAATGATGGTGGCGTGATTGGCCGGTAGAAGCGTGAAGTCCGCCGCGCCTTCCGCGTGAGCGCTCGCAATGGTGACGACGCCATCGGATTCGTCACCGAGCAGATGACGAAAGACCGGCAACGTGTCCTTGCTGCCCATGATGATGCCCGTTTCGGGCGGCAACGGACCGAGGCAGTTTGGCGTGCTGTCGGCGTTCGTGCCGAGTTCGGCCGAAACCGGTCCCAGCAGCCAGCGCACCCACCGCCACTGGCGCAGTTCATCGATGATCTCGCTGCCCCGGTTTGGCGGCGCAAGCAACACGGCACGTCCGAGTGGAAACGCCGGATCACGCTTCGCCGCCCATGCACGAAACACAATGCCACCGAGCGAATGCGTGACGAAATGCACGCGTGATCCGGCATCAAGTTCAAGTTGGGCCAGCTTCGGCTCGATATGTTTCTCCACCGCCTCCGCAATCGAAACGCGGTGCGACGGATAACCGATGCTCGTCACACGATAGCCGCAAAATTTCAACCACATGCCCACCATCCACATGCTACGCCGCGTGCGCCCGAGTCCATGGATAAGGACGACGGTGTCGGCGGTTTGGGGCGAACTTGCTGGCATGCTGGTTGCATTCAACTCAACCAGCATGCCGTTGCAAACCAATCAATGATTAAACAAGAACGCCGGTGAGTTGATCAGCGCCCATGCCAGATCCTGTGCAGCCGTCAGTCGCTTGTTGCCGAGCTGGGTCTGGCTCAGGGCTGAGTCGCGGCGGAGTTGGATGAGCTTGGGGTCGAGAGTGATGGGCTTCTGCGTGTCGGTGTGCTTCGTTTCGAGAGCGATGAGTTGGGGATCGACGGGAAGAGGCTTTTTCGCGGTGGCGAGGAGTTTCTTTTGCGTCTGGTAGTCTTTGAATTGATTGAGGAAGTGCTGGGTGAGCACGGCGGTTTGGGCTGGTGTGCGTTTGGGGGCTTTGAGGGCTTCGGCGACGGCTTGGGCGGTGCCGAAGCGGACGATGGGACTGCTGGTGACCCAGAGGCGGAAGCGACCGGGGTTGTATTTGCCGTTCTGGAAGTTGCTGGTCATCTGGATGGTGAATTGGGTGCCGCCTTCTTGGGTGATGGGCTTGTCGAATTCATACGTGGCCTCATGACGGAAGCCGCCCTGTGGGCTGACGGCCCAGCCTTTGTCGCGATTGCCTTTTTTGAGGGTGGAGGCAAGATCAAAGCTTTCTTGTTGGAAGTCGGCTTTGGGATTCTTGAGCGTCTGCTCGGCACCGCCGCGCTTGCTGCGCTTGGCGTCGATGGGGTCTGTGCGCACGCTGAATTCGCCGAGGACGAAATTGCCATCGGGGGCGAGTCCGGGGCCGTTGCTAGGCAGGCGGTCGTCGGGGAGCATTTCGAGCTTGATGGCGGTGATGTTGTTGAGCGTGCTTTTGCCGATGAGTTGGTAGTTACCGGTGGTTTCGCGGCCTTCAGGCATGGCGGTGGCAAAGAGGCTGCCATCGGGCAGAACTTCGAGTTTTTCGACGCCACCGGCACGTTGCACTTTGATGTCGAGCGGTTGCCATTCGGTGGTGAGATCGACGTAGCCTTCCCAAGTGGGCTGGTGAGCGGCTGCGGTGTCATAAACGGTCTTCACCTTGGCTTCGGCGGCGGTGATGGCGGTTTTGCGTACCGCTTCTTGTTTGGCGATCTCGGGAGCCATTTTCACTTTGTAGCCTTCGAGTTCTTTTTTCGCGGCGTCGATGCCTGCAAGGCGTGCAGCCTCGGCTTTTTCGATGGCGGGCTTCTGCTCGGCTTCTTTGGCCTGCCAGACGGCGGCGAGTTGTTTGTTTTCGGCATCAAGGCCCTCGCTGTTGGCGATGGCGGCATCGATTTCTTTTTCGGTGGCGTGACGATTGATGACGCGGACGAAGATGGCATCGACGAGCTGGCGATCATCTTTGATCTCGGCGGTAAGTTTGGCCAAAGCGTTGCCGGCATCGCTGATGGCATCGCCAACAGTGGGGCCGCTCATGAGGGCCATGACGGGGCCGAGATTGACCTCGTTGTTGCGTTCGCACTCGCACACGCTTTCACGCGCAGGGCGACCGAAGTTGGTAAGGAATCCATCCTGTAGTTTGATCTGCGCATCGGCCAAAGCGGCGGCGCGGGTGCCTTTGGGCACACCGGGGATGTTCGGCATGCTGCCAGTGACGGCGAAGACGGAGTCAAACAACACTTCAGCGGGCAAGCGGCGGGCTTTGGCGTGGCTGTAGTTGGTTTTGTCGTCTTCGTTCCATTTGTTGGTGCTCAATGCGAGGTTGTAGGTGCGGCTGTTGGCGATGATTTTCATCAGGTGGCGCACATTGAAGCCGCTTTGGATGAATTCATTGGTGAGGTATTGCAGCAGCTCAGGATTGCTCGGCGGATTGCCAGCGCGGATGTCATCGAGCGGCTCGATGACGCCCGTTCCAGTGAGGTAACCCCACACGCGGTTGGCGTAACTCATGGCGAAGTAATCGTTGTCCGCGCTGGTCATCCAGGTGGCAAATTGATCGCGGCGCGTGGTGGCGGTTTTGCTGACGAGTTCGGCATCGAACGGCACTTTGGGTGCGACGGGCTTGTTGGTGCGCAGGTGCATCACGTCGCCGTCTTTTTTGTCGCTGATGATTTCATACAGCGGCTTCGCGCCTTCGACAGCGGTGCCGCCGATGGTGGCTCCTTTGGCCTGTGGATCGCCTTTGAGATCGACCTGGGCAAAGTAGGACGCGGTTTCATAATACTGATCCATCGTCCATTTCTCGAAGGGATGGTCGTGGCACTTGTTGCAGTTGAAGCGAGTGGCCAAAAACAGGTGCGTGGTGTTTTCGGAGAGTTCTTCCGGGCTGCGCACGGTTTTGAAATACGAGGCGGCTGGATTGTCTTTGTTGGAACCGGTGGCGGTGATGATGCGATACGCAAAGCGATCATACGGCGTGTTGTCGGCGACTTGTTGCTTGATCCAGGCGCGCAATCCGGTGGCACCTTCGCCTCCGAGGAATTTGGAGTTCACTTGCAACATGTCGGCCCATTTATTGGCCCAATGCTCGACGAAGTCAGGATTGCCGATGAGCTTATCGATGATCTCGCTGCGCTTCGTGCGCACATCACGTTTATCGGCGAGGAAGGCGACGACTTCTTCGGGCTTCGGCGGCAGGCCAGTGAGATCGAGATGGATGCGGCGGAGGAAATCTTCATCGCCGCACACGCCGCTTGGCTCGATCTTCATGCGCTGCCATTTTTGAGAGACGAGTTCGTCGATCTTGTTCCACTTCTCCGGCTCCTTCCAAGCGAAGCCACTGCGGTCGCCCATGACAGTGATGGTGGTGGCGGCGTAGCTGCCTTCAAAGCGGGCGAGGATCGGTGCTTCACCGCGACGCAGGCTGGTCATGAGGCCGGTTTTATCGGCTTCGATGACATCGCCGTTGCCGCTGTCGAGGAAGGCCTCGGCGGTGACGTCTCTGACATAACCATCGGCATAGCGGGCGATGACGCGGAGCTGCTGACGCTCACCGACTTTTTCGATGACAGGATTTTTTGGCGACAGCTCGATGCTGGTGACGCGCGGTGTTTTCATGTCGAGCTTCGCGCCCTGACTGATCCAGGCCTTGAGCGTTTCATAGTAAAGCTCTCCGGGCACACTGAGCTGGCCACCTTCATGCGGCACGCTGCCACTTGCTTTCAGCAGCATCAGCGAATGCTCTGGCGATGCGACATTCGCGCGACGGCTGGCAAGTTCATCCGCAAAGGCGAGCACGTCATAAACGGGGTCGTAGCCACGCAGCGAGAGCTTGAAGCCTGCTTTGCCATCCTTGGCTCCGTGGCAGGTGCCGGCATTGCAACCGAGCTTGGACATGATGGGCATCACATCGCGCACGTAATCGGGTTTCAGCGATGTGTTCATGCCAGCGACGGTGACTGGCACCGTGGCGGATTTACCGAGGAAGGCGATCTTCACGCTGGTGGCACCGTCTTTGTCAGGGCGCACCAGGCCGCGTGTGCTGATGTCGATCACGCCTTCATTCGCAGCGGTGATTTTGGCCATACGTGTAATGTCGGCGCGTGTGCCATCGCTCATGCGTGCGGTGACGAGGAGCTGCACGTATTCAGCGGGCTTGCCGATCTTGATGGTTGTCGGTTCGACATCAATGGAGGCCACCGTGGGGCCAGCGTGCAGTGTTTCGACTTTGTCGTCCTTTTTCACTTCCACACGCACCGCGTCGTCAGCCAGCACATCACTTGCGGCGAGGATTTTTTCCTTCACCAACGGCACGGAGACGAATTCTTTGGCGATCTTGCCCGTAGCTGCTTCAATGAGGCGAATCTGGCCATCCTGACCTGCTGCGGCGACCGTTTTGCCATCGGGGCTGAAGGTCACGCTGAAGATGCCGCAAGGGATCGCGGTGGTGCTGAGCTGCTGCACGCCTTTAGTCACCCAATCATCGAGTTCCTTGCCTTTGCCGCTCACGGTTTCGACAAGCTTCTTCACCTCAGGCGGCATCGTGCTGTCATAATCGCTGCTATAAATGTTCACCGCACCTGCACCTTCAAATGAGGCACCAGCGGCGATGCGCTTGCCATCCGGTGCGAAATCCACGCCAAAGATGCGGCCCTGCATGACGGGGAATTTGCGAATGAGGTTCGCGTTGTCGCCGATGACGCGCTTCGTGATGCGCTCCATGCGGTAGATCGCCGGAATGCCATCCGTGCCGCCAATGAGGATCTCATCGCGCAACGGATGCCGCGCCAGCACCTGCACGCCGCCTTTGAGCGCACCGGGCGTGATGGACGTAACGTTATCGACGAAACGCTGCGTGGCGACCTCCGTGAGCTTTACGCTCATGTCGCGACCGCAAGAGACGACGTGCTTGCCATCCACGCCCCACACCGTGTCGAGCACCCAGTCGCTATGACCGCCCATGAAGAGTGTTTCTTTGCCCGTAGCTGCTTCAATGGCGCGCACCGCATTGTCACCGCAGCCAAACGCGAGGAATTTGCCATCCGGCGACCAACTCGCGCCATACAGCGTGTCAAAGGTCAGCGACTTTGAGAGTTCGAGTTTCTTCGCCGCCACGTCCCAGATCTGGATTTCACCCATGCGCGCCGGACTGCCGCCCGTGACCGCGATTTTCTTCCCATCTGGCGACCACGCGAGCTTTTGGATGCGCTCCGCGAGTCCCACCAAGCGAGTAACGATGCCGCTGCCGTCCGCCTTGTGCACCAACACCTCATGATAACCCGCCACCGCGATCTGCGTGCCATCCGGCGAGTATTCCAACGACGTCACCGCCGGAGCCGTCACATAAACCGGCGGATGCGCCATGTCATACTGCGCCTTCGCCGATGCGGGCGTGTCGTCCTTCGCGCCTTCAGCAATCCAGCGCTCGATCAGCGCGATCTGTGTCGCATGCAGCGGGTCCGCCTTCTGCGGCATCTCCACCTTGCCCTTTTCATCCGGTTTGATGAGCTTCAGCAGATTCGACTCTGCCACCTTGCCGGGAACGACCGCGTGACCTTCTTCCCCGCCTTTGAGCAGCGTCACGAAGTCGGTCATGATGTAATCACCCTTCTTTTTCGCCGGCTGATGGCAGCCATTGCACTGCGCCTGAAAAATCGGCCGAATGTGCTTATAAAACGACACCGGCTTGTTCGGATCAATACCCTCCTCCTTCTTCGGCGGTGCGGCATGCACAGCAGCGGCGAGGAACAGAACGGGGACGAGAAGGCGTGTCTTCATGGTGGAGGGCGAGGTTGGGGCAGCGAGAAACGCCGCCATATCACGGTGTCTTGCGAACGCAGAACCACAGGGCGGGATCGTCCATGCCTGTGGCGGAAATGAACGCCGGTTGACCCGGCGGCTGGTTGCGCGGACGATGTCACATGGCTTCCCCCACCGACCGCACGCACACGATTGCTGTTTTCTGCGACTTTGAGAACCTCGCCATTGGGGTGAAGGATGCGAAGTATGACAAGTTCGACATGAACAAGGTGCTGGACCGGCTGCTGCTGAAGGGCAGCATCGTGGTGAAGAAGGCCTACTGCGACTGGGACCGCTACAAGAGCTTCAAGGCGGCGGTGCATGAGGCTTCGTTCGAGCTGATCGAAATCCCGCATGTGCGGCAGTCGGGCAAGAACTCGGCGGACATCCGTATGGTCGTGGACGCGCTCGATCTGTGCTACACGAAGCCGCATGTGGACACCTTCGCCATCGTGAGCGGCGACTCGGATTTCTCACCGCTGGTGAGCAAGCTGCGCGAGAACAACAAGACGGTCATCGGCGTGGGGGTGAAACAGTCCACCAGCGGTCTGTTCATCGACAACTGCGACGAGTTTATCTTCTACGACGACCTCGTGCGCGAGCAGGAGAAGACCCAGACGCGCATCGCCCGCGCCAAACCGATCCCGTCAGCGACCAAAGCAGCCACGCAGGAAAGAAAACCCGGCGGCGACCCCGAAAAGGCGATCCAGCTCGTGGTGGAGACGGTGGAGGCCATGCTGGGCCGCAGTGGCAGCGACACGGTGTGGGCCGGGCCGGTGAAGCAAGCGATCCGCCGCCGTCAGCCGCAGTTCGACGAACGCTTTTACGGCTTCAGCACCTTCAGTGCTCTGCTGGAGGCTGCGGCTGAGCGCAATCTGATGAAGCTGGAGAAGAACGAGAACGGTTACCGGATCAAAGTGGCGACTTCTGAGGAGTAGGTCACTGCGCGCTGCGCTCGAAGTCGGCAGATTTGTTTTCGAGCAAGGCGAGCGATTCACCTGCGAGGTAGAGGGAGCCGGCGATTAAAACGTGATCCTTGTTGTTCACAGCCTGCAACGCAGCGGCGATGCGTTCGTGCGTCGTCACGGCGCGTGCTTCAAGCCCGAGACTCGTCCAGATTTCACGCAGTTTGGTCGCAGGAAGTGCGCGGGGCGAGTCAAAGCCGGTGAAATGCCAGCTTGTGGCAATGGGCGCGAGTTCGCGCAGAACGGCAGCGGTGTCTTTGCCGGAGACAGCGCCGAAGATGATCTCG
>JAYVIO010000356.1:0-2989 GCA_043770175.1 Verrucomicrobiales bacterium | reverse complement strand
TGGCTCCTCGGCCCGGTGGCGGAACTTGGACTTTCGACGGTAATCCGATGACACACGCGCCGGGGCTGGTGAACGGCTTCCGCACGGCGATGATCTGGATCACCATCCTTAGTTTCCTGTTCTACTGCGGCAAAGTCGCACAAGAGGCCACACAGAACATGGCCTCCGCGACGCAAATGCAGTCTCCGGACGTTTCCGTGCTCGGTAACAACGCTGGCCTCGTCATCGGCGTGGCTTACGTCGGGCTGTTCGTGATCGCTGCCGGTGCCTTCGCTGTCGTGATGGCCTCCGTTATCAACGTTACGCTCTTCGCTGATCTGGGCGTGAATCCCTTCCGCGATTTCAGCACCGACGCGCTGATTCTCGTGAACATGTTCTTCCCGCTCGGCCTGATCCTGAGTCAAGCACTTTGGGCGTTGTCCGCTCGCTGGCTCCTGCTGGCGGAAAGCTGGATTTTCAGCTTCTTCATTCGGGTTCTCCCCTCCTGATCATGTCCACCATTCAGATTGCGAACATCACCGGGGGGCTGCTCGTGCTCCAACAAGGGCCGAACACCCTCGGCGTGCTGCCCTCGGGGTTCACCGGCTCCCTGCAGCTCGAAGGCGTCGTTGCGGCCTACTCCGGCAACGTGATCACCACCACGAACATTGTTCCGGCTGTGACTAACAACCTCGGCACCTGCGGGGTTCTGAACTACATCAACCAAACGCCCTACGCCGTCACCGTCGGGGTTGACCTCGCGCCGAATCCGAACACCAGCGGCATGATGGCGGGCAATCCGATTCAGTATTCCTACGCCGACAGCGGCGTTTCTTACGCGAACGCGGTGCTCCCGAATGCAGCGGAGGCAACCTACGTGCTGACGAGCTACGACACGAACAACCACAGTTTCACGGGTGGCCTGATCAACGTGGTGCCTTGGCAATCGGCCAGTCCCGGCCAGACGAACTACACCACGCAGACACAAGGCGGCTCGGCGCTGGGCCAATTCACGGCCGGTCCCCTCCTCAAGGCGGTTTCCGTCCATCCTCAAGGCATCACGGAAACCAGTTATGCGATGGAAAGCGAAGCGGTGGCCGTGGGCTTCGGCTTCGCCTTCACGGTCCTCGTGTTCACCTTCCTGCTGCGACTTCTTCGGGCAATTCCAACACAAGGCGGCGACCTCTAAAAATTATGGCAATTCGATTCATCACGGGCCTGCCGGGTGGCGGAAAATCAATGACGGCCGTTCAAACTCTCCTGAAGGAGCTTCGCAACGGGAACCGCGAGATCGTGACGAACCTCGCGCTCTATCCCGGCATGATCTGGTCCTTCCTCAAGGCTCGCTACGGCGTCGAGGTGGATCTCGAACGGATCACCATCCTCGACGACGATCAAATCAAGCAGTTCTACCTGCACCGTGGCCGAGGCTGGAAGGCACCCCAGCCAAAGGAAAAGAAAGAGGGGGGCGACGGGCGGATTGACTATTCGAACGTCAGCCGAAGCGTGAAGGTGGATGGCGTCGACGTGGAGGAAACGAAAGATGCCAAGGGCCTTCCCAAGGTGCTTTACATGATCGAAGAGGCCCATGTTCACTTCGGTTCGCGCCAGTGGCAGGACACGGCGCAAAGTGCGCTCTTCTACCTTTCCCAGCATCGGCACTTGGGCGACGAGGTGTTTTTCATCACCCAGCACGTCGAGCAAACCGACAAGGCCCTGCGCCGCCTCACTCAAGAATTCTGGCGGCTGACGAACTACGGCGCGGCCTTCCCGTTCGGCGTCAAGTTGCCCGATTACTTCGTCGTCGATGTCTTCACGTCACCGCCGGGCCTGCTCTCGAAGGTTGTAGACACTCACAAGCTCAAGCTGGATGTGGACGGCCTGTGCGGTTGCTACGACACCGCTGCGGGCGTCGGCATGGCGGGCGGGCTGGCCGACACCACGGGCAAGCGCAAAGGCATTCCGTGGCAGCTTGCGATCGGCGGGCTGGTCGCGCTGCTGGCCTGCGGCTTCCTTCTGCCGCTTGGGGCGGGGAAGTGGTTCAAGTCCACGCTGCCCAAGACTTACGGCACGCCGGCCAGAACGAACACCCTTGCCGTCGTCACGAATCCCGCGCCCATCCTGATCACTCCCCAGCCGGCCGCTCCTGTGCCTCCCGCAGTTCCTGCCGTTCTCCCGTTCACTCCTCGGCACGTCGAGGGGGGAATTCAGCTTGCGCAAGTGGGCAACTCTCGGCTCGTGGCCAGAGCGGGCGGCGATCCCGAGAAAGCTCCGCGCATCCGGATGTTGGCTCGTCGTGGCTCGGACGTGATGATCGAACTCGACAACGGCGACAAGTTCACGGTCGGCGACGGTCGCCTCCAAATCGTCGGCAAGCTGGCGATCCTCGACGGAAACCGGGCATACCGCCTGCCCGGTGAATGAGCACGAGCGATTCCCTTGGGTGCGCCCGTTCAATGGGCGCGTTGCTCTCGGCCAAAGAGGCGGAGTTCCTGAGCTTGGCCTACTACTGGCAACGCAGCGCGGGCTGGGCATTCGCACGCACGCCGTATTCTCCTTCCCGCTCGAAGACCTGCACACGTTCGGGGTTGGTCTCCGTAGCGCGTGCTTTGCGTCTGGCGGGCCTTGGGTGATCCTCTGGGGCAAACCCACCTGCCGGAAGTGCCGGGCGATTCTGGCGCGGTTTGCGCTCCGCCGCCTCCCTTCCCCTGCCCTTCCTAAAAGCCGGAACTTCTCGACCACCTAGAACGGGTGCTGAGTCGGACGAAGCACAGCGGAGCACACAAGCCAAGCGTGGCCCTGCTCAAAACCTCTTCGGCGGCAGATCCTCGTCATCCCTTGGGACATAACCTTTGCTCGTATGCTGGACCTTTAGCAGCTCCTCAAGGGTGACGCCGAGGGCCGTGGCGATCGCAGGAAGTATTTCAGCGTTCGCAACTTTCCCGCCAAGTTCCCAAGTTGCCAGATTGGATGCGCTGAACTTCTTCCCTCGCTTTTGGGTGATGATGTC
>JAYVIO010000355.1:0-2993 GCA_043770175.1 Verrucomicrobiales bacterium | reverse complement strand
AAGCTGAGCTGCGAGGCGGCTGCCTGGGCGGGCGCGACGAATCAATGGGAGAAGGAGCCGACGAAGGAAGATGAGTTCGTGGTCGATTATGTGCGTGTTTATGAAGGCACGCTGCCTGCGCCCGTGGCGAAGACCCTTTCTGTTCACATTGAAGTCGATGCCGCCAAGCCCATCGGGCCTCTGAAGCCGATCTGGCGTTTCTTTGGCGCGGATGAGCCGAACTACGCCTACATGCCGCACGGTCGCGAGTTGCTCGGCGAGCTGGGGGAGTTGAAGAAGGACGAGGTCTTCTTTCGCACGCATAGCTTGCTCAGCACGGGCAAAGGCGAGCACGGATTGAAGTGGGGCTCGACGAATGCCTACACGGAAGATGCGGCGGGGAAGGCGATCTATGATTGGAGCATCGTGGATCGCATCTTTGACACGTATCGCGAGCAAGGCGTGCGGCCGTATGTGCAGATCGGGTTCATGCCGCAGGCGCTTTCGGTGAAGCCGGATCCGTATCGGCATCACTTCCCGGATGCGAAGTATAAAGAGCTGTTTGGCGGTTGGGCGTATCCGCCGAAGGACTTCGCCAAGTGGGAGGAGCTGGTTTTTCAATGGGCGAAGCACTGCTCCGAGCGCTACGGCAGCGACGAGGTGCTGCGCTGGTATTGGCAGACGTGGAATGAGCCGAACATCGACTACTGGCGCGGCACGCGGGAGGAGTTCTTCAAGCTGCACGACCACGCCATCCATGCCGTGCGTCGCGCCATTCCAGGTGCGAAGGTCGGCGGCCCAGATCTCGCCGGTGGGAAGGGCGGCGACTTCCTGGAGGCCTTTCTCAATCACTGTCTCAAGGGCACGAACCGTGCCACAGGCGAAAAAGGCACGCCGCTCGATTTCATCTCCTTCCATGCCAAGGGCAGCCCGAAACAGGCCGATGGGCATGTGCGCATGGGCATCGCCAATCAGCTCCGCGAGATCGACGAAGCCTTCGCCGTGATCGCCAGTCATCCCGAGGTCAAAGGCAAGCCCATCATCATCGGCGAGTCCGATCCCGATGGCTGCGCTGCGTGCAAAGGCGCGGATCGCGACTATCGCAACGGCACGATGTATTCCAGCTACACCGCCGCCATCTTCCCGCGCAAGCTCGACCTCGCCGCCAAGCATGGCGTGAATCTCGAAGGAGCGCTGACGTGGTCCTTCGAGTTCGAGGCGCAGCCCTACTTCGCCGGCTTCCGCTCACTCGCCACCAACGGCATCGACAAACCCGTGCTCAATGTCTTCCGCATGTTCTCCCGCATGAGCGGCGACCGACTCCCTGTGCAAAGCGATGCCGCAACCTCGCTCGACGACCTCATCACCACCGGCGTCCGTGACAAACCCGACGTCTCCGCCCTCGCCGCACGCGATGGCAAGCGCATCACCATCCTGGCATGGCATTACCACGACGATGATCTCTCTGGACCCGATGCCGCCCTCACGCTTAGCCTCACCGGCACACCCGAAGGCAAACCTAAGCTCACCCGCACCCTCATCGACGACGGCCACTCGAACTCCTACATCGCCTGGCAAGCCCTCGGCTCACCGCAAAAGCCCACCCCCGAGCAAATCCGCCCCCTCGAAGACGCCAGCCGCCTCACTCCCGCCTCCGACAAGACCGACGTGAAGTCCGCGAACGGAACCACCGAGATCCGCTTCCACCTCGCCCGCCACGGCGTGACGCTGCTGGAGCTGGAGTGGCCTTAGGTGCCTATGCATGCTGCTGTCATATCCGACACAGCATTTGCTGAGATGTTCCTGCAATGCCGACGTTTCAGGCACCATGCGGTACCTGCTCCCTCTCTCTTTGTTCCTCAGTGCCCTCGGTGATTTCACGCAGGCTGCTGATCGCCCAAACATCATCGTGATCTTCTGCGATGACCTCGGCTGGGCGGACCTCGGGGCACAGGGCATCCGAAAGGACATCCACACGCCGAACCTTGATGCTTTGGCCAAAGGCGGGCTCTTGGCTACGAACGGTTACGTCACAGCACCGCAGTGCGTGCCTTCGCGTGCGGGCTTGAACACGGGGCGCTACCAGCCGCGCTTCGGAGTCGAGAGCAATGGCACCGACCTGAGCGGGTTCGATGCGCAGACGACCATTCCCATGCGTTTAAAGAAAGCGGGCTACGCGACAGGTGTGACCGGCAAGTGGCATCTCGGACCGACGAATGAGATCATCACGCATGGCTATGATGATGTGTATTGCAACCAAGGCACGGGGGGCAAGGCGTGGGCAAACTTTGATCTCAATGGCAAGACCCTTCCTGGCTCGAACATTGACAGTCCAGAGTATCATCTGGAGGCCAATAGCTCGGCGGCGTGCGCGTTCATCAAGCGGCACAAGGCGGAGCCGTTCTTCTTCTATCTCGCGTATCGCGCGCCGCATGTGCCGCTGGATGCGACGAAGAAATACCTTGATCGTTTCCCTGGTGAGATGCCCCAACGTCGGCGGCAGTGCCTCGCGATGATGTCCTGCGTGGACGACGGCGTGGGGCAAGTGATGGAAACTTTGCGTCAGAACGGACTCGAAGAAAACACGCTCATCTTCTTCATGGGCGACAATGGAGCCCCACTGAAGATCACCCAAGAAGACGCTCCCGGTGGCGGGGCCGGCTGGGATGGCTCGCTCAACTTTCCGATGAATGGCGAGAAGGGCATGCTGAGTGAAGGCGGCATTCGCGAGCCGTGGATCGCGTATTGGCAGGGCCGGATCCCTGCGGGACAAGTTTACAAGCACCCCGTGATCTCTCTTGATGTCGGTGCCACCGCTGTCGCGCTCGCCGGGCTGCCGCAGGATCCCCTGCTCGATGGTGTGAATTTAATCCCTTATTTCACCGGTGAGGCGAAAGGCGCGCCGCATGAGGCGCTGTTCTGGCGGTGGGAAGCGCAGTCCGCGATTCGCGAAGGCAAATGGAAGCTGCTCGTCGGCGGCAAGCGCAGCTATCTCTACGATCTCGAAGTGGATC
>JAYVIO010000354.1:0-2995 GCA_043770175.1 Verrucomicrobiales bacterium | reverse complement strand
TTGCCTCACCGCTGCCAGCCAATGTGAAGCCTGAGGTCAAGCCGACGCGTGCGTCGGAATTGTACATTCATTCGTGGAAGGCTGAGGTGGCTGACTGCCCATGGAATTCGGCGCACCGATTGCTGCGCATCGTGATCCAGGTGCCTGCGGACCAGCCTGCCGTGCTTGGCTCCGACACTGGCTTCCCACTGCAAGTCACCTTTGATGCCGCGAACGTGAAGCAGTTTCGCATGCTGTGTGAACGTCATCTCGTGGCTGCCGAGCTGCGCAGCGCGGGCACGCATGTGCTGTGGTATGAGTTTCAGCCGAATGGCGGCGGTGACAGCACCCGTGACCGGCAGGTGGCCAGTGTCATGCTGCAGAATGCGCGTTTTACCTCGCAGACCGTCGGTCCGTTCGACAGCAGCAAGCTCCAGGTCATCGATCGCGGCTATTCTTTGCAGAATGCGCGTGAAGACTTCGTGTTTGAAACCTCCGTGGTCGGCTTCGGCCTGCTGCTGCGTGGTGCTGACGAGGTGGGCAGCCTCAACCACGATTTGGTGCTCAACTTGGCAAAACAAGGCAAAGGAGCTGATGCCAGCGGTGAGCGTGCGAAGTTTATCCGTGTCGTTCAGGATGCACAGCGTGTGGCCGGGCTGTGATTCGGAGCTAAAACTCGAATTACACTCTGGCGCGATGTGACGGGTAGAGCTTGTGACCAAGCGCGAGGTAGCGCTGCCGCAGGCTGTCGCGATGCTCCTCGATCACCTGCAGCCAAGGACTGCGGCGCAGGGCAAAGACAGGTTCGTGTGCGAGGTTGGCGAGGTCCTGGTCACGGCCGAGCAGATGACCGAGCCGCTGGGCGCGTTTGATACGGCGTCTGGCACCGGGAAGGTGCGGCAGCGCGAGGCTTTGAAAGTACAGATCCTTCACACGATGCCGCCAGCGGTGCAGGGTGTCATGGCTGGTGCTTTCACAAGACTGCTTCATCAGACGACGGCCTTTGCGCTGGCAGCGGGCATGTTCTTCGAGGATTTGATCCGCTGAAAGCGACTCAATGCAGGTGCTGTCGATGAGCAGGCCGAGCGCATGCAGTTGATGACGCAGAGCTGAGGCCGATGGGGCGGTCTGCGGCCTGCCATCAAGCTGTGGGCGGTGCTTTGGCTCCAGGTGAAAGCGGCGGGTGAGTTTGTCGATGAGCTTATCCTGCACCACCCGGTCACGATTGCCAGCACAGGCGTTTTTGACGGCGCGGATGTGCTGTCGAAAACTCCGCATGGTGTGCTCCGCGATGCCGGTGCGCGCCAGTCGCAGCAGTGCGAGCAGTTTTTTCATGCGCACGCGCAGTTGATGCGTGGCCGTCTCCTCATGTTGTGCAAGGCGCGTCACATCATCCTGCGCACGTTCGCAGAGCTGATGCAGCAAACGCTGCAACTGCCTCCCTGACAGGCTGGTGAGTTCTCGGCTGCGTTTCATGCGTTCTCACTCAGCACAGGAGCCGCTTCAACGGCAAGAAGGAGTTTTTCACATTCGTGCGCGTAAATTGGCGAAACACTGTGAGCAGGCTGTCAATAGTCTGATTCGCTGGAATCAGTCAATCTGCTGGGAATGCCGTCACATTCGCGTTTGGATGCCTTTTTTTGGCAAAAGCAGGCGGAGTTGCTGAAAACTTTCGTTGATTCGCCTGCCGCCAATGCCAGCGTGCGGGCGTAGTCTTTTCCAAACCCATCACACACATATCATGGCCAGCGAAGCAGTCCTTACCATCACCGAAGCAAATTTTGAAGCCGAAGTCACGAAATCCACCGTGCCGGTGATCTTGGATTTCTGGGCCGAATGGTGCGGACCATGCCGCATGCTTGGCCCGATCCTTGATGACTTGGCGAAGGAACAGGCTGGCAAGGTGAAGGTCGGCAAGGTGAACGTGGATGAAGCGCAGAAGCTGGCCGCGCAGTTCAATGTGCGCTCAATCCCGATGCTGGTTTTCTTCAAGGATGGCGTGGCAAAAGACACCGTGGTCGGTGTGCAGTCCAAAGATGCTCTCACCAAACGCCTTGCGGCGCTGGGTTGAGCCTGTTCACGCTTTGCCGCGCATCCGCTGTCCCGCTGCGTCACTCATCTCCGAAGGAGATGCCGATGGCGCGGGCAGCGTTAACGATTTCGCTGTCTTTTGAGACAAGGCGGAGTTGATGCACGGCTTCCTCGATGGAGACATCGCCCACCTGATACTGCTGGTAGCTGACCATGCGGCCAAAGCTGCCCTGCTCGATGAGATCGACAGCTTTGGCACCAAAGCGGATGCCGAGGATGCGATCAAGCGCGGTGGGAGCGCCGCCACGTTGCAAATGCCCGAGCGTGCAGGCGCGGGTTTCTTTGCCGGTGAGTTTTTCGATTTGTTTTGAGACGTAGTCGCCGATGCCGCCGAGGCGGTCCTCGCCTTTGCCACCCACACGTTCCTTGGTGAGCAGTTCGCCGGTTTCAATGCGCGCGCCTTCGGCCACGACCACAAGAGTGCTGTGGCGACCTGCGGCGTCCCGTTTGCGCACGGCTTTGGCGACGTGTTCGAGACTGAACGGGATTTCCGGCAGCAGAATGATGTCGGCACCGCCAGCCATGCCACCGTAGAGCGCAATCCAGCCGGCATGACGACCCATGACTTCGAGCACGATGACGCGTTTGTGGCTTTCTGCCGTGGTGTGCAGGCGATCCAGGGCATCGACGACGGTGGCCACGGCGGAATCAAAACCAAAGGAGGTGGCCGTGGCCTGAATATCATTGTCGATGGTTTTCGGCACACCGATGACAGGTATCCCCATCTGATAAAGCTGCAGGCCGGTGGTGAGACTGCCATCGCCGCCGACGACAATGAGCGCGCCGATTTCGAGATGGCGCAGCGTGTTCTTGGCTTTCTCCACGATTTCGACTGGCACCTGGGAAACGTTGCCTTCGCCCACTTTGGCGACGAAGTGGCCTTTGTTCGTCGTGCCCAGAATGGTGCCGCCGAGTTTCATGATGC
>JAYVIO010000353.1:0-24236 GCA_043770175.1 Verrucomicrobiales bacterium | reverse complement strand
GCGATGGCTGCGCCCTCTTGCCCTGGGCTGAATCCTGCGGCCCGTTGGGCCGGGGGATGACGCGTGCAAGGTGGTTTGCGACGTGGCGCGGGCGTTGGGGTAGGGCGGGCTGTCCCAGCCCGCCGTCGAGAGGTTGTTGGTGCTCGTGAGCCCTTTTCCGTTGGCGGAGTGACAGACCTGCGGCGCTTGCGGGAGCAAGCGCCCTACCTCACGCTGCGGCAGGCAGTTCCACCGGTTCGGCCGCGTCCTTGAATTCGAGTTCTTCCTCGATGCGGAGGTTTTCGACGATGTAGGTCTGGCGTTCGGGGGTGTTTTTGCCCATGTAGAAGGTGAGCATCTCCTTCACGCTCTTGTGCTCGGAAGGGATGGGGTTGCCGTCGGCGTCGAGGGCGTGGTCGCGGATGGTGACGGGCTCCAGGCGCATGTTGGGGCCGATGAAGTGCTTGAACTCGTCGGGGCTGATCTCGCCGAGGCCTTTGAAGCGGGTGATCTCGGCGGTTTTGCCGCAGCGGTGGATGGCGCGCTGGCGTTCATCGTCGCTGTAGCAGTAGAAGGTCTCCTTTTTGTTCCGCACGCGGAACAGCGGCGTTTGCAGGATGTAGAGGTGGCCTTTGCGCACGAGTTCGGGGAAGAACTGCAGGAAGAAGGTGATCATGAGCAGGCGGATGTGCATGCCATCGACGTCGGCATCGGTGGCGAGCACGACGCGGTTGAAGCGGAGTTCTTCGAGGTCTTCCTCGATCTGCAAGGCGTTGGCGAGGAGATAAAACTCCTCGTTTTCATAAACGATCTTGCGCGTGAGGCCGAAGCAGTTGAGCGGCTTGCCACGCAGACTGAAGACGGCCTGCGTTTCGACATCGCGGCTCTTGGTGATGCTGCCGGAGGCGCTGTCGCCCTCGGTGATGAAGAGGGTGCTGTCGTCGCGGCGCTTGTCCTTGGTATCAAAGTGAACGCGGCAGTCGCGAAGTTTTTTGTTGTGAACCTTGGCCTTGCGGGCGTTTTCACGGGCGGCTTTCTGGATGCCGCTGATCTCTTTGCGCTCCTTCTCGTTGGCGTTGATCTTCTCCTGGAGCGACTTGGCGATGTCGGCGTGCTTGTGAAGGAAATTGTCGAGCTGCGCGGTGATGACGCTGGTGATGTGGCCGCGCAGGTTACGCCCGTTCGGCTCCATGTGGCTGGAGCCGAGCTTGGTCTTGGTCTGTGACTCGAATACCGGCTCCTGCACCTTCACGCTGACGGCGGCGATGAGGCTGCCGCGCACGTCGGCGGGGTCATACTGCTTTTTGAAGAACTCACGGCACTCCTGCACGATGGCCTCGCGGAAGGCGGCGAGATGTGTGCCGCCCTGGGTGGTGTGCTGGCCGTTGACGAAGCTGTAGTATTCCTCGCCGTAGCCGCTGCCGTGCGTGAAGGCGACTTCCACGTCCTTGCCCTCGATGTGAATGATGGGGTATTGCGGCTCCTCGGTGAGCTTGGCGCGGATGAGGTCCATGAGGCCGTCCTTGGACTTAAACTTCTCGCCATTGAGCACGATGGTGAGGCCGGGATTCAGCCACGAGTAGAAGCGCAGCATCTCGCGCACGAAGTCGAGGCGGTAATGCGTGTCGTCGGCGAAGCTCTCCGCATCGGCACGGAAGGCGATGCGCGTGCCGTTCGGCTCGTCGCAAGGCTTGGGCTTGCCCATGTCGTAGATGACGAGTCCTTGGCTGAACTCGATGGTGCGCGTCTGTTTCTCGCGAATGGCCTGGATCTCGAAGAACTCGGAGAGGGCGTTGACGGCCTTGATGCCGACACCGTTGAGGCCGACGGAGCGCTTAAAGACCTCGCTGTCGTATTTGGCACCGGTGTTGATCTGCGCGGCGCATTCCATCAATTTGCCGAGCGGAATGCCACGGCCGTAGTCGCGCACGGTGACGGTTTGATCCTCAGCGATGACGATGTCGATGGTGCTGCCGAAGCCCATGACGTGCTCGTCGATGCAGTTATCCAGTACTTCCTTGAGCAGCACGTAGATGCCGTCCTCGGGCAGTGAGCCGTCGCCCAGCTTGCCGATGTACATGCCCGGACGCAGGCGGATGTGCTCGCGCCAGTCGAGGGATTTGATGGAGTCTTCAGTGTAACCGTGTGCGGGGGCGGGATTGGCCATGAGGGAATGACGAAATCAGAATGGGGAATGATGAATGGAACGCTGTGAGATGGCAGATGCGGGCAGGGGAGTCAAGGGGGCGGTCAAGCAGTCAAGGAATCGTCAAGAGGGTCAAGGAGTCGCGGCGTTCCCGTCTTGACCACCTTGACTGTTTGACGGCGCAGCCATCTTGACGGCAAATTCGCCGCCTCAAGGCAGTCCCCACGGCCCTCTCAACGCGGCATAATCGGCCTTCGGCAGCAGCACATAGTGCGGTGACGCGGCGGGATCGAGCCAACGGAGGAGGCGGGTGAGGTCGGCCTCGGCCATGGTGGTGCAGCCGGCGCTGGGTTTGTCGGGGCCGCGGCGGACGTGGAAAAAGATGGCGCTGCCGTAGCCGGGAGCGGCGGGCTGCTGATTATGCCGGATTTCGAGCATCCATTTGTAGGCGGCATCGCCGAGGCGCATTTTTTGCTTCTCAAACCACGGCGGGATGCCCTGGCGCGGGTCGATGCGGACATGACGATTGTAATAGGGCGAGTTCGAGTCATCGACATAGGCATCCCATGGTCCGACCTGGATGTAGGGCCAGCGCCCACCGGGCGCAGCGGCACCGTAACCGAACAAGGAACCAAGCTGGAAGACGCCAGCAGGAGCTTTCCAATCCTTTTCGACCTTGGCGGGAACGCCGTTCTGCGGAGGATTGAAGACGCCACGGCCCCAAGCGAGACCCTTTTTACCCAGCAGGACGGGCACGGATTTTTCAAACACCGGCTGCCACGGAGCCCCCGCTGAAGCACGCTGCCAGCACTGCATGGTGGCCGTATTGGAGTTCCAAGTGGCGGCCTGGGTGACGATGACCTGCCGAACGGCACGCCCGAGCTGTGCGTGACTTTCTGAAGGGGAGAGGGCGAAAATGACCACCCCCACCAGCGGGAGCAGGAGCGCTTTTCTTCGATGAAAAAGTTTTTGGTATTGCATGGCAGAGCTGTTTCCGAATATATTCATTAAATCAACCCTGCCGGGTTAATTGGATTCAGGTTTTGGGGGTTTTTTTCCTGAGCTCCGAGTTCCGGCAGGGTTGTTTTTTGCCTGTGATACACCCTTGGCGTGCATCTCGCGCATTGATTCGCCGCCAAGGTGTTCTAAAGATGCCCACCCATGAACTTCCGGTGCCTGCCTGTCATTCTCGGAGCCGCAGCCTTCCTCGGCCTCTCATCCTGCGTTCCCAATTCCTCGGTCGTCAGCCTGAATTACGTGCCGATGCCCCGTCAAGTGCGGCACGGCGCCCCGGAATTCGCTGTCGGGAAGTTCAGCGACCGACGGGGTGTCGAACCACAGACACTGGGGCATGTGCGCATGCCCATCGGGCCGAAGGTCGATACCTTGCAAACTCGGCTGCCCGTCAGCGATGTCGTGCGCAATGCTTTTGGCTATGGCCTGGAAACACGCGGCATGGTTGCGCCTGATGCCAAGGCTCGCTTTGTCCTGACGGGAGAAATCGAAGATCTGCGCGCACAGCTTCTGGTGCATCCTTATGGCTACGCCCGCATTCGGGTGAACGTGCTGGAGGCCGGTTCCGGTCGGGTGCTGTTCACGAAAGTGTATCAAGGCGAGCGCCAGAGCGGCGCCTACCGGCCCGGCAGCGGTTCTCCGGTGCCGGTGCTGCGTGAACTGACCTCTCGCGCATTGCAGGAAGCTGTGGATCGTGCGCTGGATGATGCGGAGATGCGCCAGCGCATCGGTGCTGGCTCGGATGCACGTCCGCGTTACGCGCCGGGCATGCTGTAGGCCGCCACGCTGTTATTTGAGCGCCTCATTCAGCACGCGGCCATCCGCACCGGGGAAGGGAATGCCGAGCAACTTCGCCATCGTCGGTGTCACGTCGATGTTCTTCACTTCGTCGAGCACGACTCCCTGCTTCACCCCAGCGCCGCTGATGACGCAGCAGCCGTAGAGGTTCGCATCGAGCTGGAAATGGCCGTGGGCTCCCTTCGGCGGATCGTTGGGGATGATCTCGGTCGTGTCGGCCAGAGAATCGGTGAAAGTGTAGCCATCGCCTGCGAGCAGCACGAGATCAGGTTCGCGGCCATCTTTCTCGGCGGTGACGTGATGAAGCTTGCTGTCGAAGTCCTTGGCTTCCACGACGCCACTGACGCCTTCCATCTTTGCGAGCTTCGGCGTGATCTGCTTGAGGATGCTGTCGCGATTGGCTTCATCGAGCACGTAAACGAAGGATGCGCCACCTTCGGCCATCGCGAAGACTTGAGAATCGGGTGCGAGGCTCTTGCCGAGCAAGGATTTCACGAGACCATCCTTCCGCAGCAACACGTTCGGATTGATCGACTTTGTGAAAGTCACGAAACCGTGGTCGGTGGTGATGATAAACGTCGTCTTGTCGCGGATGCCGGCCTCTTCGGTGGCACGAATAAGATCCGCGACACGGTTGTCCGAATCATTCGCCGCCCAGTAGGCCTCCGCCACCTGACGACCATGCGCATGTTCAAAGGAATCGAGGCTCACGAGGTGGATGGCGAGGAAGTTCGGCTTGTGCTTCTTGATGATGTGCGTGGCGAGCAGTGTGTACATGTAATCACGCTGCGCCTTGCCTGAATTGCCGAGTTTGCACCATTCCATCTGCTTTTCGATGGGAATGCCCGCTGCTCTTGCATCCTCCAACAACGATGGCGTGCCGTATTTCTCGAACAACTCCTGTTCAAACACGTCCGGCACTGTCCAGTCGAGCGTCTTCGCGCCACGCGATGCAGGCCAGATCACGGCGGCGGTGCTCAAACCTGCTGCTTTGGCGGCATCGTAGATGGTTGGTGTCTTGACGATCTCGTCCTTGTTGAAGAGCGGATCGGGAATGAGCGGCACTTTTTTCCGCGTCGCACGGTCGAAGTATTCGTTCGCCAGCACGCCATGCTTGCCCGGATGCACGCCGGTGACGAGCGTCGTGTGGTTCGTCCACGTCACTGTCGGAAAAGAGCACTCCATCCGTTTCGCCCGCACGCCGTTCGCCGCGAGTGACTTCACCGCCGGCATGTGGCACTTGGGATCATCAAAGTAATGATGCGCCCAGCCGTCGATGCTGACAAGGATGACGTGCTCGGCGGGTGCGGTGAAAGCAGCCGAAGCTACGATCAGAGAGAATAAAACAGAGCGCAGCATGGGAATGGTCGTGTCGTCAAAGGTGAATTACTTCCCGACGCGATACAGCTTGTCCTGCGTGCGGATGAAGAGACTGCTGTCGCTGACGGAAATGCTGGCGCGGACGCTGGCGGCGTTGCCGTTCGGCTTCGAGCCGTTGCCCATCTCGTTCATGCCGAGCAGTTCAAACTTATCGGTGTCGGCCTTGGCGACATAGACTTCGCCCCAGAAGTTGATGCAATAGACTTTGCCATCCGCCACGGTGGGGCTGCTTTCGAACTTGGTCTTGCCGCCGAGTTCGCCAGTCCACACAACTTTGCCGGTTTTCGGCTCCAGGCAACTGAGCGTCTTCTTGCCGCCGTCGAGGACGTAGAATTTGCCTTTGTAGAAGGCAGGTGTGGGCACGTCGCTGGTCACGCCTTTGGTCTCGGTCTGCCAGGCGGACTTGGTTTCGCCTTTGGAGTCGAGCGGCATGGCAAAGACGGGCGAGTTCTTCGGTGCACAGACGATGGCCATGCCGTCACCGGCGACGGGGGAGGGGACGAGGCGGAAGAACTTGTTGTAGCCTTCGCCAGGTGGGTTCCAGGTGGCGATGCGGGAAAATTCCTTGCCCGTGGCAGCGTCGTGAATGGTAAGCGTGTCACCACCGGAGATCAGCATGAGGCGCTGGTCTTTGTAAGTGGTGAAAACCGGGCTACTGAAGGCTTCCAGCGATTCCGTGTTGCCGAGGCTGGGGCGGATCTGCTTCCAGAGGTCTTTCCCGGTGGCTGGATCAATCGCGAGGATGTAGCTGCTCAAATCCTTGCCGGGCGTGCCCTTTTCGAACTTGTCCTGGAACTTGAAGGTCTCGTTGCGCTGAAGCACCTGAATATAGAGCTTGCCGCTGTCGATGGTGGGGCTGCTGCCATAGGTCCACTGCGTGGCGAAAGCACCGTGCGTCTCTTTGAAATCGCGCTTCCAGACGATCTTGCCGCTGAAATCGCACGCGGCGGCGATGGCGTTGGCAAAGAGGAAGTAAACACGGTCGCCATCCGTCGCCGCAGAAGGGCTGGCGAGGTTGCTCTTGTCGTCCCACTGGATTTCCGTGCCTTCGGAGACGGTGACGCGCCATTTTTCCTTACCGGTTTGCTTGTCGTAGCAAAGACCGACGAGCTTCTTCTCTGCATCAATCGGTGCGGTGATGAAGATGTTGTCGCCCCAGATGACCGGCACGGAGGCGGAGAGGCCGGGCATGTCCACCGCCCACTTCACACCTTCAGTCGGACTGAATTTCACCGGCAGGCCGGTTTCGGTCGAGGCGCCGTCTTGATTGGGGCCGCGCCAGTTGGGCCAGTTTTCGGCGAGAGCGGCGGATTGGAGTGAAAGCGATGCGAGCAGGAGGGCGGCGGGTAATTTCATGGCGAAGTGAGAGAAGCGAATACGCACTGGCATGTCGAGATGTTTTCGCGAATTGATCGCCACTTTGAATCTCCCGACTCTGAATCACTGGCAATCGACCGCCCTCGCCATTCTCGGCGTCGCCGTCGGCCTGGCGCTGCACTTGCGCTGGCATCCGCTGCGGCGGCATTTGTCGGATGCGTGGGATTTCGTGCGGCTGCGACCCGCTTTGATCCTTTGGACGGCGGGGGCGATGCTGCTGGCCTCGGTAACTGGCGAGGCGAGTCCAGCACACACCCTCGTACAACTCACCGACTGGCGGGAAATCATCGTGCCGCTCGCTCGTGATGCCGCAGCGCATCTGGCCGTGCTGCCGCATGCATTGATCCCGCCGTGGCCGTTTGCGTGCCTGGTGCCATTGGCGCTGCTGTTTCTGACCGTGCGCATCTGGCGCTGGCCGTATCGTTATGGTGAGCGCAAACCTGGCCCTGAGCAAAAAATCGCGCTGCTTTTCGCCACTCTGATTGGCTTTGGCTGGTTGGTGCTGGAGGTCAGCAGCATGAAGCACATGCTGCCGGAAGGCGCGGAGACACTCAAACTCGGCGCACGCTATGTTTTCACCGCTCTCGCTGCAGCAAGTATGCAGGTGTGGGTCGCACGATTCGTCATCGCCTGGGAAAGACCGCAGAACACGGAAGCGGATGGCGATGCGGTGGCGGCGCTGGAGCACACCTTCGCCCGCTGGCAAAGCGTGGCCGCGCTGGCCGGTTTCGATCTGCTGTGGATGAGCTGGCGGCTCTGGCAGGTGAACACGCCATCGAGTATTGGCGGCTGGTTCTGGATAGAACTGGTATTGGTGTTTGCAGCGCTGCCACTCGCTGTGGCGGCGGTGCCGGGGCACTTTTTACATCAGGGAGCCGTGGCGCTGCGGATTTTGTTTCGTGCGCTGCTGCCATTGCTCGCGCTGACGATCACGGCGCTCGCCTTTCAGATCCTCGCGCAGTACGCCTCGGCCATGGCATACGCTTTGAGCGCTGATTCGCCGCTTTGGCGCATGATCGTGCTGCCGTTGAATGCTTTGGTGCTTGCCATGCTGGATTGCTGGCTATTGCTAACCGCTCTTCTTCTCATGCTGCGCTTTGGCTTTCCACGTTCTCCTTCCGCATGACCAGCGGCACGCTTTCTCCTGAACAGATCGTGCGGCGGGCAAAGTCGAACCTCGCTTTTGCGCTCGCCTGCCTGCCGAAGGAACGCCGTCGCGACATGATCGCGTTTTATGCCTTCTGTCGAGTCGTTGATGACATTGCTGACGACACCGGCAACAGCGAGGAGCACAAAGAGAAGGAATTGAACCACTGGAAGCAGTGTGTCGAAGAGGGCAAGCCGCCCGGCCATCCCGTGCTCGATGAAGTGCTGCTGCTGCCGCAAAAATACGGCTTCCCGCGTGCCTGGCTCGGCGAAATCATCGACGGCGTCGCCAGCGACATCACGAAGACGCGTTACGCCACCTTCGAGGAGCTGCTCGGCTACTGCTACAAGGTCGCCAGCGTCGTCGGCCTCGTGAGCATCGAAATTTTCGGCTACACCAATCCCGCCACGCGCGATTACGCCATCAATCTCGGCTACGCGCTGCAATTCACCAACATCATCCGCGATGTCGGCCAGGACGCCCGCGACACGGGCCGCATCTACATCCCGCAAAGCGAACTGCGCCAGTTCGGTGTGCTCGAAAGCGAAATCCTCGATGCCCGGCCCAGCCCGCGCTTCACGAAGATGATGGAGTTTCAGTATCGTCGTGCCCGGGATTACTATCAGGCGGCGCAGAAAGCCCTGCCGCCCGAAGATCGCAAAAACATGGTCGCCTCCGAGATCATGGGTGCCATCTATTCGCGCATCCTCGAAAAGCTCAAACGCGAAAAGTTTCCGGTGTTCACCAAGCGCTGTCGCCTTAGCAAGGTGCACAAGGTGTGGATTCTCGGCAGCCATCTGATCAAGGCGCGGTTCGGACGCTGAGGAGCGCGGATTTTCAATCCGCAGCAGTCACGCCAGCAGACTCATCGCACGAACAGCATTGAAGCGGTCTTCCCCTTCGGCGGAGCGCTGCGGATTAAAAATCCGCGCGCCGGGGCGGAATTCTGCGCCACAACGCCTGCGCTGGCTCATCTGATCTCTGGAGCACACGCGGTGATAGCATTTTCCGAAACTCGTCGTATTGGCGTCCCCTCATTCATGAAAAAAGCCCTCGTTCTTGTCCTGTTGGCAAGTGCCGCCGCACTGCACGCCGAAACCAAGCCTCTCAAAGCCCTCCTCATCGCCGGTGGTTGCTGTCATGATTATGCGAAGCAGCATGAAATCCTGAGCAAAGGCATCCAGGCCCGCGCCAACGTGCAGGTTGATGTCGTTTGGACTGATGACAAGTCCGTCACGCCGCCGCTGCCGCTTTACGACAATCCCGACTGGGCGAAGGGCTACGACATCATCATCCACGACGAGTGCGCCGCTGGCGTGAAGGATCTCGCGCTGGTAAAACGCATTCTCGACGTTCACAAAACGATTCCTGCCGTACATCTGCACTGCGCCATGCACAGCTTCCGCACTGGCAACGACGCGTGGTTCAAGCATCTCGGCCTGCAATCCGCGTCTCATGGCCCGCAGGAGCCGATTGCGATCACGTTTGTCGATAAAGAGCATCCGATCACCAAGCCGCTCGCCGATTGGACCACGATCAAAGAAGAGCTCTATAACAACGTGAACCTCTTCGATGCCCATCCGCTCGCGATGGGCAGGCAGATGGTCAAAGGCCAGGCCGTGGACTACGTCGTGGCCTGGCTCAACGAAAAGCAGGGCGCACGCAGCTTCAGCACCACCATCGGCCACAACAACGACACCGTCGCCGATGCCCGCTACCTCGATCTCATCACACGTGGCCTGCTTTGGGCCTGTGACAAGCTCACACCGAATTATCTAGTGCCGTTCAAAGGCGAGAACAAAGTCACCTTTGTTGCCGCGAAGCCCGTCGAGGCTCCGAAAATGCTCACGCCTGCCAAGGATGCCACGGTCGTCACAATGACCGCCAGCAGCGAGGAGAAAGGCAAAAGCAACCTCGCCTGGCGTGCAGTCGATGGCACGATGGACACACGCTGGTGCGCGGTGGACGGCTCCTTTCCACAGTGGCTTCAGCTTGAACTCGACAAGCCGCACAATCTTACTGACATGACCATCGAGTGGGAAGGCGGAGCCACCACCTACTTCCACAAAGTCGAAGGCAGCGCCGATGGCAAAACGTGGTCGCTGCTCGCGGATGAGGAAAATGAGCGCAATCCCAACAAGCACGCCTTCAACGCTCCGAAGACCAAGTTTCTCAAAATCACTTGCAAAGGCAGCAACGGCGGATGGGCCAGCATCCGGGAGATCACGCTCAAGGGCGATGGAATCAAGTCCATCACACCGAAGCTCACCGACTCGCAGCAAAAGGAGGCCAAGACGCTCTACAACAGTCTTGCGGATCCTTACGCCAAAGAAGGCAACATCGCGCCAAAGATCACCAAACTCACCCCCGAGCAAGAAGCCGCCATTTTAAAAGACGTGAAGGTCGCCGACGGCTTTGAGGCCACCCTTTTCGCCAACAGCGCCGCGGCGAACTACCCCGTCTTCGTCGCCGCTGCGCCGGATGGCACGCTTTACGTTTCCTCGGATGGCAATGGCTCCCTCGGCCGCAATCCGAAGCGCGGACGCATCATCCGCCTGCGCGATCTCGATGGCGATGGCCGCGCCGATGAAACCAAGGTCTTCTGCGAGGTGGACAGCCCGCGCGGCCTCGTGTGGGACCACGACCGCCTCTACCTCGTGCATCCGCCGCACCTCAGCGAGTTCATCGATACCGATCACGACGGCGTCGCCGAAAAGCAAAACATCCTCGTCAAAGACATCGCCTTCGGATTCAAAGACCGCCCCGCCGACCACACCACGAACGGCCTCAGCCTCGGCATCGACGGCTGGCTTTACATCGCCGGTGGCGACTTCGGCTTCATGAAGGCCACCGGCACCGATGGCCGCACGCTCCAGCATCGCGGCGGCGGCGTCATCCGCGTGCGCCCTGACGGCACCGGTTTGGAAGTTTACTCCACCGGCACGCGCAACATCCTCGAAGTCGCCATCAGCCCGCTGATGGACATCTTCGCCCGCGACAACACGAACGACGGTGGCGGCTGGAACGTGCGCTTCCACCACTTCACCGGCATCGACGACCACGGTTACCCGCGCCTCTACAAAAACTTCAACGACGAGGCCATCCAGCCCTTGGCGGACTATGGCGGCGGCAGCGGCTGCGGAGCGGTTTACATCGACGAACCCGGCTTCGGCCAATGGAACAACGCCCCCTTCACCTGCGACTGGGGCACCGGTGCTCTCTGGCATCATCAGGTGAAGCCCAAAGGCGCGACCTTCGAAGAAACCCGCAAGCCCGAGCCCTTCATCAAAATGACCCGCCCCACCGACGCCGATGTCGATGGCCTGAGCCGCGTCTATTGCGCCAGTTGGAAAGGCGCCACCTTCAACTGGGAAGGCCCGGATGTCGGCTACATCGTGCAGGTGAAGCCGAAGGGCTTCAAAGCCGAGCCGCTGCCCGATTTCGCGAAGGCGAAGGATGAGGAACTGGTGAAGGTGCTGGAGTCAGCTAGCAACCGGAGGAGGATGGAGGCGCAGCGGGAGCTGGTGAGGAGGGACTGGGGCACGGCTCATCAAGAACTGTTGGAATCGTTGAATCATTACGACGCTAATCTCCACATCGCATGTGCAGTCGCGTGGCTCGGTGCTGTTGTGAACCACCCTGGAGCTAAGGGAGTTCTCCAATCTTCACAAGGCTTTGGCGATGATGAAATAAAGCTTCAATGGAACATTTCCCGTCATATGGGGCGCATTCCTGTGATCAAGAACGATCCATCTGGTCAGACCTCGTCTCTCCGCATCAGCACCATGCCTCGATGGGTTGGCAAGGGACCTCAAGATCCCTCGGTGCTGCAGTTGTCGATGATCGAACGCTTTGTGGCGACGCGGGATGCAAAACACCTGGTTTTATACTCAATGCCTTCCGAATTGGGTGAATCACCCCTGCTAAGCCTCATCACCGTGGAAGCGAGTCGCCGGCTAGGCAATGGCGCTGCAACCGAATGGCTTGAGCAGTTAGATCGCTCGAAGCATCCCCAGATCATTGATCTGGCCCTTCGTTGCCTTCGTGTCATCCACACTCCCGAAGTCGTCACCGGCCTCATCGAGCGCCTCGGCAAGGCCACCGATCCTGCGCTGCGCCAGGGCATCCTCGCGGCGTTGTGCCGGCTGCATTTTAAGGAAGGCGAGTGGAAGGGCGATTCGTGGGGCACGCGGCCGGACACGCGGGGTCCGTATTACCAGCCGGAGGCCTGGAGCGAGACGCCGAAGATCGCCGTGGCGCTGAAGGACGCGCTGGCGAAGGCCACGCCGGAGGAAGCCGCCTTCTTGGTGAAGGAGCTGAACCGTAACCGCATTCAGTTCAATGAAGCGCTGGAGCGCATCCTTGTGCTGGCGAAGCAGGACGCGAAGGTGATTCCTGATGCCGTGGCGCAGCTTGCCACGGCGGAGACGATTCCCGCCGATGCCATCCCGCTGTTGGTGGGTGTGGTGAGTAATCTCGGACTTCAGTCCGCTCAAGCGTCCAAAGACCAAAACGGCAACGCTTCGGTCACATCACCCGCAGACGGACTAAAGTCCGGGAGCACTCTCTCCGGAGCGATCATCGCGCTCGCGAAGACCGACAGCGCTGAAGGTGTCAGCGCCACGCTCGCGGCATTGGATACGCTGAAGAAGATGCCTGAGTCCGGCAAAGACTTCGATGCGGCCACGAATGCGTTCTTCAACGCATCGAAACTCGAAAATCATCACCAACTCGTCGAGCAGATTGCGGAGAAACTGGAGGGCTACACTTCCATCTATGCCGACGCCGCCTTGCTGAACCTCGCGAATCGCAAATCGGGCAGCCCGGAGTCGATTCAGCTCTCGCAGAAGGCGCTCGACACCGGTTGGGCGGAGGCGAAACGCCGCAAGCAGATCGTGGATGCGATCGGATTGATCAAACATCAGGCCTCGGCGGGCAAGGTGCTCGCTGCACTCAATGATACTGATCCCAAAGTCAAAGCTGCTGCC
Organism: Verrucomicrobiales bacterium; assembly: GCA_043770175.1. GTDB lineage: Bacteria > Verrucomicrobiota > Verrucomicrobiia > Verrucomicrobiales > Verrucomicrobiaceae > Prosthecobacter. Next base: position 11,407 of record JAYVIO010000353.1, on the reverse strand, counting down.
GAAAATGCCGCCAAGGCGATGAAGCTGAGCCGTGAGAAGGACACGACGCCGCTCGTCAGCACGCTCAAGCCCGAGGACGTGCTCGCCAAGGTCATCAAGATGAAGGGCGATGTCGCCATCGGTGAAATGGCCTTTACCAAGGCCACCTGCATCGCCTGCCACACGACGAAGGAGTCCGAGCCGCAGAAGGGGCCGTATCTGGGCAACATCGCGCAGACCTACAAGCGTCCCGAACTCGCGCAGAACATCCTCGATCCGAACAAGACCATCGCCCAGGGCTTCGCCAGCGAGGTGATCACGATGAAGGATGGCACGCAGCAGTTGGGCTTCATCACGCTCGAAGGCGCAAGCGAGGTCAAGCTGCGCAACATCACCGCACAGGAGTTCACCTTCAAAACCGCCGACATCAAGGAGCGTCAAAAGCTGCCCATCTCGATCATGCCGCCCGGTCTGGCGAACAATCTGACGCTGCGCGAATTCGCGTCGCTGCTCGAATACCTGGAGTCGCTGGTGAAGAAGTGATGGAGCGTTGCAGCGCTCAGGAAAGTTCGGAGTCCCCCGGCCCGCAACGCTTCGCGTAGCGATGCAGGCGGGGGCTTTAGCCGGAGAGGCGTTGTCAGCAGATTTGGTGGTAATGATGCTTGCGCGGGCTTTTCCGCCTGAAGGCGGGACTCCCAACAAAGACAGGTGTCCTCATGCCAGCAGCGCCTTCACCACTTTTCCATGCACGTCCGTGAGGCGGAAGTCGCGGCCTTCGGAGCGGAAGGTGAGGCGTTCGTGGTCGATACCGAGGAGATGCAGCAGCGTGGCGTTCAAATCATGCACATGCACGGGATCGCGGGCGATGTTGAAACAGAAATCATCCGTCTCGCCGAATTGGATGCCGGGTTTCACACCGCCGCCTGCGAGCCACATGGTGAAGCAGCGGCCATGATGATCGCGGCCATAGTTGGCGGCTTCGAGTTTGCCTTGGGAGTAGGTGGTGCGGCCAAACTCACCGCCCCAGATGATGAGCGTGTCATCGAGCAGGCCGCGCTGTTTGAGATCGCTGATCAAGGCGGCGCAGGGCTGGTCGATGTCGCCGCATTGCAGGCGGAGGTCGCTGGGCAGGTTGTAGTGCTGATCCCAGCCGCGATGGTAAAGCTGGATGAAACGTACGCCGCTTTCTGCCATGCGGCGTGCGAGCAGGCAGTTCGCCGCAAAACTGCCGGGCACGCGTGATTGCGGGCCGTAGGCGTCGAGGGTGGCCGCGGTTTCATCGCGCAGGCTGATCAAATCCGGCACGCTGGTCTGCATGCGGTAGGCCATCTCATACTGCGCGATGCGGGTTTCGATCTCGGGATCGAGCTGTTGCGTGAACTGGCGGCGGTTGAGCGCTTGGATGGCATCGAGTTGCTCACGGCGTGATGGTGCGTCGATGCCTGGCGGATTGGAGAGATACAACACGGGATCACCACTGCTACGGAAGCTGACGCCTTGATGATTCGAGGGCAGGAAACCAGAACCCCACAGCCGCGCATAGAGCGGATCGGCAGGACGTGCCGCACTGCCGCGTGAGATGAGCACCACGAAGGCCGGGAGGCTCGCGTTCTCGCTGCCGAGGCCGTAACTGGCCCAGGCACCAAAGCTCGGGCGTCCAGGCTGCTGATGGCCGGTTTGCAGCAAGGTCACGCCGGGATCGTGATTGATCGCTTCCGTGTTCATGGAGCGGATCAGGCACAGCTCATCGGCCACACGGCCCATGTTCGGCAGTAGTTCGCTCATCCACGCGCCGGATTGACCATGCTGTTTGAAATCAAAGAGCGAAGCGGTGACGGGTTTGGATTTTTGCCCGCTCGTCATGCCAGTGAGGCGCTGATCACCGAGCACGGAGGCGGGGAACTCCTGGCCGTGCAGTTTTTTCAAACCGGGCTTGTGGTCAAACAGATCGAGCTGCGACGGTCCGCCGTGCATGAAGAGATAAATCACGCGCTTCGCCTTCGGTGCGAAGTGCGGCGCAGCGAAACTGCGCCCCTCTCCAAGCAGCGAGGCCAGCGCTGCGCCGCCGATGCCTGCGGAGGCTCTGCCAAACAGTTGCCGGCGTGTCAGTTCGAGGTTCATCGGCGGGTGATGGTTTCGTCGAGGTTGAAGAGCGTGTGCAACGTCACCGTCCATGCAGCGAGTTCGACGGGATCGAGGTCATGGCCCGCTTTTGAGGCTCCGACTGCGATGAGTTTTACGACTGCGTCGTGGTTCGAGACAAAACGCGATCGTTGTGAGCCAAGCAGGCGTCTTAGCAGGTTGATTTCAGCTTCATTTGGAGTGCGTGAGGTCACGCGGCGGAAAGCGAGCGCGAGTTTCTCGGGGTCAGAACCATTTTGTGACAGCGTCCATGCCGCCAAAGCGCGTGCGGCTTCGACATAGGTCTCGTCATTGAGCAGTACGAGTGCTTGCAGCGGCGTGTTGGTGCGGGCACGGCGCACGGTGCATTTTTCACGCGTTGGGCTGTCAAAGGTGAGCAGGGCAGGGGGAGGGGACTGGCGTTTCCAAAACGAGTAGAGGCTGCGTCGCCACAGACCTTCGCCGGAGTCGGCGGTGTAAGTTTCCTCGCCGTTGTAGGACACGGCTTCCCACAGGCCGGGCGGCTGATAGGGCCGCACGCTGGGGCCGCCGATCTTCGGCACGAGCAGTCCCGAGACCGTAAGCGCCTGATCGCGCACCATTTCAGCACTCAAACGAAACGACGGGCCGCGGGCGAGCAGCAGATTGGCGGGATCGAAAAACAAGGGGCGGCGGTTTTCAACCGCCGTCGGCGATTGCAAATCGCCGCTCCTTGAACTCTGCTGATACGTCCCGCTCATGACGATGAGCTTCAGCATGGCCTTCACATCCCAGCCACTTTGCATGAAGCGCAGGGCCAGCCAGTCGAACAATTCGGGATGAGTCGGTGCCTCGCCTTGCGAGCCGAAGTCATTCACGGTGCGCACGAGCCCTTCGCCAAAGCACTGCTGCCAGAGCCGATTCACGGCCACGCGTGCGGTGAGTGAATTTTCCGTTGAGACCAGCCACTTGGCGAAGCCGAGACGGTTCTTCGGTGCCTCCGCAGGCCACGCTGATAACGCCACGGGCACTCCCGGCTGCACCGCATCGGCCGGATGATCATACTGGCCACGTGTTAGCACATGCGCAGTGCGCGGCTTGTCCATCTCCTGCATCACGAGCGTGGTGGGAATACTTTCGCGCAGGGCTATTTCGGCTTGTTTCGCGCTTCGCACGCGACGGTGTGCTTCCTTCGTTTGAGGATCGCCGTGATGATCGACGAAGTAGTCTTGAAGCAATGTCGTGTCGGCACTGCTGCGTTTCGCAATGGGTTGGGCGATGATGCCGCGCAGGCGCTCGCTCCAGAACCACGATTCGGCTTCCTCAGCAGTCGTGGTGCGTTGCAGAATGCGCAGCTCATCGAGCTGGCCGTAGAAGCCAAGCCCAGAATCGCGACGACCGATGCGCAGCGGTTCCTTGTTGTCGATGGTGCCATCGAGTGAGTCGTTCAGGATGTTCAGCGCGGCCAGCTTGCCGTTCAGGAACACCTGCAAGCCTGCGGCTTTGCGTGATCCGTCGCAAGTAAGCACGAGATGATGCCATTTTTTGCTCGCTATCGGTTCCACAGTGACCGCTTCAATGGCTTCCGATCCCCAGCGGTTCACCAGGTTGATTTGAAAGCGGCCTTTCTGCCAGATCACCTCGAAGCCGCGACGTTGGCCTTGGGGTTCGATCTTGGACAGCACACAACTCAGCGAGGTGTCTGCCATCAGCCAGACGCCGATGGTCCAGGCGGCATCGGCATCGAACGGGCCGTCCCATTCGGCATGCTGAGTGGCATCGAACTTGGCTGACTGGCCGAGGATGCCGCTGGGATACTCGAAGTTCGTTCCGATCTGTTTGACGTCGATGCGTTCGTTGAAATCCTGATGCGTAACGAGCTTCTCGCTCGGTGACGCCGTCAGCGTGAGTGATTTTTCCCAGTGTGCGATCTGCTGGCGCAACGCATCGGCTAGCGGCGCGAAGTCATGCTCGGCGCGTTGTTTTGCTGCGATGAGATGCTGAAGTTGCTGCTCTTGTTCTTTGGATGGCACCGAGAGGAGCGGCGGTGGATTGTCGGCTTTGATGAGGCCCTGCTCCGGCAGGTTGTTGAAGAAGGCGAAGAGCTGGTAGAACTCACGCTGGGTGATGGGATCGTATTTGTGATCGTGGCAGCGGGCGCAGCCGATGGTGAGGCCGAGCCAGGTGGTGCCGGTGGTTTCGAGACGGTCGGCGACATATTCGACACGGTATTCTTCGTCAATGCTGCCGCTTTCGTTGTTGGCCATGTGGTTGCGATTGAAACCAGTGGCGATGCGCTGCGCGATGGTGGCGTTCGGCAGCAGATCACCGGCAAGCTGCTCGATGGTGAACTGATCGAACCGCATATTGCGGTTGTAGGCGTCGATCACCCAGTCGCGCTACGGCCACATGCTGCGGGTTTTGTCGCCGAAGTAGCCGTTCGTGTCAGCGTAGCGTGCCGCATCGAGCCATTCCACCGCCATGCGTTCGCCAAAATGCTTCGAGGCGAGCAGGCGGTCCACCGCGTGCTCGTAGGCTTGCGGATCTTGGTCGGCGATGAAGGCGTCCAGTTCCGCCAAAGTCGGTGGCAGGCCGGTGAGATCGAAGCTGACACGACGTAGCAGCGTTGCGCGGGAAGCTTCGGCGGCAGGCTTGAGTTTTTCCTGTTCCAGCCGGGCGAGGATGAAGTGATCGATGGGATTCAAGGAGCGGCGGTTTGTAACCGCCGTGGGCGCTTGGAAAGCGCCGCTCCTTGGCGGGATCAACGACCAGTGGGCCTCATACTCGGCTCCTTCGGCGATCCAGCGTCGTAACGTTTCTTTCTCCTCCGTCGTGAGCGAAAATTTCGATTCCGGCGGCGGCATGATGTCATCGGCATCGCTGGTGTCGATGCGGGCGATCAACTCGCTCTGCTGCGGTTTGCCCGGCACCACGGCCTGCTTGCCATGAAGCATGGCGATGGCACCGCCGCGTTGATCGAGCCGCAGGTCGGCCTTGCGGCTCTTTTCATCGAAGCCGTGGCAGCGGAAGCATTTGTTCGAGAGGATCGGGCGCACGTCGCGGTTGAATTGCAGTTTCGCCTCCGAAGAAAATGCCACGCTCAGGCTGCTGAACAGCATGAGGGTAAGGGCGCGGATGAAACGAAGGCAGTACATGGCGTTGCATGCAGGAGACGCGAATCAGCGGCTGAGTCTTGCCAGCCATGGCCGAATGCCTAGGAGAGCGGAAAAACTGAAGCTGCAATCCATTGAGAATCAATAACCCGAGCAAATCCTAGGAGGGTTGTCGAAAAAGATTCTTGTAGGATTTGACCGAGCCAGTTAAAAACGCCGCCGATGAAGCCTCCCGCATTCACGCTCCCCGGCTCCCCGGCTCCCCGGCTCCCCGGCTAAAAGTCGCGCCCCTGCACAGAACGAGGGCAAGGCAAGGGGCTGCCGGAGCATTCTCGGGAGGGATGGAGCGATGAGCTGCGGTCGTTCAGCGATACGCTGGATTCCCCGCCCGGCACCGCGCAGTGACTCGGCGATACCGCAGAATGGCTCCAGCGCACCGCGCGATGCCTGCTTGGTGCGCTACAGCCGTGCGTCGCAGCCCAAAGGAGACCGCCAGCGCACCACGCCGCCGTTCCATGGCACCGTTCAGTCGTCGCAGCATGCCGCGCAGTCATTCCACGCCCCCGCGCAGCCACGCCAGCGCACCGTGGCAGGGCTGAAAGGTGCGGTTTTGCCGCCTCCAGGCCACATTGGCACCCTCCAGCGCACCGCGCAGCCCCCGCTCAGCCATGAAGACGCTCTTTTGGGACGCCATCAACCCCATCACCGGCACGCCGTTTACGTTCGACGATCCGAACCTCTTCTGGGGCGACCCCGCCTATTACCTCGAACCTGGCGACCCCGGTTTCGTGCCCTATCCCGGCTTTCCTTCCAGCACATCCACTCAGAAACCCAAACGTAACCGTATGCCCAAATCCGACTTCATGCCCACCGACGACAATGGCAAAGCCAGCCTGTTCGTCCTCTTCCGCGACAACGTCGGCCAGTATCTGGCCACGCTTGGCATTCTCCCCACCGACGCCGACATCGTGCAGCAGGCTGCCGATGCCACGCGCTTCCGCGCCATCGTGGACTTCTGCGGCAACATGCAGAATGCCGCCCAGGGCTGGACTGCCGAGAAAAACTACGAGCGCGATGGCGGTGACACGGCCCCCGCCGGCCAGATCGTGCCTGAGCTGCCCGCCGACTTCCCCGCTGCGGTGCCCGCCGGCATCGTCCGGCGCTTCCGTGAGCTGGTGAAGCGCCTCAAAGCCATCAAGAACTACACTCCCACCATCGGTCAGGCCCTCGGCATCGAAGGCACGGTGCAGACCGGCCCGGACCTGGCCATCATCCAGGCCATCCTCGCGCTCGCCATCGTCGGCAACGCCGTGTTGGTCGGTTGGGGCTGGCAGGGCTTCAGCGCCTTCCTCGACATGCTGGAAATCCAGGTGGACCGCGGCGACGGCAAAGGCTGGGTCTTCCTCACCTACGACACCACCCCGAACTACACCGACACCTTCTCGCTGCCCGCCACCCCCACGAAATGGAAATACCGCGCCATCTATCGCGTGGGCGATGCCCAGGTGGGCCAGTGGAGCAACACCGTGGAGATCGTGGTGGGCGGATGATCGACCATCCGCGATTCATCCCACATAAACGCAATATTATGTACACTTATCCAAACATATCTATGTCTGCAATGACCATTTTGACAACTGCACGTGCGCTCACGAAAGCGCTTTCTCTCTTAGTTGTGACAGTGCTGCTTTCAACCTTCATAACTGGCTGTGGCAAGAGTTCTAAGTTAAAACTTGGAGACAGGGTAGAAACTAAGGCCCTCGGCCAAACTGCGTGCGCGCTCACAGTCACCAAAGTAGTAAAGAATGGTGACTCAATAGTTGTTACAATAGTTGAGGAAAACACCTCCTCGGAAAATACATCACCCATACTCCTGGTTGGAAACACCACGATGGTTGATGGCGGGGGTAAGGGTTTAGGCAAACCGGATATCAAGAAGCTTCTAGAATCTGCAGTGGTAGGAGGACCATTTTTGACGCCAGGAGAAAAAAGAATTTTATCGCTATCCTATGCCGGAGCTAAAGATTCAAAGGCTCCGTACTTGATCAAAAATGGCACGTGTACTCCCCCAGTCTCTTGGGAAATAGATTCAGTGACCCAGGAATAGGTTTTTACATCGGACTATCTATGAAGCCCCTCCATCGCATTTTTTTAACAAGCATCGTTCTGCTTGCGAGCTGCGCACCAGAAGAACTCACTGTCGAGCTGTTTGCCGATGATATTGAGGCTGCCCGCAGTGGGCCGCCTATCCTCGTGCCAGCCACGCTGGTCTTTAGCCTGCTCGGGGACGACCAAGAGGGACTTCTGGCCAAGGCCACGGACATTGTGAAACAGTTTATTTCCCCCGATTCCAAAGTCACTACGGCGAATGAAACGATGGGAAAGAAACTTACCATCACTACCTTCATCCCACTCGGCAAGCGAGACAAGATGTTGGCGTTGCCGGAATTTCAGAAAGTCCCGCTGTTCCTTGAGTTGGTAGCTCAAGACCCCACGTTTGGCAGTCATCCGCTGGCATTGCGCCTCGCCAAGAACGACGACAAACTGAGGGAGCTCAATGAGGCACTGAAAGGAGTGAGCTTTCTGTTGAGCTTCGATCCGGTTCCAGGGTCCACGACCTTTAATCTGACGGGCAACCGAAGCGAGGCAGAATTGCTGGTAGTGAGTGCCTTCGTGAATGGGGAAGCAGTGCTCAAGCGTGAGGAGCGTCTCAAACCGCGCCAGCGGCTTGCGCTTTCTTTCGGTGCAGGAGATTTGAGGAAACGTTCCGTTTGGGATCACATCGCACCGCAGTTTTTCATGAAATAACCGCCACACATACGAGCCATGCCTGAAATTTATGTGATTCGCCCGACGGTGCGTGCCGCAGAAGAGAGGAATCTCCCTACAGCGCAGGAAATTGCAGATCAACGCCAAGCTGTCGGCTTCATCGGCAAGCTCGCTCGTGTCCAGGCATGCGAGAGGATTGTTATCACCGATGGGGATGGGTTTGTGAGGATTGCTGACATCGAAGCAATTCAACAGCACCCGCCTCCCAACGCCGGTGCTGAGCGCGGACACTCACGTGTCGATGTTACGTTTGCCCGCGTGCGGTCTATCCGGGACGCTGACCTTCTCCGGCGTGTCGAAGCTATCCAGTGGAGTCAAAGGAACGTGCGCTACCTTGAGATTTGAAGTTTGCTTCTTGTCCAAGCAATGGCTTCTCAGCCAAAAAACCTACAAATCCCAGAGATGACACCGTGCGGCTTTGTCCCCAAGCAACTCCTGCTTGCCGTTATAGAACCAGCAGCCCAAGGAATGGACCAGAATGCACTCATCGGCCTACTACTGATTGCAGCGCTAGCCTGCGGTGTTCTGGGGATTGTCTTTTTTCCTGCGATGGTCGCTTTCGGTCGCGGCCATACGTACCGATGGCCGATTTTAGTCATCACCACTTTTTTTGGCTGGACCCTCATAGGCTGGGTAGCGGCGCTCGTATGGGCGGTGATGCCGCAGGGCCAATACCGAGGCGGCTCTAGGTAGAGCGAAGACGGGGACCAATGGCTCGCTTCACGCGATGACTTCCTTCACCACATGGCCGTGAACGTCGGTGAGGCGGAAGTCGCGGCCGGCGTAGCGGAAGGTGAGTTTTTCGTGATCGAGGCCGAGTTGATGGAGGATGGTGGCATGCAGGTCGTGCATGTGGACTTTGCCATCGACCGCCATGTGGCCGATGTCGTCTGTGACGCCATGGGCGAAGCCGGATTTGAAGCCGCCACCGGCGACCCAGACGGTGAAGCCGAGCGGGTTGTGATCGCGACCAGTGCCGTTGTTCTGCGCGTAGGGCGTGCGGCCAAATTCGCCGCCCCACCAGACGATGGTGTCTTCGAGCAGGCCACGCTGTTTGAGATCGGCGAGGAGGCCGGCGATGGGTTTATCGACGGCGGCGGCGTGTTCGCCATGCTTGGGGAGGTTGGAGTGCTGGTCCCACGCGGGGTTGTTGGAGTTGTCGCCGTAATTGACCTGGATGTAGCGCACGTCCTGCTCGGCCATGCGGCGGGCCATGAGGCACTGGCGGCCGAAGTTGTCGGTGGGCTCCTCATTGATGCCGTAGAGCTTGAGGGTGGCTGCGGACTCGTCGCTGATGTCCATGGCATCCGGGGCCTTGTTTTGCATGCGGGCGGCGAGTTCGTAGCTGCGGATGACGGCGTCGATCTCGGTGTCGCCGGGCATGGCGCGAGCGGCCTGTTCGGCGTTGAGTGAACTGAGCAGGCTGAACTGCTTGCGCTGCTGCTCGGGCGTCCAGATCGTGTTGGTAATGTTCCTGATGGTGGATTCCTTCGCGGGCATGCCGCTGCGGCCGACGGGCGTGCCTTGGAACACGGCGGGCAGGAAGGCATTGCCGTAATTGCGCGGACCACCGTTGCCGAGGCTGGGGCTGATGGTCATGAAGCCGGGCAGATTTTCGTTTTCAGCGCCGAGGCCATACATCACCCACGAGCCCATGCTCGGACGGATGAAACTGGTCGTGCCGGTGTGCAGAAACAGCGTGGCAGGGCCGTGCGCGACGCCCTCGGTGTGCATGCCGTGCAGAAAGCACAGGTCATCGACATGCTGGTTGATGTGAGGGAAGAGATTCGAGGCCCAGCGGCCGGTTTCGCCGTGCTGTTTGAAGTCCCACAGCGGCTTCATGACGCGCTGGAGCGCGCCTTTGCCAGTCTTGGCCACAGAGCGGGAATCGGCGACGTCGATGATCTTGCCGTCGTCTTTGAACAGGCGCGGCTTGTAGTCGTAGGAATCCACGTGACTGACGCCGCCCTGCATGAAGAGGAAGATGACGCGTTTCGCCTTCGGCTGATGGTGCGCTCGTTTGATGGCGAGCGGATTTGCCAAAGCGGCCTGGCTCTGCGCCATCGCCTGCCAGGCGAGGTAGCCGAAGCCGCAGCCGGTGCTTTGCAGGAAGTCGCGTCGTGAGGGAGGCATGAACAGTGAACGTGGGAGGGGCGGTGGTTTTGCGGCGGGAGGCAAAAAAAGTCCCATGCGACCGGATGGGAGGCATGGGACGGAGGAAGAGGTCAAGGGATGGTCAAGAGTAGTCAAGGTGGTCAAGACGGCGCCTTGACCATTTCTTGACAGGCGAAGCCTTGATCGCGAAGCGACTACTTCAGCATGTCGGCCACGAAGGAGCGCTCATCGACGAGTTCCTTGTTGGTGGCGGCGATCTTTGATTTGGCGAAGTCGTCCATCTCGTAGCCGGTGATGACTTCGTAGCTGCCCGGAGTCGTGGTGCGCACGGGCATGCCGGCCCAGACTTCGGGATCGAAGCCGTAGAGGCCGTTGCTCTTCACGGCGATGGAATGGATCGCACCGGGGGTGACGAGGGAGCGTACATGATCGACGAGTGCGTTCGCGGCAGAAGCAGCGGAGGAAGCACCGCGAGCAGCGATGATGGCAGCGCCGCGTTTGCCGACGGTTTCGCAGAACGGGCCTTCGAGCCAGGCCTGGTCGTTGATGACAGAGGCCGCAGGTTTGCCGCCGATGGTGGCGTGGGCGAATGCGGGGAACATCGTGGGACTGTGATTGCCGTAGATGAAGATGTCTTTCACCTCGGTGAGATCGACGCCCGCTTTTTGGGCGAGCTGGGTCTGCGCACGATTCTGGTCGAGGCGCACCATGGCAGTGAAGCGGTCTGGCGTGAGGCGCTTGGCCTGTGAGGCGGCGATCATGCAGTTCGTGTTGGCTGGATTGCCGACGACGGCGATGCGGGCATCAGCGGCGGCCACGGCGTCGATGATTTTGCCCTGTTCGATGAAGATTTTGCCATTGTCCTTGAGCAAATCGGCACGTTCCATGCCGGGGCCACGCGGCTTGGCACCGACGAGCAGGCACCAGTTGGCGTCCTTGAAGCCGACGGCAGGATCGGAGGTCTGCACGATGCCTTTGAGCAGCGGGAACGCGCAGTCGTCGAGTTCCATGGCGACACCGGCGAGGGCGGCCAGCGGTTTTTCAAACGGAGCCTCGATGAGCTGGAGGATCACCGGTTGATCCGGGCCGAACATGGCGCCGGAGGCGATGCGGAAAAGGAGAGCGTAACCGATTTGACCGGCGGCGCCGGTGACTGCGACTTTGATGGGGGCTTTGGCCATGGAGGGGAGGGGAATGAGAGCGGCCATCAGAGCAAGATGCGGCGGCAGGGCAACTGCGGGCTGAGATTCATGGCAGAAAATGCTTGGGCG
>JAYVIO010000352.1:0-3016 GCA_043770175.1 Verrucomicrobiales bacterium | reverse complement strand
TTGCCACCGATGGCGACGCCGGTGACGCGGGTGCGGTCGGGGATGGTGAGGATGACTTGTGTCGGGCCGTCGTCGGCGGTGATTTGGATGCCGCTTTTCGTGGCGAGAAATTGGCGGCCTTCGAGCGAGTAGCACACGCACTCCGCACCGGCGTCATCGTCCCAATCGGCGACGTGTAGATGGAAGAATCGTTCTTTGTTCGTCAGCGTTCCGTCGTCGTTCATTTGGTAGCTGTAGGCCCACTTGGAGTGACCATCGGCGACGGAGAGCAGCCACTGATCCGGGCGGATGGCCATGCCGGTGGCGAACTTCAGGCCTTTATCAACCTGCGTCTTTTTGCCGTCCTTGATGAACCAGACCGTGGCTGGCGCGTTGGGCTTGTCGCCATTCGTCGTGACGTAAAGTCCGCCGCCGGGCGTGGCGAGGATCGAGTGGCCGAGGATGTCTTCCATCACCATGCTGGCGCTGCCTTTATCGTCGTAGCTCATGAGCTTGCCGGACTTTTCGGAGATGGTGTAAACCTTGCCATCGGCTCCGAGGCTGATGCAGTGGGCATTGCCCGTGTCACTCGCGAATTGCTTCACGCTGCCGTCGAGTTCGATGCGATGAATCTTGTCGCTGCTGGTGTCAGCAAAAAACACCTCGCCGCTCGCATTCGTCGAAGGACCGCGCGTGCTCTTGAAGCCCTCAGCGAGTAATTGCCAGCCCTCGCCCGGAATAATGATCTCCTGCGCACGCGGGGCGCTGGGACCAGCCTTCACGCGTTCCGGCCAGCCTTTCCAGAGGAAGGCCATCGCTTCGAGATAGTTCTCCGCGTAGCCCGCGACGTGACCGCCGTCGATGATGCGGAACTGATAATCGTAGCCGGAGAACTTCATCGCCTTGTCCATCTCTTGATCGAGCAGGAACCAATCGCCCGCGCAGTTTTCCATGTCTCTCATGCCTGTCGTGGTGAAGGCGCGGATCGGTTTTGCCTCAAACTTCCGCACCAACGTCGGGAACTCGTGCCCGCCGCGAAACGCGACAAAACTGCCGCTGGCGCAATACACGCGGCTGAATGCCTCGGGCCGCTCCCAGGCCGTGTTCCAGGCCGAAATGCCGCCGCTGCTGCCACCGGAGATGCAGCGGTCATTGCCATCCTCGGAGAGCTTGAGTCCAAACTCCTTCGCGACGAACGGCAGCAACTCTTCGACGAGGAAACGCACCTGATTGTCGCCCACGCCGTCGTATTCAAAGCAGCGATTCCGGCGGTCCAGCGTGCCCTTCATCGGTGCAGGCAGCGTGCCGGGCCGTACAAAGACACCGATGGTCACCGGCATCTCCTTCGTGGCAATCAGCGTCTCCATGAAGGTCTTCTCACGCGCGTTGTAGCCATCAGTCTTCACATACACACACGCGGGCTTTGAGCCATCGTATTGCGCCGGGATGAAGACCGTCACATCGCGTACCGTGCCGGGGAAAATCTTGCTCGTGTTGAACGTCGTCTGCTTGATCGTGCCGGGCAGAATATTCTCGGGCTTGATCTCCACCGGCACATAGGCCGATGCAGGCGCCGCGCTCTCGGCTGGCGCCGGACTGCCTGCAAGCGGACGGATGAACCACTGCAAATGCTGATCCTTCCCCGAGTTTTGCCACAGATCGATCTTCGACCCGGGAGCCGATTTGCCGCCGTTGTCGTCGATGCCCTTGTCTGGCGCGTGCTTAGGCGTGATCGTATAGCTGCCGTTGTCCTGTCTCTTCATCGACCAGAGCTGCCACGGCTGGCCGTTGTCTTTTTCGACAACGAGCGCCGTTCCATTCTTTGTGCCGCCTCCAGCGACCGTGAGCGCGAGCATCGGATTTGAAGCCGGCATGATCCAAAACAACCCTTCGCCTTTCGGCTGAATGATCCACTTTTGATTCGCCGCATTCGCCGGTTTGTTGATCGAAACGGATCCGCCATCGACTGCTTCCAGCACCATCGTCGGCGCGCTAGCTGGGATGATCGAGTAGTAGCCCCAGTCTTCAGCGAAGACGTGGGCGGTGAAAAGAACGAGAGCGACGACAAGTGAGGTGCGAATAAACATGCGAGAGCATGAAAGGCACGAGGGACAGCTTTGTTGCAAAGTAGATTCGACAAGCAATCGAATCATGGGGGAAGACTTCGAGAGTCATTCGAAGTTACGGCGCTGGCGGCAGTGCTTTCAGCCACGCCAAGTTAAAGACGTAATGATTCTTGCTGGTGACGAGCTGGATGCGGCCATCGCGGGTCTGGGTGGCGGCGAGGTAGCCGTTGGGCTCGGCGCTGGTGGGGCTGAGGGTGAACTGGCCGCGATCGATGTGGTTCACGGTGCGTGCTTCGCCGCCGGGAGTGACGAGACGTTTGTGCGACCATGTCTTGCCTTCATCGAATGACAGAGCGGCAAAGAGACCCGCGCCGTGGAGCGTGCCGCCCGCGCAGGGGAAGTCCATGCCTTTGGGTTTCTTCGCGTTGATGGAGAGATCGGTGAAGGAGCACAGGAGCAGCGGGCCTTCGTGAAGTCGCATCAAGACAGCACGCTGCACGCTGCTGATGGCGGGGAACTCGGTGGCTTCGTGTGTCCAGGTCTGGCCGCCGTCGCTGGAGTAGCTGGCGGGTGTCTTGAAGTTGAACTTGGCTTGCTCGGCTTCGGTGTTGAGGCGGCCGATGGTCATGAGGCGACCGTCTTTGAGTTCGACGATGGGCGCATGGATGCCGGCGTGACGCACGGGGCTGCCGCTGCGGAAGGCGTTCTTCTTGTCGGCGATGACGGTGGAGGTCCAAGTCTTGCCGCCATCGCGACTCATCGTGAGGCTGGTGGTCGTGGCATCCTGGCTCATTAAAATGGTGCCATCGCGTGTGCGGATGAGGCCGTTGCCGATCTCGCTGACGGGCTGGATGGCCTGCGCCTTGGTCCATGTCACTCCGTTGTCGATGCTGGTGCGCACGATGTTTTCATCGCGGCCACGGGCGAGATGGAAGATCGTCGTGCCGCCATCCCACCAGAGTTTCGGCGCG
>JAYVIO010000351.1:0-24393 GCA_043770175.1 Verrucomicrobiales bacterium | reverse complement strand
GCTCGGCATGATCTCCACCGCGCTCATCCTGCGCTGGGGCCAGGCCGCCGAATCGCTTGCCTGGGCCGTGCCGTTCTTCATTCAGCCGGTGGTGGCGGTGTTTTATCGCGTCGAGGACATGCCCGCGTGGTCGCAACCCTTCGCCTGGCTGTTTCCCGCCACGCCCATTTTTGAAGGCATGCGCGAGGTGATGAAAACCGGCACCATGAACTGGAATCACCTCTGGCTCGCCGCTGGCCTGAACGCGATTTACCTCACGCTCGCCGGCTGGCTGTTCGTTTGGGTGCTCAACATGACCCGCAAGCGCGGCTTGCTGACCAAGTTCGCCACGCAGTGATAAGTGATGCAGACACTCCTGTCTGCTCTTTTCCAGAGCGGACAAGAGTGTCCGCATCACTCCCACACTCCCGCCGCACGCAATGTCGTTTCATGCACGGCGATGTCATGCGCCGCATCCCAGGCCAGTTTCTTCTCACCGCGCACGATCTTCGCCAGATCGACAAACTCAGCGGCATAGCGATCCTTCGGCACGTCGAGTTTGAATGACTGCGCGCCTTGTTTGTAAGCTCCTCGAGCCTTCGTGAGCGACAGATTCACCTTCCCGGACTCCAGCGGCACGATCTCGAAGGTTCCCTCGGTTCCCGTCACATTGAAACGCCGCCGAGGTCCGCCAAACGGGTCCGCGTGATTGCAGCGGATGACCGCTGTGGCTTTCGCGTATTGCAGCACCGCCATTTGATTGTCCTTCACGCCGTCTTGAGTTGTTGGTGTTGAAAACGACTGCACTTCCTGCGGTTTGCCGAGCAAGGTGACCACTGCATCCATCACATGGTAGGCCAGTTCAAACATTCCGCCACCTTCGAGCTTCCCTATCACACCACGTTGGCTCTTGTCCGCCAGTTTTCCCATCGCCGCGTCAATTTCGGTGATCTCACCGAGCCAGCCTTCACGCACCGCTTGGAACAGCAGTTCAAACGCCGGATTGTAGCGCAGCATGTAGCCCATCTGCACCGTGAGGCCGCGTTTCTCGGCTTCGAGCCGCATGGATTTGAATTCGTCATGCTTCAGCGCGCCCGGCTTGTCCAGATGCACATGCTTGCCCGCATCAATGCAGCGCCGCGCCATCTCACATGAGGCCTCGACGGTCGTCTCCACCGCCACCGCCTTTAAATCCGGCACGGCGAGCAATTCCTCCACGGTCATCAACTTCACGCCGTCGTAACCCTTCGGTCCCGTCATGCCCACGACTTCCCAGAGATCGGTCAAAGACCGTATCCCCGCCATCTTCCCCGCCGCATGCGCGTGCTCGGTGCCAATCTGGCCGATGCGCAGTTTGGTGCTGTCGGTGGCGGCAAAGGCCGTCGAACCGCAGGCGAGGAGGAAGGAGCGTCGTTTCATGAGTCTATGAAGCGCTCAATCACCCGCGCTTCTTGCCGCCACGTTTCGGCTTGGAGTAAACCATGGAGATGAACTGGGGAGTGCGGAAGAACTGAACTTGAAGCCTTCAAGCAAGCTAAATGCGTCGCTGGCGATCAGCGTTTTGACGCTCAAATTGGTCTGCATTACGAAGCTCATAGAGCAGGTTGAGCAATGTCACATTCTCCAAGCCTTGCGTGTGTGCGCAGATCACGTTCCAATGCTCTCCTGGCTTGAGCAGTCGTTCATTAATCATCTCCTCGCGTTCATACTGGCACGTGGGCCACTCTGGCCCGAAAATGGTCGCCCATTCCTGTAAGCAACGGGCAGTCACAGGCGCTCCGATCTCCTTCAAGGCCACGATGGTCTCATGCAGGTGATCCGCCTCATAGCCCACCACAAACCGATCGAAACCAGAGGTGGCGATGGGGAAAGTGAACCAGTTCGCCACAGTCCATACGGTTCGTTCAGCCGGTCTCACCTTGTCGAGACCGATTTCCTGCACTCTGCTGTCCAGCGTCCATACTGGGTCAGGCAGGGCTTCAGCCTTCAACAACAACTGAGCTGCCCCCGCTGCGTAGTGCGCACCTGAATTCATAAGCTCCCACAGCCGACGTTTGGCTTCGGGCAGGTCATGTTCGGCATGAGCCCGAAGCATCAGCAGGTATTGCTCACCAATCACATGATCACTGAGGTCTGGCATCGCAGCGGGAAGCCAATGGGCGGCGATGTCGGCAGGCACGACAGAGGAGGACTCATTGATCGCTGTTACGGTGGCGGAGAATCCTGGCGAGCCCAGCACGAGGAGCTTTTGATCAGCAAAGGCTCTGAGTGCACGCTCAGGATCAACCGCCATCATTGCTGTCGGCCAGGAGACGAAAGGCCAGCCGCGAAAGAGATTCGGTGTCGAAGGATCGGCGAGGCCTTGTTCGAGAATGCGGAAGACTCCGTTTTTCCATTCCGGTTCTGCATGTTTGGCACCCTCGACGATGCCTTTGAGTAGGTCGGGCCACGACATGCTGAGACTCCTATTGGAAAGCCAGTCAGCAATGAACGGAACAGATGCACCAGTGCCAAGCTCACCGATGGATT
The DNA here is from genome assembly GCA_043770175.1 of Verrucomicrobiales bacterium. Taxonomy (GTDB): domain Bacteria; phylum Verrucomicrobiota; class Verrucomicrobiia; order Verrucomicrobiales; family Verrucomicrobiaceae; genus Prosthecobacter. The sequence goes on along the minus strand of JAYVIO010000351.1, from coordinate 21,885 downwards.
TGATGATCTCTTTCTGCGCGTCTGTATCCCCTTTCTTCATCGCAGTCGCCCCCATCTGCATCAATTGCACCAAGCGGCGTTCCTGCTTGGGCGATACCTCCAGCCGGTGTTGATTTCGAACACGCTGCCAGCACAACCAGATTACAAGTGCGGCAAGGATGGTGCACAGAGCAAAAGACATTTTACGACACTGCCAAACTCGGTCGCACAGGTCAAGCGAGACAGATTCAAACCCCCTACACTTTCGAGCGGGTTACCGTCCCTTCTTGCCACCGCGTTTCGGTTTGCCGTAAACGACGTTCTTGCGCTGCGGCAGCGTGCCGGTGTCATCGGTGTTCAAACCCGCGCGTTTCTTGAGTTCACGAATCTGATCTCGCAGCAGGGCGGCGCGTTCGTATTCGAGCTTGCTGGCGGCTTCGGCCATTTCTTGTTCGAGTTCGCGGATCGTCTCGGTGATGGCGAAGTCGCCGCCGCCTTCGCGGACGACGTTTTCTTCGATCTCGCGGGCTTTGCCGAGCACTTGCAGGCTCTCCTGCACGGCACGCTGCACGGTTTGCGGGGTGATGCCGTGCTTCTCGTTGTGGTCGGTCTGCACCTGACGGCGATAGCCGCTGATGCTGAGCAGGGCGCGGATGCTTTTGGTCTCGATGTCGGCAAAGAGCACGACCTCGCCGTTGATGTGACGCGCAGCGCGACCGGAGGTTTGAATGAGCGATGATTCGCTGCGCAGGAAGCCTTCTTTGTCGGCATCGAGGATGCAAACGAGGCTGACTTCCGGCAGGTCGAGGCCTTCGCGAAGGAGGTTGATGCCCACGAGCACGTCGCAATCGCCGGAGCGCAGGCTGCGCAGGATTTCGACGCGTTCGATGGCGTCGATGTCGCTGTGCAGGTAGCGGACTTTGAAGTCGAGATTGCGCAGGTAGTCGGTCAAATCCTCCGCCGTGCGCTTGGTGAGCGTGGTGACGAGCACGCGCTCGCCTTTTTCGATGCGCTGACGGCATAGCTCGATGGTTTCGTCAATCTGCCCCTTTAGCGGCTTGATGGTAATGACAGGATCGAGCAGGCCGGTCGGGCGAATGATCTGCTCGACGACCAGGGAGCGGCCTTTGGCATTCACATCAAATTTATCGACGGCTTCGGCACTACCGCTGACGCGTACGGTTTTGGAGAAGGGCAGCGGATCGGCGATCTTCGCGATGTAACCGGTGTTGCCGACCACGCTGTTCTCGATCTCAAAGCGGGCTGGAGTCGCACTCACATAAACGAGTTGCCCAACTTTGCCCATGAACTCCTCGAAGCGAAGCGGGCGGTTATCGAGAGCGCTGGGCAGGCGAAAACCGTGCTCCACGAGCACCGTTTTGCGTGATTTGTCGCCTTCATACATGCCGCCGATCTGCGGAATGGTGACGTGGCTTTCGTCGATGAACATCAGCGGCGGCTCTTTGAAGAAATCCAGCAGCGTGCCGGGCGTGGCACCAGGCTCTCGGCCGGTGAGGTGGCGGCTGTAGTTTTCGATGCCCTGGCAGAAACCCATCTCCTGCATCATCTCGATGTCATACTGCGTGCGCATCTTGATGCGCTGCGCTTCGAGCAGTTTGCCTTCCTTCTCAAACCACGCGACGCGCTCCTCGGCCTCTTCGCGGATTTTCACGATGGCTTTGCGCAGTTTGTCACCGGGCGTGACGAACTGTTTGGCCGGGAAAATCGTGTAGTTGGGCATTTTCAGTGTCACCGTGCCGGTGAGCACGTCCACAGCGCTGATGCGGTCGATCTCGTCGCCGAAGAACTCGATGCGGATGGCTTCGTTTTCGAGATAAGCGGGCACGACCTCGATCACATCGCCACGGGCGCGGAATTTGCCGCGCGTGAGCTGGATGTCGTTCCGCTCGTAGAGCATATCGACCAGCTTGGTGAGCAAGGTCTCTCGCGACATCTGCTGGCCCACATTGACCGGCAGCATCATGCCCTCGTAGTCTTCGGGCGATCCCAAGCCGTAAATGCACGACACACTGGCGACGATGATGGTGTCCTGCCGCGAGAGCAGGGCGCCCATGCTGGAGAGGCGCAGACGCTCGATTTCATCGTTCACGGCACTGTCCTTCTCAATGAAAGTGTCCGTGCGGGCGATGTAGGCCTCCGGCTGGTAGTAGTCGAAGTAGCTCACAAAGTACTCGACCGCGTTGTCGGGGAAGAAGTTTTTGAACTCCGAGTAGAGCTGCGCGGCGAGCGTCTTGTTGTGCGAGAACACCAGCGCCGGGCGGCCGATCTCCGCGATGATGTTGGCCATCGTGAAGGTCTTGCCCGAACCGGTCACGCCCATGAGCGTCTGATGCCGGTTCCCGGAACTGACGGACTTCACCAGCTTCGCGATGGCCTGCTCCTGGTCGCCTTGGGGGCTGTACTCGGTGTTGAGCCGAAAGGCGGACATGGCAGGAGCCGCGACGGCTTAGGACATGCCTGACCCAGCTTGATCCGGCATTGGCAGATCCGCAGGATCCACCTCGTCCGCCTTGGCCGGAACCTGCTGCGCGTAGCGCTGCCGGTATTCCTTCCAAGAGATGAGCTTGCGGTCGGATTCGTCCCAGAGGCGCAGGTTGATACACTTCATGCTGGACCAGAACGTCAGCGGCTTCACCGAATGGAAGATCGGGTGGGAGTTGTGGCACTTTTCCAGGTAGTAATTCGGGATGCGGGAGCTGAGATGGTGAACGTGGTGAAAGCCGATGTTGCCGGTGAACCACTGGAAGATTTTCGGCAGCTTGTAGAAGGAGCTGCCTTCCAGCGCGGCGGTGGTGTAGTCCCAGTCTTCGCGGTGCTCCCAGTACACGTCTTCATACTGGTGCTGCACGTAGAACATCCAAATGCCCGCCATGCCGGCGAACATCGTGACGGGCAGCTGCATCAGGACGTAGTTTTTGAAGCCGAAGATCCAGCTCAGGCCGAGGACCATCAACAGCAGCGCCACGTTCATGACCATGACTGAAGCGCGATCTTTGCCCTTCGCCCGCGGTGAAGGGAAGCGCTGATGGATGAGAAAGAGCAACAGCGGCCCGACGATAAAGATCATGAACGGGTTGCGAAACAGACGGTAGAGGAAGCGCATCTTGGGCGTAGCCTCCTCATACTCCTTCACCGTCATCGTCCAGATATCCCCATCGCCACGGCGGCTCAGGTCACCGGAGGTCTGGTGGTGCACCGAGTGCTGCCAAGTCCAGTGCAGGTAGGGCGTGAAGGTCAGCATCCCACAAATGAAGCCAATGATGTTGCTGGCGGGTTTCGATTTGAGGAATGAGCCGTGACCACAGTCATGAAAGAAAATGAACACGCGCACCAGCAAGAGACCGGCGATCGCGGCGAAACCAAGCGTCAGCCAGTAGGAAACGGCCAGACTCCAGTACATCGCATACCAAAGCAGCGCATAGGGGACGAAGGTGTTAATGATCTGCCAGGTGGCGCGGGGAATCGAGGGAACCTGGAAGGGGGCGACAATTTTTTTCCATTCGGAAATCGTGGCCTGGGGCTTGGCTGATGTTATCTCAGGGGCGCTGGTCTTGGTCATGGTTTGGAGCGCGGTATGTAGCAGGTTTTTGGGATTAGTCCCGAACTCAATTTGTCAAAAACCTCTCATTTTTGGTACTGCCGGGTACATGCAGGCTCAGTAATCCCGGAATGGCCCGCGTGGCTCGCTCCCGTCCATTTCCGTTCGCCATTGGGAGAACCTGTCCCGCATCATCTTCGCGATCTCCGGTTTCTCGGCGCTCAAATCATGCTTTTCGCCGAGGTCCGTGCGCAAATCGTAGAGGCCCTGCCCCTTCGCTGACTCCAGCCACTTCCAGTTTTCAATCCGGGCCGCTTTGTCGCCACGGCGCTGCCAGAACATCTCCTTTCGGCGTGATTTTGCCTCGCCCCGCAGCACCGGCAGCATGTCGAAGCCATCCAGCTTCACGCCATCAGGAGCTTTCGAGCCGGTGGCAGCCAGCAGGGTCGGCACCAGCTCCAACGAGGTCAAAAACTCATCCGTCACCTTCCCGGCGGGCAGTTTTCCCGGCCAGCGCATGAGGAACGGCACGCGCAGGCCGCCCTCCCACATCGTGCCCTTGCTGCCTTTGAGCGGGGCGTTGCCCCCATTGCCGCTACCGCCGTTGTCGGACAGGAAGAGGAAGATCGTGTTGTCCTGCTGGCCGGCTTTTTCCACCGCCTCCATCAGTGCGCCGATGGCCTCGTCCATGCACGTCACCGCGCCGCAGTAGCGCGCCAGCTTCTCGTCCTTCACCTTGCCGCGATAGAGCGCCACATACTGCTCCGGCGCCTGCACGCCTTCGGCCACTTTCTTCTCACCCGCTTTTGTGCCTTCGCCAAAGGACGAGGCCCCATGCGGTGCATTGAACGGCAGATACAGAAAAAACGGCTGCCTCCCGGCATGTGCGCCCACGAACCGCAGCGCCTCGCGGCGGAAAACATTTGTCACATAGGTTCCCTTGTCCTCCTGCGTGCGCTCATTGCCGCGAAACAACGACGGCACGCCGTAGCGCTCATGCGTGTAGTAGTCGATGCCATTGTTGCCGTGCCCGTAGAAGAAATCGAAACCGCGCTGCAGCGGCAGGAAGCGTTTCGCCTGCCCCATGTCCCATTTGCCGACGCAACCCGTCGCGTACCCCGCCTTCTTGAGCATGCCCCCGATCGTTACCTCTCGCACATCGAGCCCGAGCGTCATCTCCGGCGACACCGCATACTCCTCCGGCGAGTACAGATGGCCGAAGTTCACCATGTCGTTGCGCACCATGTCATACAGTCCGTTGCGCTGCGGATAACGCCCCGTCAGCACACTGCCACGCGACGGCGTGCAGGCCGGCCACGTCACATAAAAACTCGTCCCCCGCACGCTTTCGGCGGCCAGCTTGTCCAGATGCGGCGTGATCAACGGCTTGCTACCGATGCACCCGAGGTCAGGATAGCCTTGATCATCGCTGACAATGAGAATGATGTTGGGTTGACCGGCAAAGCATGTGCAGACCAGCAACAAGAAGGCGGCAAAACGAATCCACATGCCTGCATAACGAGGGCGCATCGAATTCCTAGCGCCAGCCGGTGATTTAGAGCCGTCGTCATCGTGCTTGGATGACTAAGACGAACTCCAAAAACACGCTCGACTTGCGGCATGGATTCTCCCACACTCCGGCTGCCCTGCCAATTCTCACCTGGCCGGGGTCGTTCCGGGTTTCCTTTTACCTCGCCGATTCATCGTTGAAATTGGAGGCAATCGAAGGTCGTGGCGGCAGGCTCGTACGAGTTGCCTGACTTCATGAATCCCACCCCACAGCCCGCGCCTGCGGACCCTGCCAGCGAGACTGGCAAGCAGGGAGCGTTCCCGCAGACGCGCTGGAGCGTGGTGGTGCGGGCGGCGGATGCGGATGAGGCGGTGGCCGCTCAGGCGCTGGGGGAGCTGCTGCAAAGTTACTGGCAGCCGCTCTACGTCTATGCACGGCGCGCGGGACTTTCGCCGCAGGATGCGGAGGACGGGGTGCAGGGCTTTTGCGAGTCCTTGATCCGGCGCGGCTCACTGCGCACGGCTGATCCCGACGTGGGCAGATTGCGCTCGTTCCTGCTGGGTGGCTTGCAGCTTCATCTGCGGGAGGGCTTGCGTCATGAGCAGCGGCAGAAACGCGGCGGCGGTTTGGTGGCCCTTTCGTGGGAGGAGGCGGAAGCCACGCTGGCCTTGGAGCCGGTGGACCACGAGACGCCGGACAAGGCCTTTGACCGCCGCTGGGCCTGCACCCTGATGGCACGGGTGCGCGGCAAATTGCGCGCAGAGTATCAGGAACGCGGACGCGGCGAGATGCACGCGCTGCTGGAACCCGCGCTGGACTGGAACAGCAGCGACGTGAGCTACGAGGATCTCGGCGCACGACTGGCGATGAGCAGCGGCGCTGTCACGCAGGCGGTGAAGCGGATGCGCCTGCGCTACCGCCTGCTGCTGGAGCAGGAAATCAGCGACACGGTGGACGGCCCGGAGGCGCTGGCTGAGGAGCGCAACCACCTCATCCAGGCCCTTTCCGCCGCCTGACGCGTCATTTTTTCCCGCCATTGGCAAAGCATCTCCCTGCATGACCACCTGCCCTGACTGCCAGCACACCTTTGATCCTACCGTAGTGCCGGGCGGTCACTGCCCGCGCTGCCGCTTCATGGGCGGTGCCCATGAGGCGGAGAGCTTGCAGGCACCGCTGCCGGACTGCGAAATCGTGGACCTCATCGCGCACGGCGGCATGGGGGATGTCTATCGCGCCACGCAGCCCACGCTGGAACGCGAACTCGCGGTGAAAGTGATGACAGGGCACGCCGCCACACCGGAACTGGCCGCCCGCTTCCGCCGCGAGGCGCTGGTGCTCGCACGCTTGCAGCATCCGAACATCGTGCCCATCCACGCCTTGGGCACGGATGAAGACGGACAGCCCTACTACACGATGAAGCTCGTGAAGGGACGCACGCTCCAGGCGATCCTCGATGATCTACGCCAAGGCAATACCGAGACCCTGCGACAGCACTCGCTGGCCCAGTTGCTCAACGCCTTCCGCAAAGTGTGCGACGCGCTGGCCTTCGCCCATGCCCAAGGCGTCCTGCATCGCGATCTGAAGCCGGACAACATCATGATCGGCGAGTTCGGCGAGGTGCTGGTGATGGATTGGGGACTGGCGAGAATACGAGACAAGGAGACTGGGAGATGGGGAGAGGAGGAGACTTCCGAATCAGCCATCTCCCGATCTCCAAGTCTCCCCGTCTCCCTGTCTTTTGTGACCCTCGCCGGTGCGGTGCTCGGCACCCCGAAATACATGTCGCCGGAGCAGGCGGCGGGACAGGTGAGCGAGCTGGATGAGCGCTCAGACATCTACTCCTTGGGCGCGGTGCTCTATGCCATCCTCACGTTGCGGCCGCCGGTGGAGGGCCAAACGGTGCAGGAAGTGCTGGAGAAGGTGAAGACGGGCAGCATCATGTCGCTGGCGCAAGGAGCGGGACTTGCCAAGTCCCGGCCAGTTCAGGAACGGCACTTGGCAAGTGCCGCTCCTTGGCCCATCCCGGCCTCGCTCTCCGCAGTGGCGATGAAGGCGCTCGCGCTCGATAAGGCAAAGCGCTACCCCAGTGTCGCGGCCTTGATCGCGGATGTAGAGGCGTATCAAGGCGGCTTCGCCACCGCAGCGGAGAATGCGGGCGCATGGAAGCAACTGCTGCTGCTCATGGGACGGCATCGCACAGTGACGGCATCACTCGCGGTGCTGCTGGTCTTCAGCATCGGCTTTGTGTTGAAACTAATGTCAAGCGAGCGGCGTGCGATCACTGGCGAAGCCCTTGCCATCCAGGAAAAGCAAGCGGCCCGCCAATCCTCCGCCAGAGCCAACCTCAATCTAGCCGAGGCGGCCTTACGCGAGGGCAATGGCTTGGAGATGCTGGCTGCGCTCAGTGATGTGCCGGAAGACTTGCGCGACTCCACCTGGAGCTACTTGCTCGCGCAGTCGGACACCTCCATTGCCCGCATTCCCACTGGCGGCACCGAGATCGTCAGCGTCGCTGCGCATCCCCGGCGACCGGGCGTCTTCGCGGTCGCGGATGGAAAGGGCAAGATCACCGTGCTGGAGGTGCGCACCGGCAAGCGCCTGCTGGAATTTCAGACCGGTTTCGACAGCAAGTCCGCCACGCTGCGCATTGCGATCTCTGCGGACGGAGAGCGTATCGCCGTCGGCCGGGAAGACGATGAGGGCGGGATCATTCTTCACGATGCCAAAGATGGGAAGAAGCTTGCCGCGTGGGCCGCGCCGCTGACCAAGCGATTGGAATTCAGCCCTGACGGCCAGTCTCTGCTGCAAACGGAGAGTCGGAAAGACTCTCTCCAAATGTGGGACCCAGCCACAGGGAAGCGCCGCTGGTCGTATCAAGCAAAGTCCAATTACAACGTGGGAGCCTTCACCCCAGACGGCCAGGTCCTGCTCTTTAGCCAACGCGACAAACTACGACTGGTGAATGCCCTGGATGGATCTCTCGTGCGCCCCATCAGCCAGCAATGGATCGAATCCTTCGCCATTCATCCGCAGGGGAAGATGGTGGTGGCCGTGCTTCATCACGGTGGCATCCAGGGAATCAGTCTGGAGGACAATCGAGCCCTCTTTGAGGTCTATCCTCCGAAGTCGCGGTTCAATGCTCAGAAATGGGATGATGGCTATCTCGCCTTCACACCGGATGGCCAGCGCTTTGTCAGTGTGACCATGCTCGAGGATGGACGCCAGGCTCTGCAAGTGTGGAATGCCAGCACCGGCGCTCCGCATCAGTCACTTCTTGGCAGCCGTGGCAGGGTGAAGGCCATCGGTTTGCACCCTCTTTCCAGTGAGCTGCTCGTTGGGGGTGACAATACCGCCGTATGGAGCCTGGCCGAGACGCCTGCCAAGTGGAGCTTTCCCACCGAAGAGCATCTCCGCTTCACTTTCTGGGGATTGGACGATGTGGTCTTCGCTCCCTCCAGCCCGAAGGGCGATGCGTTGATGAAGCTGCAAGGCGACAGCCACACCGTGCTCTGGGAGCCGCCCGGCAATGGTGCCTACTTGGCCAGCACCAGTGCGGATAGCCGGTTTGGCATTCTTGCCCACCGCCACCGGAACACCAAGAACGACGCCAGTGTCTTCTTCCTCCGCCAGCCCGGATCACCACCTGAGCCAGTGGTGTGCCGCGGATCGACCAGCAATTTGAGCGATCTTCGGCTCGGTCCCAACGGCGACCGTTGGGCGACCGTTCAGAAATTCCACACGGAGGTGGTCGTCTATGATGGCACCCCTGGCCCGCCGCCCGCCAGGCTGGATCTCTCGGAGATGGTCTGGTTCTGGGATCTCGGCTGGCTCAGCAGCCAGCGACTCGTGGGTTTGGCCACTGCCAAGGCTGAGCGTGGCAATCCCCTCGCCGAGGAGCGGATCGTCCTCTGGGATACCGCCACCGGCCAGATCGTGCAAACCGCGACGAACCACACCACGATGAATGTGCTGGCCGTGGCTCCTGATGGACGCCGGTTTGCGGAAGCCGGAGCCAACAAGTGCGTGCGCATCCGCGATGCCAGCACTCTGGCCGTCGTGCAGGAATTCCGTGCGCACGATGGTGCCATTACCGCGCTCGCCTGGCATCCGACCCAGCCCATCCTCGCCACCGCCTCGGACGACTTGAGCGTGAAGCTCTGGAACCTCGACACTGGCAAACGCCTCCGCGAGTTACGTGGCTGCATGAACACGCCCACAAGCCTCCACTTCAGCCCCACTGGTAAGCGCCTCGCTTGTGTCTCCGCCAACGACGCCGTGCGTATCTGGGAACTCGAAGCCACCACCGCACCAGCTCCGGCAAGGTCTCCTCCTTGAACCGCGCCCGCAAACTTCCACGGTGAGTTAGGGCGCTGCTGCGTCGCTTGAGTTTCAGCAGCGCACCCCCTATAATGCCCCAAATCCATGCCTGCAACCGCACCAGAAATCCACGACCAGCCCGTTCCCGAGAACGTGCTCGCCATGGCGCGCCAGGCGGTGAAGGACTTTCATGAGTGCTTTTGGTGGTGGAATCAGGACTTCCTGCCAGCCTCGCGCGAAGACGTTCGGGAAATCGTGCTCAACCTGCGCAAAGCTGGAGGTCACCGGGCTTGGCAGCGCGCGCAAGCCATCAACGCATGCCTCTAAGTCCGCTCCAGATCGACGTGCTGAAGCTCATCGCGGCCAACCGTAGCGAGGCCAGTCATTTTGCCGGCGGACTCGTCCTCAACGCCACCCCCGATTCCCCGCGATTCAGCCACGATTTCGACATCTTCCACGAAGCCGAAATCGAAGTCGCCAGGGCTAGCGCAGCCGATGTGGCATTGATTCGGAGCGCGGGCTACGCGGTCGAAGAAAAGGTCGGCGACTGGTCAAACCCCACCAGCTTTCGAAAGGCCAGGATCACACATGAGGGGGCCGAGCTGGAGATTGATTGGGCGGTCGATGCCGCGTTCCGCTTCTTCCCCATCGAGCCAGATCCCTTGCTGGGTTGGCGGCTGCATTTGTTCGACATGGCCACGAACAAAGCCCTCGCGCTGTCGGCCCGCTCGGTCACCCGTGACTACGTGGACATTGTGGAGCTGGACAAAACCTACCCATTGGAGGCCATCATCTGGGCTGCGTGCGGCAAGGACGAAGGCTTCAGCCCCATGCTACTGCTCGAGATGATGCGCCGCTTCGCCCGCATCAACCCACGCCAGCTCGAAACCATCCAAGCCCGCAACCTCGACCCCATCGAGCTGAAGCAAGCCTGGATCGCCATGTCGGACCGGGCGGAGGCGGAGATCACCCGCATCGCCGACACCATGCCGGAGACACCCATCGGCGTGGCGTTCGTGAATGCGGCGGGCAAGCCGGGATGGATCGGCAACGATGCAACGCTGCGCATGCACCCTCCCAGCATACGCGGCTGCTGGCCCACGATCACGCCGGTCGCGTAGAGGGTGCGTTGCCTCACAGCAGATCGTGGACAGCTCGCTTTTGCCGCAGAGCACCGGAACGCCGGGCGGCTGTGTGGAACAGGGAGTAACCCCTCAAACAAGGCCGACAGAAAGATGGGCGGCAAAAAGATGCAATCAGGCTCCCATTTTTTGCCGCACATTTTTTTGCCGGCAAAAACCGCATCGAAACTCGCCAAGTTATTCAGAAGCGGCAGAGATTGAACGGCACCCCCGAAACCTCTCCCATGGCTCATCTTGGAAGATATTTTCCCGCAGATTCAGAAAACCCACCGATGGAGTGCTGCGGGTCCGAATCTGCGGGTTTTCTGAATCTGTGGGATTCACTCCGTGTTCAGGAGTGCCCTTAACTCATTCCTGGCAAGAAACCGGTGGCCCACGGAAGTCAGGTAACCAGAAGAGTGCCTTGTCGGATGGAGGTAGGATGACTGTGGCGACAGCCCGGTCGTCTCTTCGGACGTTCGTTCGCCCTTTGCGCCCCGTTCAGCCGGGCGGGCTGACGCCACACCCAGCCTGCGACATCCAACCTCCTGGTTCCGTGCCTTCCGCGTGTTCCGTAGGCCGCCTCTCCAGCACCGCGACGCCCCCGCCGCCGCACACGCAAAAATATTTTCACCTTCCGCGTCACTTTTCGCGGCGGACGGCAAAGAAGAGCCATGAACCCGTGCTCCGGCCACGGGGGCTGCCCTTGGCAACGTCACCCTTCTGACCCACTCCCACACACGCCTCCCATGAAACGGCTTCTTCTCATCCTAAAATCTGCTGGTGCATACTTGCTGCTTGCCGCAGCCCTCCACAACCTGCAGGCTGCGCAGATACTTCTGAATACCAATTCGGTGATTGGCGGAAACGGATCATTTTTTGACACCTACAACGGAAGCGTCAACGGAGGCGCCTACAACGCGTTCAAGGTCGTGAGTAGCCAGACCGGCACGATCTCGGAACCCAGCAACGGCTCCTACTGGTTGGGAAGTAATGGGGCAGCAAACCAGTATTTCGTGCTTGATCTGGGAGGTGGCATTTCCATTGATCAGATCGACCTGTTCAACACTCACAACACCGCCGCAAACGACCGGGCGACAAAAAACTTCACGATTCTGGGATCTAATTCCGCCACCTTCCAGAACTCAACTATCGGCTACGCTCTAGTTTCACCAACGACGCTCCTCACTGGCACGCTGGCATTTCAGAGTGCCGGAAATGACCCGATCGAAGCGGCTACTTACACATCATCGAACGGCTTGGCGACCGGGGCGGCCTATCGTTACCTTCAATTTACTGAAACCAGTTTCTACGGCGTCGGCGGCGGCTTGAACGAAATCCGCGTTTTTGGAGCAGACGCTGTCCCCGAGCCCTCGCGTGCGCTGCTTCTCGGTGGTGGCCTGATGGGCGTGCTGCTGCGCCGCAGGCGGCGGGCCAGCGGGCCAGACGCCCGCCCGCTCTGAATGCGTGGCGCGTGCCCGCCGCTCCATCATCACCATCACCCACGCCACTCCCATGACCACCGCCCACCCCACCCTGAGCCAGGGCTTCCCCGCCTTCGCCCCCAGCGCTGCCGCAGTGACGGCGGGACTCAGGCAGTGTCTCCGCCGCTTCAGGCCGCTCGACTGGATCCTGGGCCGGAAAGTGGCCGCACAGGCAGAACTCACCCGCTGCCGCGTGCGGGCCACCCCCGTCACCTGCTTCAGCCCGCAGGAGTGCTTTGACATCCAGATCGACTACCAATTCTGGGTCGGGGACGTCTGCCACCATGGCCAGGCCCGCCTCCCGCGGCAGCCCGCCACCGGGCTCTACCAAAGCAAACGTGAAGCCGCCAAGGCGGTGCTGCAGCAGTCCTCCTTCCCCGTGACCTTCCGCACCCGCCGCCCCTCCCGCTCCAGGCTGGTGCAACCACGCTCCGTGTAGTCACCTCCAACGCTGAAGTCAGGTCTGCGCAGATGCTTTCACGCTCTGTGTGACCTGATGGGAAGATAATTTGCCGACACAGAGCCTGCAGCTCAGCCGCCTCACTTCACCTTGATCAGCTCCACGTCGAAGATCAGCGCCTCATTCGGGCCGATGTCGCGACCAGCACCGCGGGAGCCGTAAGCGAGCTTGGAGGGGATGAAGAAGCGATACTTCGCGCCTTCCTGCATGAGCTGCACGCCTTCAGTCCAGCCGGCGATCACGCCATTCAGCGGGAACTCGATGGACTCCTTGCGGCGATACGAGCTGTCGAAGACGTTGCCATTGATCAACGTGCCTTCGTAATGCACTTCCACCACATCCGTGGCCTTCGGGCTCTTGCCGGTGCCGGGGGTGATGACTTTGTATTGCAGGCCGCTGGCCGTGACGGTCACGCCTTCTTTCGTGGCGTTGTCTGCGAGAAATTTTTCACCTTTGGCGAGTGCGATGTCGGACATGAGGGGCTGGAGTGTTGGAGTTGTGGATGACTGGGATGCGAAGGCTAGCAAGAGGCGCAAAAATGTCGAATGCCGATTCGCGGACAAGGAGCGGCGCTTTCCAAGCACCGCGGGCGGTTGCAAACCGCCTCTCCTTGGGTGAACTGCCCGCCATGAATCGTGAACGCCTTTTTTCGCATCTCGCATCGCACAGCGGCCCGTTCGACATCGCCATCATCGGCGGCGGAGCCACCGGACTCGGTGCGGCGGTGGATGCGGCTTCTCGGGGTCACTCGGTGGTGCTCATCGAGCAGTCGGACTTTGCCAAAGGCACCTCCAGCCGCAGCACGAAGCTGGTGCATGGCGGCGTGCGGTATTTGAAGCAGGGGAATGTCTCGCTCGTGCTGGAAGCGTTGCGTGAACGCGGCCTGCTCTGCAAAAACGCGCCGCATCTCGTCCACAGCCTGCCGTTTGTGATTCCGAGCTACCACTGGTGGGAAGGGCCGTTCTACGGCATCGGCTTGAAGGTCTATGACACGCTGGCCGGTCAGCTCGGCCTCGAACCCTCGCGCTATCTCTCGCGGGAGGACATGATCGAGCTGCTGCCAACTTTGGAGACGGAGGGACTCGACGGCGGTGTGGTCTATCACGACGGGCAGTTCGACGATGCACGCCTTGCCATCCATCTCGCCCGCACCGCCGTGAATCACGGCGCCATCACGCTCAATCACACGCGCTGCTGTGGCTTGATGAAGGAAAACGGCCACATCATCGGCGTGAAGGCCGAATGCATGGAAACCGGCGCACAGCATGAAATCCGCGCCCGTTGCGTCATCAATGCCACCGGCGTCTTTGTCGATGATGTGCGCCGCATGGACGATGTGAAGGCCGTAAACATCGTCGCCCCCAGCCAGGGCGTGCATCTGGTGCTGCCGCGTGAGTTTCTGCCCGGCGACTCGGCGATCATGATCCCGAAGACCGACGATGGCCGTGTGCTCTTTGCCGTGCCGTGGCATGGTCGCGTCATCATCGGCACCACCGACACGCCGGTGGAGCAGACCTCGCTCGAACCACGTCCGCTGCCGGATGAAATCGAGTTCCTCATGACGCACGCGGCCCGTTATCTCACACGCGATCCGCGTCCCTGTGATGTCTTGAGCATGTTTGCGGGTCTGCGCCCGCTCGTGGCCGCGAAAGCCGGCTCCACCGCCGAACTCTCGCGCGATCACACCATCCTCGTCGCCGATTCCGGCCTCATCACCATCACCGGTGGCAAATGGACAACGTATCGGCGCATGGCCGAGGATGTCATCGACCACGCCGAAATGATCGGCGGCATCGGCGTGAAGCACTGCGTCACGCATGATTTGATGATCCACGGCAGTGACACCGTGCTCGCCAAAGACGATCCACTCGCCGTGTATGGCAGTGATGCGTCGGACATCCGCGCTCTGGCCGCCCACGAACCTGAATGGACCGGGAAAGTGCATCCCAAACTCGATCTGACCTGTGCCGAGGTTGTCTTCCACACCCGCCACGAGATGGCACGCACCGTGGGCGATGTCCTCGCCCGCCGCAGCCGCAGCCTGCTGCTCGATGCGCAGGCCAGCATGTCCGCCGCGCCACGCGTGGCCGCCTTGATGGCCACCGAGCTCGGCTGGGATGCGAAAACGACCGCGCATCAAGTGGAACGCTACCAACAGCTTGCCTGCGGGTACATTTTGGAAGGCTGATGAGCGTGGAGAGGCTCAGTTTCCTTGAGTCTGCTTTTGCACTGCCGCCTGCCAAGCGGCCAGCTCCTCAGGATTTGCAGCGTCGGGATTCTTGGCTTTGAATTCCTGCCAGCAGCTTAACACCAGCTCCGCCATGTATTTGAGATAGTCGGCGTCCCGCTGCGAGTCAGGCACAGCCACTGCCTGCCGCCATGCCTCGCGGGCGTGCTCCAGCGCATCTGCCGTGCGTCCTTGCCGCAGACGCACTTGACTCATGGCACGTAGGTCCTCGAGGCGGTTTTGGTAACTGGCATGCGAGGTGTTATGCCTCTCATAGAGTGCCTGGTGGTCGGCCCATGCCTGATCCAACTGTCCGGCGGCTTCATGCGCCTGAGACAGGGTGGCCAGCGCCCGGCAAATATCGGCATCATTGCCAGCCTGCTGAGTGACCGCCACGGCCTCTTGAGCGGCGGCAATGGACTCCGCATGACGCTTCAAGGCGGTGTAGCAGGTCGAAAGCAGCGTCAACGATTTCACAATGTTCTCACGCAGGGTGTCGTTATGCGCAGCGGCCTCCTGACCCGCCTGGCCGTTTTGCCTTGCAATGGCCAGCGCCTCCTGTGCATGAGCAATGGCGGATTCATGCTGGCGTGCCCGAATCTCGAATTCGCACAGATAAAACAGCGGCACGATCAGGTGGCGATGGCTGGCGCCCTCATTTTCACGAATTCGGCCGACCATGGCAGTCTGCAACTCCACGGCACGGGCGTAATTACCACGGCTGTTGTGGATTTGGATCAGGCGGAACTCCATGGCTGAGGCCAGTGCCGGATCCTTGGATGTTTGCATGACCATTTTGCGGCATTCCTCGAGCTGTGTCTCTGCCGCAGCAAATTCGCGGGCGGCCTCCAAGGCATCCACCTGAAGCATGAGCACTGGGTAAAGGTTCATGCCGCTGAAATTTTGCCTGCGCGCCTCGGCGACGGCGGCATTGGCGGCGGCGAGCGCGTTCCCGCCCTGACGCTGCTTGATCCATGCCCGCACCAGCAGAGCGTTTGCCTCAAACCAAGTGGTGCTGCCCAATCCCTCCTGCTGCTCGATCCGACGGCACAGATCGGTGAGCTGTCTGGCAGCTTCAATGCGCGAACCGTGATCAATCACCATGAGCAGAGAGCGAAAATCGGCCGCACGGGACTCTGGACTATCAGGACCGTATCGCGTGGCAATCAGCTGTGCTCGCTGCTGCAAGGCGGGCACCGCCAGCCGGCGATCGCCCATGCCATCATACAGGTCGGCGATTTGAGTGATCAGCTTGATCTGCAAGTCGGGATCTTCGACCAGCGAAGCCAGGTGTTTTTGGTGGCTGATGAGGGCAAGACGGAGGGCTTCTGGATTGCGGCCGTTTTTCACCGCCGTGGCCACTTCATCCAGCAGACTGGTGAGGAAAAAGGACGAGGCCTCAGCTCTTTTTTGCGCTTCGCGGGCCACCCACGCCTGCCACAGGGCGGTGCCCGCACCGACCACGAGTGCGAGCACGCTGATGCATGCGGCAGCCGCAGCAGCGCGGTGCCGCCGGACCCACCGCGATGCGATGTAGGCCGTGCTCGGCGGGTGTGCAGAGACTGGCTCGTCCTGAAGAAAACGCTGCAGATCGGCAGCAAACTCCATGGCGCTCTGATAACGGCGCTGCGGCTCTTTTTCGAGTGCACAGAGCGTGATCCAGTCGAGATCCGCCGGCAGGCGGGAAACATCGATTTTTTTATCAACCGCAGGCACAGTGACGCGGTGCGTGGTCAGGTTGGTGGAGGGGCGTTTCGGGCGCTGCTCACGAATGATGCGCCAGAATTCCTGCGGGCCTCTGCTTTTCAGCGTTTGCGCATCGAAAGGCGGCCCGCCGGTCAGCAACTCGTACAGCACGGCGCCCAAGGCATAAACGTCGCTGCGCGTGTCCACACTGCCCATGTCGTCCATCTGTTCCGGGGACATGTAGAGCGGCGTGCCAAGGATGAAATTGGCCTGCGTGAGCAGTGTCACCGCCTGAATGCCGCCAGTGGCGAGCGCCTTGGCGATGCCAAAGTCGATGATTTTTGGCACGGGCTTCCCATCCACCTCTGTGACAAGAATGTTGGTGGGTTTCAGATCCCGATGAATGACGCCTTTTTGATGCGCATGCTGCACGCCGCCGCACACCTCGCGAAACAGAGCTATTTTCTCCCGCAGCGGCATTGCGTGCTTTTCGCAATAAGTCGTGATCGGCAAGCCGCGCAGCAATTCCATCACAAAAAACGGCCTGCCATCCGGTGACACTCCCGCATCCAGCATCGTGGCGATGCAGGGATGCTCCATCGCCGCGAGCACCCGTCGTTCCTGCTCAAACCGTGCCAGCACCTGCTTGGTGTCCATCCCGCGCTTCAACAACTTTAACGCCACCTCACGCCGCATCGGTTGCGTTTGTTCTGCATGCCAGACAACGCCAAAACCGCCTTCGCCAAGCGGTTCCACCAGGCGATAAAGGCCAAAAACATCCCCCGCCTTTTCGCCGCCATGCTCCACGGGCATGGAGAGTTCACCTCCCATCGCTGCGGCAGGCGCTGCAGATAGCATGGTTGGATCCTCTGGTGACAGCACAGGAATATACTATTCCAAACCATGGCCAACTTCCATGTGCATTTGCTTGCACCAACATGGACACCCAACGCGCCACTTGCCATGCAGGAGTGCATTGACCATCCACCATGTCACGGCTTGACTGACAAGTCATGACCCCACTCCATCAACTCCGCGCAGGTATCATCGGCACCGGCTTCATCGGCCCCGTCCACATTGAGGCTCTAAAGCGGCTCGGCGTCACCGTGAATGGCATCTGCGGCTCCACCAAGAGCGCACGCCACGTCGGCAACCTGTGGGGCATTCCCGAGATCTACGGCGACTACGATCATGAAGCGATGTACGCCTCGCCGAACATTGATGTGGTTCACATCACCTCGCCGAACCGGGTTCACGTCGAGCAATGCCTCAGCGCACTCGCGATGGGCAAGCATGTCATCTGCGAGAAGCCGCTTGGCATGACGGCGAAGGATACCGCGCTTGTCGTCGATGCGGTGAAGAAGGGTGGCAAAAAGGGGCCGGTCTTCGCGGTGAACTACATGTGCCGCTTCTTCCCCGCCATCCTGCAGATGCGCGCGATGGTGGCGCGTGGCGATCTCGGCAAGATCATGCACGTCCAGGGCCATTTCTTCCAGGACTGGCTGATGTATGAGACCGACTACAACTGGCGCATTCTCGCCAGCGAGGGCGGCAAACTCCGTGCGGTGGGCGATGTCGGCACGCACTGGATTGACGCGGTCAGTTTTGTGCTCGGATCAAAGGCGCAAAGCGTCTTTGCGCACATCGAGACCTTCCACAAGACCCGCAAACGGCCGAAAGGCGAGGTGCAGACCTTTGCGAAGGTCGATCCGAAGAAGATGATCGACTACAAGGTCGATACCGAGGACTTCGGCAGCGTGCTGTTGAAGTTCGGCAAGGCCAAACACGGCTTCGCCGACGGCGTGCATGCGAACGCGAGCATCTCGCAGGTCGCCGCCGGTTGGAAATGCAGCCTCAGCTTCGGCATCTACGGCACGAAAGGCAGCGTGCGCTGGGATTTGCAGCAGCCGAATGAGATCCAGGTCGGCCATCGCGATGAACCGAATCAAATCCTGCAGCGCGGCACGCCCGGCTTCCTCGAAGACGTCGCCAACTTCACCGACTACCCGCCCGGTCACGCCGAAGGTTTCAGTGATGGTCACAAGATGCACTACCGCGCCATTTACGAGCACATCGCCAGCGGCAAGAAAACGCCCGCCCTCTTCGCCACCGCCGAAGACGGCCACCACGAAGTCAAACTCTGCGAGGCCATCCTGCAAAGCAGCATGGCGAAGACGTGGGTGAAGGTGTGACGTAGACTGTTCTCATTATGCCACGTCGCATTGTTAATGGAGTGCCCGAACCTCTCGATCCTGAGGTTGTTAAGAGCTTTCTCTCAACAGGGATACCTTATCGTCTGGCCATGTTGGATTTTGCTGAGGAAGTGATGCCTGCAAAGACCACCCGCGATTCGGCTTTCATTGAAGCAGCCATGGTGACTGGCCGTTTACTCATGCATTTTCTCGGACTTGGAATTGAGCATCGGAGTGGAAAGCTTGTTTCACAGCACGGTTATCATGTGCGAGATGGTGCTACTGACGAAGTGAAAGTAACGGATCTTGGAGGACGCTTTGTGGACGTGGCTTTGCTCGATCAATCGACAGCCCAAGTTCTAGCCCACTTTTACAATGGTGCATCCAAGGCGTCCGCCCATTTGACTTGGGACTCAGGTCACCAGCTTGATAACAGTAATTTTAAGCACGGCGTTTCAATCATCCGAGATCTAGTTTGTCGTCACACTCCTCATTCATGAGGTTCGTCGTTTAGCTGATTCCAATCCCCATCGCCTTCCGAATTGCGAGCGCGTCATTGAGCGCCTGGTCGATCGTGTCACCAAGGACGGTGAAGTGGCCCATTTTGCGGCGGGGGCGGGCTTCGCGTTTGCCGTCGAGGTGGAGTTTGGCGCGCGGGTGATTCAAGACGGGCGACCAGTCGGGATGGGTGAGCGGGGCGGGCCAGATGTCGCCGAGGAGGTTGATCATGACGGCTGGCGTGTGCTGGGAGGCGTCGCCGAGCGGGAGGCCGCAGACGGCGCGCTGCTGCTGCTGGAACTGGTTCGTGCGGCAGGCGTCGATGGTGTAGTGGCCGCTGTTGTGCGGTCGCGGGGCGATCTCGTTGACGATGACTTTGCCGTCGGTGCTGACGAACATCTCGACGGCCATAGTGCCGACGTAGTCGAGGCCTTCAGCGACGGCTTTCCACAGTTCGACGGCCTGCGCGATGATCTGCGGCTCCACGCGGGCGGGGGCGATGGTGACATCGAGGATGTGATGCGTGTGCTGGTTCTCGACGCAGCCGTGCGTGGCCATGCTGCCGTCGATGCCACGCGCGCCGACGACGGAGACCTCGCAAACGAAGCTGATCCATTGCTCAACGACCGCACGCTGGCCGACGAAGCCGCTCCAAGCATCGGCGAGATTCGTTTCGGCGGTGACTTTGCACTGGCCTTTGCCGTCGTAACCGAAGGCCGCGGTTTTGATGACGCAGGGGCGGCCGAGTTCGGCCACGGCGGCTTCGAGGCTGGTCAAATTATCGACGACACGGAACGGGGCACAGGCGATGCCTTGATCGCGCAGGAAGCTTTTCTCGCGTTCGCGATGCTGGGTGGTGAAGATGGCCTTGGAGCCGGGGCGGAGTGGTTTCACGGCCTCGACGGCTGCCAAGCACGATGCGGGGATGTTTTCGAACTCGGCGGTGACGACATCGACCTGCTGCAAAAAGCGGTTCAGGGCTGCGATGTCGTCGTAGGCGGCGTTGATCTCGATGTCGGCAAACTGGCCGGCGGGGCAGCCCAGTGGTTCATCGGTGAAGATGGCGATGCGATGGCCGGCGCGGCGTGCTTCGAGAGCGAGCATGCGCCCGAGCTGACCGCCGCCGAGGACTCCGATCGTCGAAGGAGGCGGGAACATCATGCTTTCGGTTCAGCTTCGAGTTCCTTCTGGCTTTCGAGCACCTTTTGCGTCTGCCGTTCGCGGAAGGTCTTCAGCTTGGCGGCGAGATCGGGATTTTCATTCGCGAGCATGGAGACGGCGAACAGTGCGGCATTCAATGCGCCGGCGCTGCCGATGGCAAAGGTGGCGACAGGGATGCCGCCGGGCATTTGCACGATGGAATAGAGGCTGTCCACGCCGCTGAGCGCACGGCTGGTCACGGGAACGCCGAGGACGGGAATCGTAGTCATGCTGGCGGTCATGCCGGGCAGATGCGCGGCACCACCGGCACCGGCGATGATGCACTTGAGGCCACGCTGGGAGGCGGTGGTGGCGTAATCGTAGAGAAGCTGCGGCGTGCGGTGCGCGCTGACGACTTTCTTTTCAAAGGGCACGCCGAAGTCCTGCAGGACCTGGGCGGCATTTTGCATGGTGGGCCAGTCGGAACTGGAGCCCATGATGATGCCCACGAGGGGCTTGATGGCGGCGTTGTTGCTCATCTGGAAGGCGGGCAGGATGGCGGGCGGCGGGGCAGCGTCAAATCTTCGATTTGGCGGGAGCGAAAAGCCGTGCCATGTGCAGAGCGCATGACTTTTCTCGACAAGCTGAATCAACGCATCGCCCAAACCGGCTCGAACCTTTGCGTGGGGCTCGATGTGCGGG
This sequence comes from Verrucomicrobiales bacterium, assembly GCA_043770175.1. Lineage (GTDB taxonomy): Bacteria > Verrucomicrobiota > Verrucomicrobiia > Verrucomicrobiales > Verrucomicrobiaceae > Prosthecobacter. Next base: position 1,010 of record JAYVIO010000351.1, on the reverse strand, counting down.
CTGAAAACGCGGAAGAGGCGACGAAGCGGTGGATTCTCGATGTGATCGAGCAGACGGCACCGTTTGCGGCGGCGTTCAAGCCGAATTCGGCCTACTTCGAGGCGCTGGGCTGGCGCGGTGTGAAGATGCTGGAGGAGATTTTGCAGGAGATTCCGAAGGAGATTCCGGTGGTGTTGGATGTGAAGCGGGGGGACATCGGCGAGACGCAGGGCTATTACGCGAAGGCCTGTTTTGACGTGATGAATGTGGATGCGGTGACACTGAACGCCTACATGGGCCGCGATACGCTGGAACCGTTTTTGAAGTACACGGATAAAGGGCTGTACCTGCTCGGCGTGACCTCGAATCCGGGCGCGAAGGACATCGAACTGCAACAGACTGGTGACCGGCAGGTCTATGAAATCGTGGCCGAGATGACGAAAGGCCATCCGCAGGCCGGTTTGGTGGTGGGTTTGACGAATGCGGCCCCTGATGTGCTGGATCACATTCCCGACGTGCCGCTGCTGATTCCAGGACTCGGGGCGCAGGGCGGCGATCTGGCGGCGCTGAAGGGCAGCGGGCGGAAGGCGCCGCTGCTGGTGAATGTGTCGCGGGGTGTGCTGTATCCAAACGATGATAAATCCTTTGCGCAGAGGGCCGAGCACTGGATGCGACAGATTCAGCAGGCGCTCGGCTAGTTTTTTCATTTTTAAGAATGAAAAATTCGAAACACGGAAGCTGCTTGCTTGAAGCGTATTCGTGGGGATGGATGGTGCTGGTCACCAAAAAACCCATTGGCCCCCTCCATGGTTTTCGATCTCAGCGAGCATCTCAAAACCCCTTTTCAGCGACGGATTTACCGTCTGCTGGGTCCTGCTGTGGAAAACGCTCTGGGTCTGCGAGGTTTCGAAGAGGTTTACCAGGAATCCGCCCGGCTCTTTCGTGCCCACCCGAAACACCCGAATGTATTTGCTTGGTTTGACTCGGTGGCGCATGCGCTCAAGCTACAAGAAGACGTGGATCAGCCGCCG
>JAYVIO010000350.1:0-3026 GCA_043770175.1 Verrucomicrobiales bacterium | reverse complement strand
CAGGAGACGTTCGTGACGCCGCACAGAGGACTGTGCGGACCACTATCTGGCGTTGATGCGTTGCTTCAACTGCTGATACAGTTCCTCCACCCTCGGCATCTCGATCCCGGCGGCCTTCGCCCGACGCACCGGCTCGCCCCAGATCGCTTCAAGCTCGACCTCGCTGCCTGCGAGGAAGTCGATGAGGCTGCTCGGCTTGTAGGCAGACATCGTGCGCGTGCGTTCGATCATCGTGTCGATCAAACCTAGCGGGATTTCGTGACCGAGCCTGCCTGCAGTGGCAATGATCTCGCGCATCAAATCGCGCACGCGTTGCTCCAGCCCCGGATCAGCAAGAATCGCCGCCGTGTCTTTGTTGCCCGCGGCGATGGAAAGGCCGTTGAAGGGAATATTCCAGACCAGTTTCTTCCAACGCGCCGTGATGAGGCTCGCTTCGACCACACAATCGACTCCACAGCGCCGGAACTCCGCCGCCAGCGCCTCCGTGCGTGCCTGCGGCGTACCGCTGTGCTCGCCGAGCGCGATTTGACCCTGCGCAATGTGATGAATGACTCCGGGCGAGATGCGGTTGATGCACACAAAGCACAAACCGCCCAGCACGCGCTCGGAACCGAAGTGCTGCGCGAGAAAATCATCGCTGTCGAGCCCGTTTTGCAGCGTGAGGATCATCGTGTCGTCTTTCAACAGCGGTGGCAGCAGTTCGAGCAGCGTCTCATTTGCTGTAGCCTTCATCGCGATGATCACGAGGTCACACGGCCCGATCTCCGCAGTGCTGCGATGGCAGTTCACCTGCGGCAGATCGAAGTCTCCAAGATGGCTCTGAATCTTCAGCCCATGCTGTTTCACGAACTCGTAATCCGAGCGCAGCAGGAAATGCACGTCATTCCCATGCTGCGCCAGCCGGCCACCATAGTAGCAGCCGACGGCGCCAGAGCCGACAATGGCGATGCGGCAGACATCAGGAGCGAACATGTTTCGTCGGCAGATAAAATTTCTTTCCAGCATCCATCTCGGCCATGCGACGGCTCATCTCCTTTTGCCAGGCCGGTGTCTCTTGTTTGAGACGATAGAGAAACGCCGCTACTTCCTCGCGCTGTTTCGCACTCAGCTTGGCAAGTTGTTGCTTCAATTGGAGCATGGCTGCTGCATTCATGTCCCATGAATGCACGAGAATGATGTGAGATTCAACGTATGCGCATGTGATCGTTCTTGATCCCGAAGGGATCAGAGAAATTAGCCAGGGGTCAAAGACCCCTGGATACCGTAGCCCTCACGACATTCTGAAGAGCGCATGCCGGAGGTATGCGAGAGGTTTTCTTCGTTCCAACGGCAGCGCCGGGTCCACGAACGCTTCTCGCATACCTCCGGCATGCACCCTTGATCTGAATGCTACTCTCGACGGGTCCAGGGGTGGCGCTTGCTGCGCGAGCTTACCCCTGGCTACCCTCTTTGATCCCTTCGGGATCGGCACACGGGCTCACTTCGTCATCAAATAATGCTTCACCTTGCCATGCCGTTGCTTGTTCGTCAGCGGCGGGAGATCGAGGTGGAAGAAATGGCGGAGGGTTTTGGTGTGGTGCTTGAGAGTTTGCTTGGCTGCGTCCTTCAGTTCGGTCCAGCGCCGCCAAGGGTGAGCGGGTGCATGCGTGATGTGGCGCAGAAGGCTGAGCCATTCGACATAGGCTCTCGAAATATCACCTTCGGCGATGCCGGCACGGAGATCGTGCGAACCGGGGCGTTCGGGATGCAGCAGGGCGTCGAGGAGTTCGGCAGCACCTTCGCCGTAGTCGGTGGGGAGGCCATTGTCGAGATAGCCGTGGTGATTGATGAAACCGTAGGTGCCACGGCACACGGCGGCGAGGCGTTCGGAGCCGGCGGCATGGGGGAGATCAAATTTGGAACCACTGCGAAGGTTGGCGAGATGGTTCACGAGTTCATCAGCATGATAGCTCTCGTCTTCGAGCGCGGCGACGATGGCGAGGCCTTCGCCGTGCTGGAAGAAGCTGAAAATTTCGCCGCGCCGTGTCGGCACGCCTGCGGCGTCGATGAGGGCGAGTGTGCGCCAGGCGTGAATGGGTGAGCCGACACGCGGTTCGCGGTCGCTCGTGGCGGTTTCGGTCATGTGGACGCCGGTGGCGTTGCGCACGACGATGCCGCGTTCCTGCGGTGCAAAGAGCAGACGCTGATGACCGTCTTCGTAGGCCATGACTTCGACAGATGAGAGATCGAAGCAGGCGAAGACGAGGTTTTCTTTCTGCACGGTGCCGATGAACTCGGGTGCGACATCTTTGATGATGTCATCCACGGTCTCAATGATCACAGCGCCGAGTTCACCGGCATGCAGGATGGTGATTTCTTCGAGCGCGATGGTTTCGGCTTTGCGCGGCAGCTTGAGCAGGCGGCGAATCGTCTTGGTGGGCCGAAGGTGGCCTGCTGGCTCGTCCACGGGCGTGCCGAGGCTGATTTCGACGCAGTAGATCGTTGCGTTCTCGCGTCTGATTTTGCCGACGCGGCCAATGCCATGCGCGAACTTCGCGGCGAAGCTTGGAATGCTAAGCGCGGAGCCGATTTGAGTCGTGCTGGTGATCCAAACGCGAGACAGCGGCACGCGTTGAAGCGCGTGGCGATTTTTGCGCTCCCACTCGCCGGCGGAGTTCACGATTTGTCGCTCGGTGGCTTCGAGGCCGAAGAGCGCCTTGGCTTCCTGGGGCTGCACGGATGTATCGTTGGCCTCCAAGCCCAGTAGCGGCGGTACTTTCGCGAACATGCGTTCGGCGAAGCGGGTGGCGGCATCGAAGGGATTTTCTTGTTTCAGGGCGGCGTGTTTCATCACGCGCACAAAAATCGGCCAGGGAAGCAACGCACTGCGGTGCAACCTGGCGGGACGGGCATCGGAGAGCGAGGGGCTGTCGCGTGAGGTAATAACATGGCCTTTATCATCGAGTCCGCGGCGTCCGGCACGGCCGTACATTTGCAGCAGTTCGTCAGGCGCGAGTTTGTGCTCGCTGGTGCCGTCGTGATAAGTC
>JAYVIO010000349.1:0-24592 GCA_043770175.1 Verrucomicrobiales bacterium | reverse complement strand
CAGCTCACCGCCGTGCGCGTCGTGTATCCCATCGTCCGTCTGCTGTTCCGCGTGCCCGACACCACGCCCGTTCATCTCTGCTACGGCAACCGCCGCGCAACACAGGCGCGCTACGATCTCCAACTCGTGCGCCGCGAATTCGAAACCGCCACCAAAGTCTCAGCGACACTCGGTGAAGAAGAAAAACTCCCCGGCTACCAGGCCGATCCCATTTACAGCGGCAAAGGTTCGCCCTGGCTCTGGGTCGCGCTGGCCGTGGTCGTCGGTGGCCTGTTGTGGATCGTCGCGAAGATGCTGCCAAAGCAGGGAGAGCGGTAGGCCGGACCACTGGATCCTTCCAGAGTCGATATTTCATGGTGACAGCGGTTAACCCCTGTTTTGCCAATAAAATGTGATAAATATATTACAAATGAAAAATTGAACAGCATTCGTGGAGCATATTAATTATGTATAGTGCAGTTATTGATTCTTGTGAGTCTTAAAATTGCTATTAATATATATATATGAAATACCGCCGCCCCGCTCCCAATCCGTTCCTATCGACAGCCCTAACAGCGATCATGTCGCTGTCTCTCGCTCTAAAACCCGCCTATGCGGCGGATCCAACTGGTACATTTGTACAATCAGGCAGCAACCTGACCCTCAGTAACCTCACCTATCAGGGTTATTCCACTGTGGGTGGAAACGGAAGCGGTGGCGGTGCCGGTTTAGGCGGGGTGTTGTTCATCGATAAAGGTGCCTCAGTCACGCTCAACAACGTGAGCTTTCTCTCCAACAACGTGACTGGCGGTAACGGCGGAGTTGGTTCGAAGGGCGGAACGCTGAACAACCTGAGCATATTCTCCACGGGCCCCGGTACCATTGTCGCCAATGGGGCCAACGGCTACACGCCGACTCAGACCACTTATACAGACATCGGCGGCACAACCGGCACCAAGGGCTATAACGGCCTCAACAACCTCAATGGCTTTGGCGGCGCTGGCGGGAACGGCGGCGCTGGCGGCAATGGCGGTGACCGCAACATCTCGGGTATCCTCGCTGTCACTATGGCCTCATTGGATGTGGTGGCTGCGGGCATCGAGCTTGCCTCGGCTGCTGGCAATCCGTTCACGATCAATGTCGCGATTGGCCTCGCGCCTGGGGTCATCAACGCCGGTATCGGTCTCGGCGATGCGGTTGCAGCCCTGGCCTATTTCGACCAGTCGCTGGCTGACGGTCAGATTGGCTTAGGCGGAGGAGCTGGCAAAGGCGGCAATGGCGGCAACAGCGGCTTTGGTTTCGGCGGCGCAGCCGGCGGCAACGGCGGCAACGGCGGCATTGGTGGGGCCAACTGGAGCGGTTCTGCCTACAAGGGTGGTGCCGCAGGAGGTGACGCTGGAGATGGTGGCAATGGCGGCATCGGTGGTTTTGGTGCCGGTGGCGGCCAAGGCGGCAACGGGGGTCTTGGTGGTGGTGGAGCCGGCTGGGCAGCTAGCGCAGGCTCGCCCGCCGTCCCGGCGGTTACCGAGACCAAGCACATCCCGGCCGATTACACCAGATTTTACACCAAAATTGACGGCACAACGGTGGAGCTCGAGCAACGTCTTGACAGTAAAACGCCCGGAACTGCCACCTACACTACTACTGACATCGATCCCATGACCGGTATGCCTGTAACAACTACGCGCACCGCACCTTGGGAGTACAAGGGGACCGATGCACGAGACGTCACTTACATCACGACTCCCGCTAAGCCGGCGATTATAGCCGGGCAGGCCGGTTCCCGCCCAGACGGTTTGGACGGTGCGGCTGGCGGTGGTGGCACTGGCGGATTTGGCGCAGGTGCGGGAGCCAGCGGTGCTGCCCCCGGAGCGCTCGTGGTTGGCGGCAATGGCGGCAGCGGTTATGGCGGTGCCATCTTTGTGCGTGAAGGGGCTACTCTCACGATCACCGGCAATGCCGTGTTCGATGGCAACGGTGCGCGTGGCGGTAAGGGTCAGGCTGGAGACGAAATCACAACCATTGCCGGAGCACCCGGTGGTGCGGCTGGGTCAGATTTGTTCATGATGACCGGCTCCACGGTGGTCCTTGATCCCGGCGCAGGCAACGTGATCACCTTCAATGGCGATCCTTCCGGCACTTCGATTGCAGATGACAGCGCTCCCTCGGGCACGGCGTCGAACATTCGTTCCGGGCAGGGCGCGGGCATCACCATTAAAAGCGGTTTGGTGCAGTTTAATGGCACCAACACCTACACCGGCCAGACCAAGATCGAAGGCGGCACGCTTCAGGCCCAGGACGGCGACGGCATCTACTTTGACAGCAACATCAACCTCGCCGGCAGCGTGGCGAACAATGGCGTTCTCATGGGGAACGGAGACCTCACCCGCTTCCTCGGCATCCAAAGCAATCGCTTGCAGTGGACGGGCAGCGGCGGCTTTGCAGCAGTCGATGGCGAACTCAATGTGCGCCTGAGCAATGGCCAAACCCTGAACTGGGGCAGCACCGTTGGCTTTGTCCAAAGCGGTCAGGCACTGATTTTTGGCTCCCAGACTGCGAATGATAAGGTCAATTTTCAGAACAACATCAACCTAGGTGGCACGAACCGCACCATTCTAGTCACTGCGAATGATGCGGACGTGGATGCCGGAATCGATGCCAATGTTGATAAAGTCGTGTTCTCGGGCGTTCTATCCGGCTCCGGTGGCCTGAACATCGGTGACGCTAATCACACCGGCATCGTGGTGCTGGCAGGAAACAACACCTTTACCGGCCCGATCAATGTTCTGGCCGGTTCGCTGGAAACCTATGGAAATAACCGAATCGCCGACGCTGCGGCTCTCAATCTGTCCAGTGGGACCAGTTTGATCCTCGGCGGCAATGAAACCATCAGCGCCCTCTCCGGCGGTGGTGATGTCGTGATTCAGGACAGCAATGTTCTCACCACCGTTGTGGCGACAGATTCCGTCTTTTCCGGCATCATCTCAGGAACTGGCAGTTTGACCAAAGAAGGGGCGGCCATGCTGACCCTTTCTGGACCCAACACCTACACCGGTGCGACCCTGGTCAAAGCCGGCACGCTGGCAACCTCCGGCAATGAACGCCTCGCCGATGCGACCAACCTCACTGTCGAGTCCGGTGCCACGTTCCGCCTCGGCGGCACCGAAGCGATCGGCACCATCGCTGGTGCGGGTGACTTTAACCTTCAGGGCAACGCCCTCACCACCAATGCCGACACCGACACCACCGTTTCGGGCGTCATTTCCGGCAGCGGCGGCAGCCTCATTAAAAACGGCACGGGCAAGCTCACCCTCACCGGTGCGAACTCCTACTCGGGTGCCTCCACCATCAATGACGGCACCATTGCCCTCTCGGCAGGCGGTTCCTTGTCTGACAGCACCGCCCTGAGCATCACCGCCGCCACTGGCGTGTTCGACATTTCGGCCAAAACGGGCACCAGCGAGACCATCGCTTCGATTGCCACCGCCGCAGGATCCTCTGTGGTGCTTGGAGCGAAAAATCTGACTGCAGGCGACGCCAACGACACCAATGTTGACGGAACCATCAGCGGCACCAACGGTTCCTTCACCAAAACCGGCAGCGGCAAGACGACCTTCACGGCGGCGAACACCTACACCGGTGCCACCACCATCACGGACGGCACTTTGGCGCTTTCGACGGGCGGTTCACTCTCCGACCTCACCGCAGTGAGCATCACCAGCGCCACGGGCACCTTCGACATCTCGGCCATTGACGCCAGCAGCGAAACCATCGCCTCCATCGCGGGTGTGGCGGGATCCAACATCATCCTTGGAGCCAAAAACCTCACCGCAGGTGATTCCACTAACACCGAGGTGGCCGGCGTCATCAGCGGCACGAATGGATCGCTGACCAAAACCGGCGCAGGCAAGCTCACGCTCTCTGGGGCCAACACTTACACTGGCGACACCACCGTGAACGCAGGCACCGTCGAAACCTCTGGTAGCGAGCGCATCGCCAACGCCTCCGACATCATCGTAGCCTCCGGCGCGACCTTCCGCCTCGGCGGCACAGAGTCCGTCAGCAGCATCGCTGGTGCGGGCAATGTCGAGCTTCAGGCCAACACCCTCGTCTCCAACGCGAATGTGGACACCATCTTCTCCGGCGTCATCAGCGGCACGGATGCCTCCGTCCTGACCAAAACCGGCACCGGCAAGCTCACGCTCTCGGGCGCGAATACCTCCACCGGCACGGCCAATTTCAATGGTGGCAGCGCTGATCTTACCGGCAGTCTCGCCAGCAAGACCGTCAACGTCGCCTCCGGTGTCGTGCTCGACAGCAAGGCTGGCGGCCTTTCCTCAGCCGCCGATGTGTCCAACAACGGCACCATCAACCTGGGAAGCACCGACGACACGGTCAAATCCTACACCAGCACCGGCACGATCAATGGTCCCGGCACGCTGACAGCGCTGAACTACAACCTCAACGGTGGTTCCGTCATCAATGCCAACCTCGGCACCGGCACCATCATCACCAATGGCACCGTGAATCTCTTCGGCACCAGTGCGGCCTCGGCGATCACCATCAATGCTCTCAGCGTTCTCAATCTGAAGGCCACTGAGCTGATTCTGAACACCGCAGCGGTCACAGTGAATGGCAGGCTCAACCTCGACTACACCGGTGGCGCGGAAACCTTCCAGTCCCTGCTCGGTTCTGGTTTTGTGGATACCAAGGGCAACGCCCTCATCGTTGCCAACGGCGGCAACTTCACTGGTAACATCGACACCGGTGGTGCCAGCCTCACCACAGGCACCAGTGGCACTGGCGGATCGTTCACTCTTGGCACCGGCACCACCACCACCAACAGCACCAACATCGACAACGGCCTCATCGTCGGCGGCGGTGCCACGCTGAACAGCACCACGATCACGATTGCGAACGGCAGCACGCTGGATCTCAGCGGTGGTGGCGTCATCAACTTCACCACCCTGACCAGCGCAAATGGCACCCCCGGTATCATTAACATCGGTGCCAATGACTTCATCATTCCCGTCGGTGCCACCGTTTCTGGTTGGATCACCTTCGTCGGCACTGGCAGAGTCATCAACAATGGCACCATTTCGCCTGGTTTCTCCCCAGCTCCGCTGGCGATTGCTGGTGGCACAATTCTAGGCGCTGGCGCTATCACCAAACTGGAACTGGCCGGACTTGGCGGCGTGGGTGGCGTTGACTTTGATCAGTTGCGGCTCGGCGGCACTCTCACTGCGAACGGCACCCTCAACGTGGCGCACTTTGGCGGTTTCACCGCCGCTCAAGGCAATTCGTTCCAGGTTCTCTCCGACTCGACCCTCCCTATACCTTTACCTCTGACCGCAGGTGTGGTCTCTGGTGCCTTCACCACCGTGACCTTCGACAATGACGGCTTCGCACCTCCCGGCGGACCCAATCCAGCTGCGACACCCACGGCGGCTTTCGTGCTCGACTTAGACACTGGCGTTCTGACGACCACTGGCCTCAACAATCCCACCAACACCTTCGCCGACCTGGGTTCCAACGCCAATCAGCGTGCTGCCGCTGCATCCATCTACGCTGCGGCCACCGCTGGCGTAGGCCCGAACCAGATCAGGACTTCGACCACGGCTGGCCTCCTGGCGCAACAAATCACCGACGCCACCGGCAGCTCAAGCGCCGATCTCGCCAAATTCGTGCCTGACTACTACGGCTCCATCGCCGACGCCGCCTTCATGGGCAATCAGGTGCTCGCGCAGGCCATCCAGGACCGTGTTTCAGCGATGAACTACGTGCCCGCCCAGCCCGGCGAGGACAGCCTCACCGACGTTCCGGAGCACATGTCCCTGTTCTTTGGCTACACCAACAGCAGCATGAGCACCGCAGACAAGGCGGATGTTAGCCGCAACGACTACTACGCGGGTGTCAATCTGCTCGCTTCTGAAGACTTCGTCGTCGGTCTCGCTGGCAGCATGAGCGAGGGCAGCATGAGCGCCCCGCTCGGCAGCGCAGAGTCCGAAGGCTTCGGCGCCATGATCTTTGGCCGCGTCACGGTGGCGAAGAACTGGTCCTTCTTTGGCAGCCTCGGTTACAACCAGCAGGACTTCGACCTCCGCCGCCAGACGATCAACGGCACGGTTACCGGCTCCACGGACGCCAGCAGCTACGTCGGCTTCCTCGGGGTGCAATACAAAGGCTGGCGCGTGGGCAATGTCTCCATCGCACCACGCCTGTCGCTCACCTACTCGAACACCCAAGTGGGTGGATTCACCGAATCGGGGGCCATCGACGCGCTCACCGTTGGTGGTTACACCGACTCGCGCTTCATCGCCGAGGCCGGCCTCTCCGCCATGTGGAGCACCGAGCTGGCTGGCCGGCCGTTCAATCTGGAAGTCGCCGTCTCAGTGCAGCAGGCGGTCCAGAACGAAAAGGGCCAGATGGCGGTGAACCTCGTCAACGTCCCAACGGCCAGCTACCCGGTGAACTTCGCCAGCAATGGCGACACCCAGGCCGTGACCCGCGTGAACGCCAGCTACGCCATCGCGAAGGCCGTCACCGCCTACGCCGGCTATGAGGGCCATTACGGCGGCCAGGCAGCACACTTCATCAAAGCAGGTCTCCGCATCAACTTTTAAGCCGTTCGGAGCCTCCCCGCTGTCAGGTTGATGATCCGCCAATCATCACCACGGCAGCGGGGAGTGCCTCAGGCAGCTTGAACACCACGCAGGCGCGATCTTTTCATGGGGGTCGCGCCTGTTCTATGTTTAGACACAGCAGGTGGTTGTACACCCGCCTCGCAACCCCGCCCCCAAGGCCAGCACGATCCGTCCCGCAACCGACAGCGGCGATAACTCTCCGACCCAGCTCACCTCCGTGCGCGCCTGCTGTTCCGTGTGCCCGACACCACGCCCCTGCATGTCTGCTACGGCAACCGCCGCGCCACCCACACGCGTTACGATTTGCAGCTCGTCCGCCGCGAATTCGAAACCGCCACCAAGGTCGCGGCGACGCTCGGTGATGAAGAAAAACTCCCAGGTTATCAGGCCGATCCCATTGACAGCGGCAAGGGTTCACCGTGGCTCTGGGCCGCGCTAGCGTCAGTGGTCGGGGCGCTGCTGTGGGTCGTGGCGAAGATGCTGCCGAAGCAGGCGGCAAACTGAATTTGGACTTCCCTTCGTTTTGCGCTTACCGTTGTCCGTCATGCGGCAATACCGGCCCACCATTGAAGAACTCAAGAAACGCTACTCCAGCGAGATGGCGCGGAAGATGATGATCGCAAAGCGTCATGCGGCGAATCCTTCTCTGGCCACCCGAAACAAGATTCCCGACAACTCCGAGCCGTGGCTGCCACATAAGCCGACGAGCCTCGCCGAGTGCATTTGGATTTCCGAACAAGTAGCGGCTAAAATCGACGCATGGAAACAGGCAGCTCAGTAGATCTCTTTGTTCAAGAGATGGCAAAACGACACCGAGTCCTCATGCTGGGAGGTCTGGCCATCATTGCCCACGGCCACAGTCGAACCACCAAGGATTCCGATGTCTGGCTGGAACCCCTCCAAGATGCCCGATCATGGGCGGAACTGCTGTTCCAACTGCTGCCGAATTTTCCGGGCTCCTATGTTTGGTCTCTGGCCGAGAGGCAACGTCTGACCAGTGCAGAGGCTGCCGCAGATGATGCAGTGACTTTCGGAGTGGTTCGCGTGGGCGGGCTATCACTGCCTTTGGACGTTTTCCGCAAGCCCAATGAACTCGAAATCGAAGATTTCGACCGCGTTTGGCAAAAGGCTTCGAGTTTGAAGGATGGAACTCGTCTGCCAGATGCTCTCGATCTTTATGTCACCAAAGCCAACACTGGCCGTGAGCATGATTTCAAAGACCAGTTGTTTCTCGAATCGCTGGTAAAACGTCAATTCCGCGAGCGTTTGCCCGTCTGCGATTTCGCCGAGGCCAAAGACATGCTCGGCCGTTTCCTTGATCCCGAGGTGCTGCAATACGGACTCGACAATCCCGCTGCAGCCGTGCGCGATCTCATGCTCGGTTACTTGCACGAATTTGAGACCGAAGGCGATCCTTACTCGCGCGACATCCTGGCGGCATGGCGGGCGCGGACAGCCTGACCGCTTGCAACCCCGCCCCCTGTGCGGACGTTAGCTCTGTACCCCCACCATGAGCGACACGACCGCCACCGCCCACAAATTCACCAACGCCCTCGCCAAGGAGCGTTCGCCTTATCTGCTTCAGCACGCGCACAATCCCGTGAACTGGCTGCCGTGGGGCGATGCGGCGTTTGCCAAGGCCAAGGCCGAGGACAAGCCGATCTTTCTCTCGTCCGGCTACTCGACCTGCCACTGGTGCCACGTCATGGAGCGCGAGTCGTTTGAGAACGAGGAAGTCGCGAAGCTCATCAACGAGAACTTCATCCCCATCAAAGTCGATCGCGAGGAGCGGCCGGACGTCGATCTCACTTACATGACCTACGTGCAGGCCGCCAGTGGCCACGGAGGCTGGCCGATGAGCGTGTTCCTCACGCCGGAGCTGAAGCCGTTTTATGGCGGCACGTATTATCCGCCGGAGAACACGCCCGGTCGCATTGGCTTCAAGAACCTGCTCACCGAACTGCACAAAGTGTGGACGGAAGATCGCAAAGGCATCGACGAACGTGCCGCACGCTCGGTGGAAAAACTGCAGGACCATCTCGACAACGAAAACACTGCCGTCGCCGACATCAATCACGACACGCTCGTGCAGAAGGCCTACGACGACCTCTCTGGCTCCTTCGATTACCATGAAGGCGGCTTCGGCGGCGCACCGAAATTCCCGCGCCCCAGCACACTGAACATGCTCATGCGCATCCATCGCATCCTTGCCGAGCGGAAGGGCGAAGATCGCGTCTCCGAGAGCAACTGGGCCATGGAGATGACCGTCAAAACCCTGCGCGGCATGGCCAATGGCGGCATGCGCGACCACGTCGGCGGCGGTTTCCATCGTTACAGCGTCGATGCCTACTGGCACATCCCGCATTACGAAAAAATGCTCTACGATCAGGCGCAGCTCCTCACCGCTTATGCGGAAGGCTGGCAGATCACGCAGACCGCATTCTTTGAAACCATCGCACGCAGCACCGTCGCCTACCTCAAGCGTGACCTGCGTCACAAAGACGGCGGTTTCTTCTCCGCCGAAGACGCCGACAGCCTCGCCGCCGATGCCGCGCACAAAACCGAAGGCGCGTTCTACGTTTGGAAAGCCGCCGAGATCGACGAACTCCTCGGCAAGGAAAACGGCAGCATCTTCCGCTACGCCTACGGTGCCCGTCGCGATGGCAATGCGCGTCCTGAAAGCGACCCGCAGGGCGAACTCAAAGGCCTGAACACCCTCTACCGTGCCGTCTCGTTCAAAAAGACCGCCGAGTTCTTCAAGAAGACCCCCGACGAAGTCCAGGCCATCATCGACAAAGGTCTGAGCGCGCTCTTTGAAGCCCGCACCAAACGTCCGCGCCCGCATCTCGACGACAAAATCATCGCTGCATGGAACGGTCTCGCCATCTCCGGCCTCGCCCGCGCTGGAGCCGCCTTTGGCGATGCCGAAACGATCGCGCTCGCTGCCGGAGCTGCGCAGTTCATCCACGATCAGCTCTGCACCACGCCCGGCAAAGGCCTGCACCGCTCCTGGCGCGAAGGAGAACGCGGCCCCAAGGCCTTCGCCATCGACTACGCCTGCCTCATCCACGGCCTGCTCGATCTCTACCAGGCCTCCTTTGACGTGAAGTGGCTCCAGTGGGCCACCGCGTTGCAAAGCGAGATGGACACGCTCTTCCTCGACACGAAAAACGGCGGCTACTACAGCGTCCACACCGACATGCCTAACAGCGTCCTCCGCATCAAGGAAGACTACGACGGCGCCGAGCCTTCACCCAACTCCCTCGCCGCCCTCAACCTCGTGCGCCTCAGCGCCCTGCTCGCCAAAGACACCTGGAAGCAACAGGCCGAGAAAATCTTCGCCCTCTTCGGCTCCACGCTGCAAAGCAGCCCGTCCTCCGTGCCCGTCATGGCCATCGCCTTCGACCTGCACCATCGCGGCAAACAGCAAATCGTCCTCGCCGGCGACAAAACATCTCCCGAGTTCCAAAAACTCGCCCAACATCTCCGCCGCCAGTTTTTGCCCAACGCCGCCCTCTTGCACGCCGATGGCAGCGAAGCCCAAACATGGCTCGCCACGCACAACGAAGCCCTCGTCGGCATGAAACCCGTCGCAGGCCAACCCGCCGCCTACGTCTGCCAAAACTTCACCTGTCAGGCTCCCGTGACGACGGTGGAGGAATTGGAGAAGGTGCTGGGGAAGTGAGTCATGACCTATCGGACCACTCACTGCCGACTCATCAATCAACCCGAGATCGTCTTTGACTGGGCTTTGGCTGCACCTGAGCATGCAAACTGGCTCATCAACTACTTTGAAGAAGCCACCTCAACTGGCACCATTTTTCGACCGGATCAGACGGTTCAGATCGGCTGGATGATCGCTATGCTCCGTGAGACAAGCGGCGGTGATCTTGAAATCTGGGAGCCTGACTTTGATGCCCTGCCGATTCGGTGGATCCGAGGTGTGAACAATCTCTTCCGTCATCTACTACTTCAAAAGTCCGTATGCGAAGCCATGGACGTGACTCCCGACTTTTCGAGTCTCAGACAGTCTGGAATTGTCTCCCCAGACTTCTTGGCCTCGTCCGAAGGTGTGATGAGTCGTGATCCAGCCAATAACACACAATCAGGTTGGTTCTTTTACCCACAAGACTATGAAGGCTCCGAAGGGCGCCACGTCTCTCTTTACGAGATCGCACTCGCTTGTGAGTGGTCGATCCCTTTCTTGGCACTGCCCTTTGGTTCAAAAGTGAGTTATTCGAAATGCCGTGTCGTGGTTAATTTTGGAACGAAGTCCGCTTCTAGCGATGATTGCGAATTGCTTCGTAACCTGCTCAATGCTCCTGGAATAGTTTAGACTCGGTTGATCCCATCGGGATCAACCTCGCGCTGGACAGTGTGACAAAACTTTGTGATACTCTGTCCGCCATGAAAACTGCCACCATCCGCGACCTCCGTTACGACTTTGCCAAGCTCGAAGGCTGGCTGCGCCATGGCGAGGAGATTCAGATCACCAAGCACAACAAGCCCGTGGCGACGCTCCTCAAGGCCAAACCCGCGCAGAAAACCCGCCCGCCTTTGCCGGATTTCAAAGCCCGCCGGAAACGCATCTGGGGCGACCGTGTGTTCAGCGCGAAGGAAGTCGAGGAAATGCGGGCCTTTGAAACGGGTGAGCCATGACCGATTACCCAGACACCAGTTTTCTCTGCGCTGTTTATCGGGAGCAGGACAACTCCACGGAGGCGGATGCTTATCGTGAATGCATGACCGAACCGATCCGTGTTTCGACTTTGTTGGAGTTCGAGTTTCGCCAGGCCATCCGTTTGCAGGTGTGGCTGCACAGCCAGGACAAGAAAAAAGGCTACGCGCAGGCCGAGGCGGATCAGATGCTTGCCGATTGGGAATCAGACATCGCTGCGGGTCTTGTGGAAATCATTTCCACGGAAGCCGAGGCCGTCTTGCGCATGGCCGAGCACCTGTCTGAGAAGCACACCACCCTCACCGGCAATCGCACCCTCGACATCCTCCACATCGCGACCGCCAAGCATCTCTCGGCCAAGAATTTTCTCTCCTTCGATGGCCGGCAGAAGAAACTCGCCAAAGCGGTTGGCCTGAAGACGCCGCTATGAATGAATTGCCGCGGGCAATCTCCCGCTGCGCCCGTTTGCCACTTCGGGGCGTATCGCTACTCTCGCGCTCCCCATGTCTCGTGCCCCGAAAAAAACTGCCCGTCGCTCCATCTCTGATGACGTCATCCGCATTCGCGGAGCGCGGCAGAATAATCTGAAGGGGATCGATCTCGATCTTCCGCTTGGCAAACTGAGCGTCATCACGGGACCGAGTGGGTCGGGGAAGTCATCGTTGGCATTCGACACGATCTATGCGGAAGGGCAGCGGCGGTATGTGGAGACGTTTTCGCCTTACACGCGGCAGTTTTTCGAGCGCATGGACAAGCCGCAGGTGGATTCGATCGAGGGCATCCCGCCCGCCATCGCCATTGAGCAGCTGAACAACATGCGCAGCACGCGCTCGACCGTCGGGACAATCACGGAGATCAATGATTACCTCAAGATGCTCTTCCCGCGCCTCGCTTCGGCGACGTGCCCGTCGTGCAAGCAGACGGTGAAGCCCGAGACGACGGAAAGCATCCTGCACACGCTGCTCCACGGTCACGCGGGCAAGCAGGCGCTCATTTTGTTTCCAGTTCCAGTGCCAAAGAGCACCGAGTCGGCCGATTTCGCGGCCTTCCTGCAAGCGCAAGGCTTTGTGCGCATCTGGTTATATGGCCAGATCGTGCGCCTCGATGAAATCACCGAGCGCAAACTGCCAGCGCAGGTGATGGTGGTGCAGGATCGCGTCACGCTCGAAGCGAAACAGCGTGCGCGCATCAGCGAGGCGGTTGAAGCGGCGATACGATTCGGCAAAGGCAAGATCGCGACGAACATCGACGATGAGATACGGCATTTCTCCACCGATTGGAGCTGCGCGGACTGCGGCATCACGCTGCCTGCGCCGACGCCGGGCCTGTTCAGCTTTAATTCACCCATTGGCGCGTGTCCGACGTGCCGCGGCTTTGGCCGCACGCTCGGACTCGACATGGGCAAGGCAATTCCAGATGAATCGCTGAGCATCAATCAAGGTCTGGTGCGGCCGTTTCAAGGCAGCACCTATGGCGAGTCGCAGCTCGATCTCGAACGTGCGGCGCGGAAGCGTGGCGTCGATATTCACAAACCGTTCGAGGATTACAGCGATGCCGATCGCAAGTGGCTCATCGAAGGCACGAATGACGATCCAGAAGTCGCCTACAATCGCGGCGAGTGGTATGGCGTGCGCGGGTTCTTCAAGTGGCAGGAGTCGCGCAGCTACAAGATGCATGTGCGCGTGTTCCTGAGCCGCTACCGCGCCTACACGGAGTGCATGGACTGCGGCGGTGGTCGTTTGAAGAAGGAGGCGCACAGCTTCCGCATCGGCGATCACACACTGGCGGATCTGTGGCGCCTGCCGGTGAGCGATCTGCATCCGCTGGTGCAATCCTGGCCACTCAAAGACGGCGATCACGCCGCCGCGATGCTGCGTGACGAAATCGCCAGCCGCATCAGCTACATGGATCGTGCGGGCCTCGGTTATTTGAACTTGGATCGCCAAACACGCACCTTGAGCGGCGGCGAGCTGCAGCGCGTCAATTTGACGACCTGCCTCGGCGCTTCGCTGGTGAACACGCTGTTCGTTCTCGATGAACCGAGCATCGGACTGCATCCACGCGACATCGGCCGTCTCATTGGCGTCATGGAAGGCCTGCGCGACAAAGGGAACACGCTGCTCGTCGTCGAGCATGAGGAAGCCGTCATGCGCAGCGCCGACAACGTCATCGACATCGGCCCTGGGCGTGGTGACAAAGGTGGTGAGCTGGTGTTCAGCGGGCCGCTGTCGAAGTTGAGCGCGAAGGTGGGTTCACTGACCGGCGATTATCTCTTTGGCCGAAAAAGCGTGCCCGTTCCGACGCAACGCAGACCTGTCCGTTCCAACTCCGAAAAACAACTCGACCACGCCACCATCTCCGACGATGAATCCCTCCGCCGTGCCTACGCCGCCATCCTCCAGCAATTCCCGTCCGATCCGTCGCTTCGAAACCGATCCGGAAAAGCTGCGTCAAGCCCGCATCCGTGCGCCGAAGAACTCCACCGAGGCGCTCATCAAGAAAGTTTCGGCTGGGCTCGCCGCTCGAAAAGAGAGAAGCTTCTCGATGACCAACTGACCCTCCTGAGCAACTACGCCACCAAGCCCGCTGATCTTGGTCGGCACATCGGCGGTGGCGGTGAGCATGAGGTTTATCACCAGGAGGGCAGCCAGATCGTCCACAAGATTACCAACCGCAGTCAGTTCGGCTATGTGGTGGATCAGGACAGCGACAACAAATCAAACAAGTTTGGCCTGCGTCCGGCGCTCCCTTCCGAATATCTGCTTCGCCTCGGCACCCAGAACCTGCTGTTTGGCGATACGATTCGCGTCGAGGGCATCCACAAGGAGAAGGGCAAGCCAGCCATCATCGTGACTTCGCAGACCGAGGTGGATCTCGGACGTCCCACGCAGGAGGAGGTGGACGCCTTCATGACCCAGTGCGCCTTCATCCAACTGCCTGAGGAGATGATGCTCAGCCAGTACAGCAATAAGCCGTTCTGGTATCGCGCCGCTGACTCCATCCTCACCGCCGATGCGAACCCGGAGAACTTCTCTCGTGCTGACGAACACATCATCGTTCCCATCGACCTCATTGCTCATCCGTATCCACGTCCCCTCCTCCAAGCGACCGCCGAGCAAAACGGCATTCCTCTCAGTCACTTCACACCACAGCCCGCAAAAGCCAAAGGAAGTCGCAAAGATCAGCTTGGAACTCTCTCGATCCACGGCGCACGCCAAAACAACCTCAAGAAGCTCGATGTGGACATCCCGCTCGGCGTGTTCTGCTGCGTCACGGGCGTGAGCGGCTCCGGCAAATCGACGCTGGTGCATGACGTGCTCTACCGGAACCTGCAAAAGCTGCGTGGCGAGATTTGCGAGGATGAACCGGGGCGAGTGAGCAAGATCACGGGCCATGAAAACTTGCGCGAGGTGGTGATGGTGGATCAATCACCGCTGGCACGCACACCGCGCTCCACACCGGCGGTGTTTCTTGGTGCGTTTGATCACATCCGCACGCTGTTCTCTGAAACGGAGGATGCGAAGACGCAAGGCATCATGCCGGGCTTCTTCAGCTTCAATTCAGGTGAAGGCCGCTGCGAACGCTGCGCGGGCAATGGCTACGAGAAGATCGAGATGCAATTCCTCAGCGATCTCTATGTGACATGTCCTGAGTGCGAAGGTCGCCGCTATCAGCCGCATGCGCTGAAAATCCTGCTGCATGGCAAAAGCATTCACGATGTGCTCGGTTTGACCGCCGAGGAGTCGGTGGCGTGGTTCAGCAGTTCGTTGTTTGAGTCGTCAAAGAAAGCCGCGCAGATCGTGGTGCAGCTTCAGATGCTCAACGAGGCCGGCCTTGGCTACTTGAAGCTCGGGCAGCCGCTCAACACGCTTTCCGGCGGTGAGGCGCAGCGTTTGAAGCTCATCGGGCACCTGATTGAGAATCCGACGAATCCCAAAGCGAAGCAGGGATCTGGCAGCCTCTTGCTGCTCGACGAACCGACCACCGGCCTGCACTTCGATGATATCGCGCTGCTGGTGAAGCTGCTGCAACGCCTCGTCAACGAAGGCCACAGCCTGCTCGTGATTGAGCATAACCTCGAAGTCATCAAATGCGCCGATTGGGTCATTGATCTGGGGCCGGAAGGCGGTGCGGCGGGCGGTGCGCTGGTGATTGCGGGAACGCCGGAGGAAGTGGCGAAGTGTGAGGCCTCTCACACGGGGCAGTATCTCAAGCAGGTGCTTGGTTCTGAGTTCGTAGTTCGGGCTTCAGCCCGTCCGAGTGCTCCAGAACGGGCTAAAGCCCGAACTACGAACACGATCAGCATCCGAGGAGCCCGAGAGCACAATTTGAAAAACATCTCGCTCGACATCCCGCGTGATCAATTCGTGGTCGTCACCGGCCTCAGCGGCTCGGGCAAGTCGTCGCTGGCGTTTGATTTGATCTTTGCGGAAGGGCAGCGGCGGTTCCTGGACAGCATGTCGGTGTATGCGCGGACGTTTGTGGAGCAGATGGAGAAGCCGGAGGTCGATCTGATCACAGGTGTGCCGCCGACTGTGGCGATCGAGCAGCGCATCTCGCGTGGCGGCGGCAAATCGACGGTGGCGACGGTGACGGAGTCATATCACTTCCTGCGTCTGCTGTTTGCGAAGCTGGGCACGCAGTATTGTCCGAAGTGCGCCGTGCCGGTGAAGAAGCAGAGCGTGCAGTCCATTTTGAATGCGGTGATGAAGCAAGCGACCAAAGGGCCGCTGCATCTGCTGGCGCCGCTGATCAAGGCGCGCAAAGGTTTCCACAATGAGGTGGCGGATCATGCGCAGCGGCATGGGATCGAGACACTGCTCGTCGATGGCGAGTTTCGCGAGTCATTGGGCTTCCAACGACTGGAGCGTTTCAAGGAGCACAACATCGACGCGGTGATCGCCAAGGTCACGAAGGCGGATTCGGATGAGAAATTGCGGCCGTTGGTCGAATCGGCGATCAAGATGGGCAAGGGCACGATCAAGCTGCGTTTGGCGGACAAATCGACATCGGTGCTGAGCACGGAGATGAGTTGTCCTTCATGCGGTTTGTCGTTTGAGGAGCTTGATCCGCGCCTGTTCAGCTTCAACAGCCCGCATGGTTGGTGCAAAGACTGCCGAGGCTTTGGCGTCGTCGGTCGCAAACTCGATCTGAGTGATCGTCAGCCCGATGTGTCGGTGTTGGAGGCTGAGATGGACGAAGAACGCCGCTTTAACAGCGAGGACGAGGAAGATGCGCCGCGTCAGACCTGCACGAGCTGCCACGGGAGCCGCATCAATGAGATCGGCCGCGCGGTGCAGCTTCAAGGCAGCACGATTCAGGACTTCACGGCGCTTACAGCGGGCGATGCGGGCAAGCTGATGAGCAAACTGAAGTTTGCGGGCACCGAGGCGATCATCGCACGCGACATCGTGAAGGAGATCGAACAGCGGCTCAAATTCATGCAGGAGGTGGGCCTGGGCTATCTTCAGCTCAATCGCAGCGCCGACACACTCAGCGGCGGCGAAGCCCAGCGCATTCGTTTGTCGGCGCAGCTCGGCAGCAATCTGCGCGGTGTGTTGTATGTGCTCGATGAACCGACCATCGGCCTGCATCCGCGCGACAACGAGAAGCTGCTCGACACGCTCTCCGCGCTGCGGGACAAGGGCAACTCGCTGCTCGTCGTCGAGCACGATGACGAAACAATGCGACGCGCGGACACGATTCTCGATCTCGGGCCGGGCGCGGGCAAATTCGGCGGCGAGGTCATCGCGCAAGGCACGCTGGCGCATCTGCTCAAGAACAAGAAGAGCGTCACGGGCCAAAGCCTGAACAAACCGCTCAAACATCCGTCACGTGGCGAGCGACGGGCCTTGCCTGCGCTGAAATCGAAGGACGGCTGGCTGCGCGTGACCGGCGCGACGGCGAACAATCTCAAAAACGTCGATGTCGCGATTCCACTCGGTCGTTTGACCGTGCTCACGGGCGTGAGCGGCAGCGGCAAGAGCTCGCTGATGCATGGCGCGTTGTCGCCGGCGGTGCGCGAGAAGATCAGCAAGTCGAAGGCGAAGATCATTCACGCTTGGAAGAGCATCACAGGCTTTGAAAATTTGCAGACGGTGCATGAGGTCGATCAATCGCCGATTGGGAAGACTAGCCGCTCGTGTCCGGCGACGTATGTGGGCATCTGGGATGACATTCGGAAGCTCTTCGCGCAGGTGCCGCTCGCCAGAACGCGTGGCTACTCGTCAGGCCGGTTCTCCTTCAACACCGAAGGCGGACGCTGCGAGACCTGCGGCGGCAATGGCGAGATCAAAGTCGAAATGGCCTTCCTCCCAACGACACGCGTGCATTGCGAGACCTGCAACGGTCTGCGCTTCAACTCCGCGACGCTCGAAGTCGAGTACAACGGCAAACACATCGGCGAAGTGCTGCGCATGAGCATCACCGAGGCCGCCGAGTTCTTCGCCCCTGTGCAAAAGATCGCACGCCCGCTCAAACTGCTCGCCGACACTGGTCTCGGCTATCTCCAACTCGGCCAACCCAGCCCCACGCTCAGCGGCGGTGAGGCACAGCGCATCAAGCTCGTCACCGAACTGCGCAGCGGTGACGGCCGCACGATCAAAGAGCAGCTCAAAGGCATCACCAAGGCCGGGAAGCGCAATCTCTACCTCATCGAAGAGCCCACCATCGGCCTGCACATCCAAGACGTCGCCAAACTCATCGACGTGCTTCATCGCCTCGTCGATGAAGGCCACACCGTCGTCGTCATCGAGCACCATCCCGACGTCTATGCCGAAGCCGACTTCCTCATCGACATCGGCCCCGAAGCCGGAGCCGAAGGCGGCCGCGTCGTCGCGGCAGGAACGCCCGAGCAGGTGAAGAAGTGTAAGGAGAGCCGGACGGCGCGGTTTTTGTGAGGGTGAATCCCGAAATCGAAGCAAGAGTTTGAAGTGTTTAGGGAATTCCGCCGATAGTTTTGCCTCTGACACGACGGATGATTGACCACAGCTTCCCCCGGTTTCCTTACCCAAATCGCCTCCCTCAATCCGCCCATCGAGTTTATCAATTCGTCATTCAACTTCGCCTCGCACACACTCGCCGCACTCCTTCCTCTACCATGAACTCCCACCAGCGCTGGCTTCTCGAACAACTCCCGCAATGGGAACGTGATGGACTCCTCACCGCCGACGCGGCACGCACCTTGCGCGAGCACCATGCGATTGATGCCTCGCAGCCGGGACTGGCGCAGATCGTGATGGGATCGCTCGGCGCGCTGCTCATCGGCACCGGCTTGATCGCGGTCATTGGCTACAACTGGGATGACTTCTCGCGGCCCGTGCGGCTGCTGTTCGCGTTTTTGCCGCTGCTGACGACGCAAATCATCAGCTTCCGCGTGTTGCAGCGTGGCGATGCCGCCGCAGCCTGGGTGCGTGAAACGGCGGCGCTGCTGCAAGCACTCGCGACGGGCGCATGCATCGCGCTCGTCTCGCAGATCTACAATCTCGGCGGCGAGTGGCCGGATTTCCTGTTCTGGTGGTTCATGCTGAGCCTGCCGCTCGTGTGGGTGATGCGTTCGCATGCCGTGGCGATTTTTTATCTCATCGCCATCGCGATCTGGAGCGCAGGCCAGGTAGAGCACGGCAAGCCGTGGCATGACAGCCCGCTCATGTACCCGCTGCTGCTGCTCGGCCTGCTGCCCTACTGGCCGGGATGGCAGCGCAAGGTGCCGCTGTCGGTTTCAGTGCGCTGGGTGGTCACGATCAGCGCCATCATCGGGCTGGCAAGCGCAGCGGTCTTTGTCACCGAACAGCCAGACATGTTCTTCGGCTTTCACTTCGAAGCCTTCCTGTGGCTGTGGACGGTGACCGCCGCCGCGCTGGCGCTGTTCCCGCTCTATCAAACCGGCATCGACGAATCCCTGCTGCGCAAACCGCAGGTCGTGCTCGGCACGCCCTGGCTCCTGGGCTATGGCGTGAGTGCCACGTTCCGCGACATGAGCGATGACATTTTGCAAGGCATGACCCATGCCATGAAGTTGCCTTGGTGTTGGGGCTTGATGGCCGCGCTCGCAGTCTTTGGGGTGCTGGCCGCGCTGCGGCGGCGCTGGGCGGTGCTGGCCATTGCTTCCGTGGCGCTGCTGCCGCTCATGGCGTTCCCGTTTGTGCAAGGCAAGGACGTTCACTACAGCACGCTATTATCCTGGGCCTTCACGCTGCATCTTTCCCTCATTGGTCTCACGCTCATCGTGCTCGACTTCACTGGCAGACGCGGAGCGCCGCGTCTCGGTGCCCTGCTCCTCTCCGTGCTCATCATCGCCCGCATGGCGGACAGCCATTTCTCCCTTCTCGCCAAAGGCATCGCCTTCATCGCCGTCGGTGTGGCCTTCCTGGCCTTCAATTTCCTCATGAGCCGTCGTCCACGTCCGCAATCACTCCCCACCGCATGAAAACGCTTCCTCTCATCATCTTCGCCATCGCCGCTCTCGCGCAATGGGCCGCGCCCTTGTCACAAATCTGGACGCATGAGCAGACGCTCACGCAAGGCACGCTCATCAAGCTCAAATGCAGCGCCCCTGACCCTTATGACCCGCTGCGGGGTCGTTATCTCGCCGTGCGGCCTGAACAACGCGAAGCGAGCGTCCCTGCGGACATGAAACTGCAACGCGGCATGCAGGTCTATGCCACGCTCACCACGGGTGCCGATGGTCTCGCCACCATCTCCAGCCTCTCGCTCACACCACCCGCCAGCAGTGGTTACATCCGCTTGAAAGTAAGCTATGAGTTCGGCAATCCTGAAGATGACAAGATTGGCATCGAGTGGCCGTTCGATCGCTTCTACCTCAACGAAAAGCTCGCGCCTGAGGCCGACAAGTGGTTCGCCGAGAACATTCGCAGCGCCAAAGGCATCATCGCCGAGGTGCGCGTGCTCAACGGCCGCGCCGTGCTGGCCGATCTCAGCCTCGACGGCAAACCGTTCCGCAAGATTCTCAAGGAGCGCGTGAAGTGACAGGTAGGGCGGGCTGTCCTCAGCCCGCCGCATCACGCCAACTCGTTCACGAACGTCTCTTCGCTTGAACGAAGCGTACCGGCCTGCGGCGGCGCTTGCAGGAGCAAGCGCCCTACCAATTCAAATCTTCACATCCCACCCTTTGCGATACCCCTCGCGGCCCCAAAGCTTCAGCGCTTCGGCGTTGTCGAGGATCTTGCCGGTCTTGGGATCACATTTCACCACCGTGTTCGTGCGATAGGCCATGTTGCCGAGGTGGCACATCATCGTGCTTTTCTGGCCTTCCACGATGGGGCTGTTGAGCTTCGCTTCGCCGCGAATCGCGTCGAGGAAGTTGCCGATGTGCGCGGGATCACCGCCGCCCGCGCCTTTGCCCTTGCTGACTTCGACACCTTTCGGGTCGTAAATCGTCCAGGAGTCACGGGCGATGGCCATGGTGCCGTTGTCGCCATAGAACATGACCTCCGCCAGCGGCTTCTCCGCCGCACGCGGATGCGAGCTGCTTTGCACCCATTCACAGCCAGCGTGGCCGAAATCATAGACCGCCGTGCCGGTGTCGGGTGTTTCCTGCGCGTCATCGAAGAAGTAGCGGCCCCCGTTGTAGGTCGTGCGCAGCGGATAATCGCCCTTGATGCCCCAGCGCAGGATGTCCAGCGTGTGGATGCCGTTGTTGCCGAGTTCGCCGTTGCCCCAATGCCAGAACCAATGCCAGTCGTAGTGCGCCATCTCTCGGAAATCATGCTTCAAATCGTCCGGCACCGGGCCCTGCCACAGATTGTAATCGATGTCCGGCGACGCTGGCTTTTCGCTTACTTCGATGGATTTGCGCGTGTTGTAGTAAAACCCACGGCCAAAACGCACCGGCCCGATGGCACCGCCATGCAGCGCTTCAATCGCCTCTTTCATCCAAGTGCGGCGCTGATTGCCCATCTGCACCACACGGTCGTATTTTTTCGAAGCCTCGACGATCATCTCCGCCTCATGGGCATTCTGGCTGCCGGGTTTTTCGACATACACATGCTTCCCGGCCTGCATGCACAGCAGCGCCGCCGGAGTGTGCCAAAAATTCGGCGTGGCAATGAAAACGGCATCGAGCGTCTTGTCATCCAGGATGCTGCGGAAATCCTTCACGCCCACGCAGGACACCTTCTGCGTGTCGTTGATGACCTTGAGGCCGGCTTCAAGCCGCTTCGGATCCACTTCGGCCACATAGGCAATCTCCACGTTCGGCAGCTTCAACAACGCCTGCACATGCCCCATGCCACGCCCCAGTGCGACGACGGCGACTTTGAGCTTTTTCTGCGCGACATCTGCGGCACGGAGTTTGGGCAAAGCGGAGACTGCGGCGAGCGCGGACGTTTGGTGGAAGAAAGTGCGGCGGTTCATGGTGGTGCGAAGAATCGGCCCCGAACGGGTCTGTCTTGCACGGTATCCAGTCGTCCTCGTTCTCGTGCTCCTACTCGTCCTCGATTTTTCGGCGCCGTCACACCCAGCGCACCCGATTTGATCGAGGACGAGCACGAGAACGAGTTCGAGGACGATTCCAAGCCAACTTTTCCCGTGCATCTCGCCCATTTGCGCCAACAATCCCAAGCCCTATGACCTTCGCCGAGCTTCACCGCATCTATCATCAGCCCTTCTTCAACCTCCTCAAGCAGGCCCGTGCTGTGCATGACGAGCATTGGACGGACAACTCGGTCCAGCTTTGCACCCTGCTCAGCATCAAGACCGGCGGTTGCAGCGAAGACTGCGGCTACTGCGCCCAAAGCGCCCGCTACACCACCAGCGTGCAGGCGGAGAAGCTCATGCCGAAGGAGCAGGTCATGGAGCGCGCCCTCGCCGCCCGTGCCAGCGGCTCCACGCGCTTCTGCATGGGTGCCGCCTGGAAAGGCGTGCGCAAAGGCACGCAAAAATTCGACCAAGTGCTCGACATCGTGCGCGACGTTTCCAAGCTCGGCATGGAAGTCTGCGTCACCCTCGGCGAACTCGGCGCGGACGAAGCCGCCGACCTCAAGCAAGCCGGTGTCACCGCCTACAACCACAACGTGGACACCTCCCCTGAGAATTATCCGAACATCGTCAGCACGCACACCTTTGAAGATCGCCTGCGCACCATCCGCCACGCGCAGGATGCCGGCATGTCCGTCTGCTGCGGCGGCATACTCGGCCTCGGCGAGACCATCGACGACCGCCTGAAAATGCTGGAGGTCATCTCCAACTTCAATCCGCAGCCCGAAAGCATCCCCATCAACGCCCTCATGCCCATCAAAGGCACGCCGATGGGCGACAACGAAGTCATCGATGCCTTCGCCTTCGTCCGCATGATCGCCGTCACGCGCATCGCCGTGCCGAAGGCCAAGGTGCGCCTCAGCGCCGGCCGCACCAACCTATCCAAGGAAGCCCAGGCCCTCGCCTACTTCGCCGGTGCCAATTCCATCTTCTACGGCGACAAACTCCTCACCACCGCCAATCCCCGCGCCAACGAGGACATGAAACTCCTCCGCGAACTCGGCCTCGCCCCCCTGGAGCCGAATCCGGGCCTGGAAGCTCCCGAGTCCATGGACGGGGTGCCGCTCAGCCCTTGCTGCGACCATTCCTGCGAGAAGGAAAAGGCGAGCGCTTGCTGCTAGCGAATCACAAATCACCACGCCGTGAATCTCTGGGGTAAAGCCATCATCTCGGGGATCTCAATCACGGGCATTTTGTCCTCGCTGGTCTATGTAATTAGCTGGGGGTGCGGGCCCGATTCTAGAATTGGAGCGGGCATTGCTTATCTACACTATCCTGCCCTTTGGTTGTCTTGGGTGCTGTCGAAATTGAAGATGCCTGAATTGCCTGCCCTGTTTATCGCGTGTGCTGCGCAGTGGAGTTTGATGATCTTCGTGGTCTTGAAATGGAGGCAACGCCGCTCAGGTTGACCTCCAGCTTAAAAGAACTACCCTTCCGCCATGCAAGCCGTCGAATTCACCACCGAGCTTCACGGAGCCGCCAATTTCCCGATTCCGGGCAACATCGCCGCGCAGCTTCCCAAGAGTGGCACGGCACGGGTCATCGTTTTGACGGACACGGACGACGATTCCGGCTGGCGTGAGGCGGCCTATGGCCAGTTCCTCAGGGACGACGCCGAAGAAGACGCGATCTACGAAGCTCTCGCTTAACATGTTCGGCGAGATCCAGCTCTGCCGGTTTCCTTTCACTTCGGGTGCGGGCTTCAAGATTCGGCCCGCCTTGGTGCTGTTTGATCTTGGACAGGACGCGATCATCGCCCGCGTGACCTCCGTGCTCAGAAACGGTCCACTCGATGTCACCGTGCGTGACTGGCAGGCGGCGAACTTGCTCAAGCTTTCCATCGTTCGCCTTGATCGCCTCGTCACTGCTGAAAAGACCATCTTCATCCGCCGTCTTGGTGTCTTGAGCAGCCACGATCTCGGAGCCGTGCGCGCCTGCTGGAATCAGGCGATGCGGCTGTGATCTTGATCACACCACCGCCTTCAACAACCGCGCTAGATACAAGCTCGCTGTCTTGCCGACTTCGACGACTTCGGCGTGGTGCAGCGTCTGCGGGCGCAGACCGGCGGCCCAGTTGGTGAGCATCGAGATGCCGGCGACTTCCATGCCGAGCGCGCGGGCTTGAATCGCCTCGGGCACGGTGGACATGCCGACTGCATCCGCGCCAATCGTGCGCAGCATGCGGATTTCGGCGGGCGTTTCATACTGCGGGCCGAGCAGCGCGGCATAAACACCGGCATGCAGCTTCAAACCGATCTCCACCGCCGCCGCGTGGAATTTTTCCGCCCACGCCCGCGAATAGACCTCGCTCATGTCATGGAAATTCGGCCCGCCGAGCAGCGGCGTGGTGCCCTGGAGGTTGATGTGATCCGTGATAAGCATCAAACCGCCGACATGGAAGTGCTCGTCGATCGCTCCCGCCGCATTCGTGAGCACGACGCGCTTCACGCTAAGGCTGTGCATGAATCGAATGCCCGCCGTGACTTCCGCAGCACTGAGACCTTCATACAAATGCCGACGACCTTGGGCGATGAGGACCGGCCGGTCGTGATGACGTGCCAAAACAAACCGCCCCGCATGCCCCGGCACCGTGGAAGCGCTCAAACCTGGCACCTCGGCATACGGCACCTCGCATTCGACCCCAAACGCCTCCGCCACACCTCCAAGACCAGAACCAAGCACGATGGCCGTTTCGGGGCGGGCGTTTTGAATTTGGGCGAGTGACATGGCGATAATAAAGTGGTCCGCACAGTCCTCTGTGCGGGTTTGGGCGTCAGGAGACGTTCGTGACGCC
>JAYVIO010000348.1:0-8307 GCA_043770175.1 Verrucomicrobiales bacterium | reverse complement strand
GCATCAGCAACTTTCTCGAACTCAACGTGCGCACCTACGTCCACGATGAGCAGGGCCGCCCCGGCGTGTGGTTCTACTCGCTGGACTGCAACCAGCCGCTCGCCGTCTGGACCGCACGCACCTTCTTCCATCTGCCTTATCAACATGCCCGCATGCATGCGGTGATACGCGACAACGAGATCGACTACACCTGCCAGCGACGCGGGGAACCAAACACATCGCGCTTCCGCTATCACCTCCAGCCTCAAGCTCATGTCGCCGAACCAGGCTCGCTCGAATTCTTCCTCGCCGAGCGCTACCTGCTGTTCTCAAAAGGCTCACGCGACATTCGATGTGGCCAGGTGCATCACACGCCATATCCGCTGGCGGACGTGAAGCTGGAAACCTGGGATGTAAAACCTCTGCTTCAGGCAGGCTTCACCGATCCAAGCCGTCCGCCCGATCACATCATCGGCTCGCCGGGCGTCGATGTGATTGTGTATCCGCTCACCTCATGAACACCGTGATGCCCTCATCGACGAGAGGCTTCACCGCACGCAGCTTCTTGTCGCTGGAAGAGAGCTGTTTGTCGCCTTGCAGGTAGTCCGGCACCTCGTCGGAAGAAGGATTGAAGCGCACGCTCACCTTGCCAGCCAGTTTGCCGCCTTCAAAGTTCGCGTAGCCGCCGTAGTCCCAGCTAAACCCGGCGATCTTGAACGGCTTGCCGTTGATCTTCTCCACTTCCTCGACGATCATCCCGCTCTTGAGTCCGTTGTCAAACTTCCACGCCTTGCCGATGATGCGGATGTCGAACACGAGCTTGGTTTTCTCCTTTTCAGGATCCCAGACGATTTCCAATTCACGCTCCGTGCCCTCAAACAGTTTCGCGCCGGGGAATGTGGACCCTTCGGGGCCGGGCAGATCCATGTTTTTGAGGTTTTTCTTCCCGTAGGCACGCTCAATGTCCATCGAGGTCATGCCGGGCTTGATGAGGCCCACGCGCTTGCCCAGCACAATGGTGTTGTCGGCGGGATCAAATTCATCGGCATAAGCGGAGAGAGACACCAGGGTGAAACCGAGGAGGAGGCGAATGATCAGGTTCATGCACCGGATTATCACTGGTTGGCTGCCAGAATGCAATCATTTGAGCCGCTGCTCCAGCCAGAGCATCAACTCATCAGGTGCACGTCGTTCCTGGGTCAGATTTGCGCAGACTTCGGCGCGCTGGCGGAACG
Source organism: Verrucomicrobiales bacterium (assembly GCA_043770175.1). Taxonomy (GTDB): domain Bacteria; phylum Verrucomicrobiota; class Verrucomicrobiia; order Verrucomicrobiales; family Verrucomicrobiaceae; genus Prosthecobacter. The sequence goes on along the minus strand of JAYVIO010000348.1, from coordinate 7,093 downwards.
CTGGCTCTGACAACAGCCGCTGCAACTCATGCGCCACCCGTTTCGGTGTGAACTGCCGCACGCTGAGGCCAATGCCAGCCCCGAGGCGTTCCAAACGATCCGCATTGTCGGGCTGATCATGCGCCATCGCCATGATGAGCTGCGGCACACCGGCCGCGAACCCCTGGGACATCGTTCCAATGCCGCCGTGATGCACAAACGCGGCTGCGTGCTTCAACAGCGTGCTGAAGGGCGCGTAATTGACCGTCAGAATGTTTGCTGGCAGGTTCAACGGCACCTGTTTCGGCTCCCGTGTCACAAACACCGCTCGGCAACCGCTGCGCTGTACCGCCTCCGCCGCGACAGCAAAGAAACGTGACGCCTGAACATTCGCGCTGCCCGGCGTGAACACGATCGGACGCTCGCCAGCGGCCAAAAACGCCTGCAATTCATTCGAGAGCGGCTGCTCCTTCGCCAAATCCTCCAAGGGAAAGGTCCATTGCAGCAGATTCGCCGGCCAGTCTGGTTGTGGCTTCGCAAACCACTCGGGAAAGAGTGCCAGCACACCATCCGGCGAGTCCCACCATTCGCGCCACAGACTGCGCGGCGGTTTCACCCCATACTGCTGGCAAAGACGCCGAACGGTCGGCATCACGAAGATATCGACTGGATTTGGCAGCGAAAAGAGTGCGCGCTTGAACCATACGGGCATGCGACGGAGCAAGCTCATCATCGGATGCAGCAGCGGTGTCTCATGCACACTCAGAAACACAGCGGGTTGCAGATGCACGGTGATCAGCGGCGTGCCGTGTTTCTCTCGTGCGAGCCTTCCTGCAAAGGCGGTGACGGGTGCGAGCATCAGATCGACCTTCCCGCAGCTCTCGATGGCTGCGAGATACGGTTCAACGGACTTGGCAGCGAATTCAAAGACGACCTTCGTGCCAATGCCCGACTTCCAGATGCGCGGGTCACGGATCATGGCCTCGAAATCGTCCTTCTCGCCCAGCGGGATGAAATTCAGTCCGGCACGCTTCGCCTGCTCCTCGAACAAACAAGCCGTGATCATCGTCACTCGGTGTCCGCGTACCATGAGATGTCGCCCCAGCCAGATGAAGGGAAACACATCACCGGCGCTGCCGAAGGGAAGGAGAAGGATCTCAGCCATGATTGCCGTTCAGCCTGCCATGCGACCAGCGTTTGAGCAACGCGGGCAGTGCCGTCGGCCGCGACATTGTCACATAAACACCTGCCACCACCGCACAGGCTCCGCAGAACCAGAAGATGTCTCCAGGTGTCCAACCGAGGCGGATGTTCAGTTCCTTTTGCAGCAAGGCCGCCGCACTGATGCCAACCCATGACAACCACGACGCCGCGCCCTGCACCGAGCCCTTGCGATCCGCCGGTGGCCGATGTTGCAGCACGGCGGCCAGTGGCACGATGAACATGCCGCCACCGATGCCCAGCAGCGTGAGGCAGACGGTGAAAGCTGTCTTGGAAATGTCATCCATGCCGAGCGCAAAGCCCATCGCGGCCATGAGGAAGGCTCCGAGCGGGATGAGGCCATACTCGACGTGATCACCGCTGAGTTTGCCCGCTAACAGACTGCCTGCGGCCATGCCGACTGCCAACGCGACCTGCAAGGCGCTGTTTTCCATCGGCTTGATGTGCATGACCTGCTCCGCATACAAAACGAGGTTCATCTGCAACAGCACCGCGATGAAGAAGAACCCTGTGTTGCCGAGATTCGCCCGCCACAGGTCGCGATCCGTGCGCATCCAACGAAATTCACGCCACAGGTCGCCGAGGAAGTTGAGGCGCAGCGGTTTGTCAGGACTCGCGGCAGGAACGCGCGTGATGCCCAGGCTCAGCAGCCAGCCAATCATCGCGAGACCGAGCAGAATGCCGCCCGACCACCCTGGTTTGCCAGCGAAGCTCTCTGCCAGCCATGCGGCGGCCAGCGTGCCGAAGATCGCCGCGAGGAACGTCAGCATCTCGATCACGCCATTGGCCCAGGAGAGCTTTTTCGGCGGCACCACTTCCGGCAGCGAGCCATACTTCGACGCGGCAAAAAACGCGCTGTGAACACCCATGAGGCAGATGCTCGCGAGTTGCAGGCCCATCTTGCCGGAGGTCAGCGCATACGTGGCGAAGACCATGATGCCGATCTCCATCGTCTTCACGCCGATCATCACGTGCCGTTTGCTGAAGCGGTCCGCCATCCAGCCGCCGAACATCGAGAGCAGCAGGAACGGAATGGCAAAGTACATGCCGGAGTCGGACACAAGGCTGTCGAGCTGCTCCTTTGGCATCTTCTGCGCGATGACGAGGTAGATGACCAGCCACTTGAGCACGTTGTCGGAAAATGCGCCCTGAAACTGCGTGCCCATCAGGCACCAGAAGCCGCGTTTCCAGTTCGTCTCGTTAATTGCGGGAGTAGATGAGTTCATGCGCGTTTGGCGGCGGCTTGGGCAGGCGTGGGGCAGATTTTCTTCAGGAGGAAGTGCGTGGGAATAAACACGAGGATGATCAGCAGCGCGATCCATGTCACGAGATAAAGCTCCGCGCTCATCCAGGTTTGCGGCTGCGCATCGTCCATGCCGAAGACATAGTTGATGTTGCGCGGCAGATTCGGGTCCGGCAGCGTTTCGCCTGCTTTGGGGAACAGGAAGAAGGCGGCGAGGCACAGGCCGATGGAGAAGACCGTCCAACCTTTCAGCGCACGACGGTCATAACCAACTTTGAACACCAGATATACCAGCAGGAACGGCAGCCAGCCATGAAACAACGACAGACCGCGCAGGAACAGCGGTTTCGTTTCATCAAACATGTAGGCTGTCATGCCGGTCATTTTGAATCCGCAGAGTTGAACAAAAAAGTCCACGCACCACAACGCCTGGGGAATGAGGATGCCCACCGTCGGCAACGAGATGAGCAGCGGACTCTCGATCCACACGCCCACGAGCGTGAGCAGCAGTGCGATGTCGCAGAAGTAGAGGAAGTTCGTCGGGCCGTAGTGATACCAGTAAACGGGGATCAAAACCGCCATGAAGGCAGTGTAGGAGACTTTGAGCCACATCGGGATGGCGGGTGCTGTGCTTGTTTTCATGCGAGGTGAGATTCCGGCGGGCAGGTCAGGCTGACCAATCGACCGTTTGCGAGTTTGTATTGAATGGATCAATGCTGTCCCTGAGCGATCTGCGCGGCCAGTTCCGCGATCAAAGTCGTCAGAGTCATGAGTTCGCGGCTGGGTTCTTGTTTCGGCAGGACGAGCAGCAGTTCGGAGGTGGGCACGGGAGCGGCGAGCGGGACGAAGACGCAGCCGCCATGCGGCATCTTGGCGGCGTGGCCGGGGATCAAGGCAACGCCGCCGATGGTGGTGACGGTGCCGAGCATCATGGAGAGTGAATCGACCTCGCTCACGATCTGCGGATCGAAGCCTGCCTGCTGACACATCGAGCGCAAAAACTCGCGGCGGCCGGGGAAGGAGGCGTCGGAGAGGGAGACCCAGCGTTCATTTTTCAGAGCGGCGAGTTTGATCGACTTTTTCTTCGCCAGCGCATGATCCTCCGGCAGCAAGGCGGCCATTTTGTGGCGTGAGAGCGTGCGAATGCTGAAGAAGGCACGGTCGCTGTCGGCAATGTTGCCGAGGATGGCGGCGTCGAGTTCATGATTGCGCAAACGGTCGAGCTGCGCGCGCGGCGGCAGCTCAAACAAGCTCACCTGCGCCTGCGGATGCCGCTGACGGAACTCGCGCACGGCAGGCACGACAAGATCATCCAGAAACGGCGCGAGGAAGCCGAGGCGCAGGGTGCGGCGGGCCTTGCCAAACTGCTCGCGCAACTGCTGTGCGCCTGTTTCGGCATCGCAGACGATTTGCCGCGCCTTGGGCAGGAAAAAACGGCCCGCGTCAGTGAGGTGGATGCGTTTGCGGATGCGATCAAACAACGGCACGCCCAGCTCCGCCTCCAGCACGGCGACCTGACGGCTCAGCGCCGGCTGTGTGACGTGCAGCCGCTTCGCCGCAGCCGAAATGCTCAAATCCTCGGCGGCGGCGATGAAGTAACGAAGCTGGTGAAATTCCACGCCGGATCAGACCACAAACCGGCGATGTGTGCAAATCACCTGCAAACTGACAAGGCTGACGTTTGACGAACGTAGAAAGCACACTCGCATCTCATGTCTTCACCGCTGTTTCGTCCCTCCATGGACCGCCGGGCCTTTCTCACGGCCTCGACGCTGGGACTGGCGTCGTTGCGTTTTGGACCTGCTTTGAGAGCTTCCACCGGACCTGCGGTGGCCGCGCCCACACTCGCGAAGCCGGCGAAATCGACCGTGCTGTTCTTCCTCTGCGGCGGGGCTTCGCACATCGACATGTGGGACATGAAGCCGGAGGCACCGCTGGAGTATCGCGGTGAGTTCAAGCCCATCCGCACCACGGGCGATGACATCCGCTTGTGCGAGCATCTGCCGCTGCTGGCCAAGCAGGCGCACAACTTTGCCCTCGTGCATGGCATCACCGATGGCGGTCTCGCCACGGGCGATCATCACGCAGGTTATTATTACAATCTCACCGGCCACGCGCCTGATCCCACCTTCAAGCAGCAGGGCAATGACCGCCGCCCCTATCCTGAAGATTGGCCGTACATGGGCAGCGTCGTCGGCATGAAGCGCCCGCAGCATCCCACGCTGCCGCAGATCATCTCGCTGCCGCACAAGCCCAGCAAGCTGCCCTACACGCGCCCCGGTCAGTTCGCCGGCCGCATCGGCATGGAATACGATCCATTTTATCTCAATGGCAGTTTCGATGAGCCGCTGAAGTTCAGCGCGCCGACGATCTCCATGTCCGGCAGCATGACCGCCGCACGCATGCAGGATCGTCACTCCCTGCTCAATGCGCTGAATCATGCCCGGCGCGAACTGGATCATGAAGTCGCGATTCAAGACTACGTGAAGCAGCAGGAGCGTGCGTTTGAGCTGCTGTCATCCAGCACCACCACGAGTGCCTTCGACATCAAAGCTGAGCCGGACAAGCTGCGTGAGCGCTACGGCCACACGATCAACGGCACCAGCCTGCTCATGGCGCGTCGTCTGGTGGAAGCGGGCGTGCCGTTTGTGACCGTGTTCTGGAAAGAGGACGAAAGCCTGCATGCGAAATGCAAAAGCGCCGGTGGCTGGGACACGCACGGCAACAACTTCAACTGCTTGCGCGATGACCTGCTGCCACAGTTTGATCAGGCCTTCTCCGCCTTCATGGAAGACCTGTCAAATCGTGGACTGCTCGATGAAACACTCGTGCTGGTGACCAGCGAGATGGGCCGCATGCCCAAAGTCGGCGATCGCCGTTCCGGCGGCCCCCTCGGTGCTGGCCGCGATCATTGGACCTCCTGCATGAGCGTGCTGATGGCCGGTGCGGGCATTCATGGCGGTCAGGTCGTAGGCGAAACCGATGCGCGTGCGGAATTGCCCAAAGATCGCCCGATTCGGCCTGAAGACATCACCAAGACCGTCTATTACGCGATGGGCATCAGCGATCTCGAAGCCAGGGACAAACTCGGTCGTCCCTACAACCTGCTCGATGAAGGCAAGCCGCTGACGGAGTTGTTTGGTTGATCGCTATTACTTATGCATCGCTCCATCCTCGCGTCGTTGTCTGTCGTCATCACACTTCACGCCGAGGACTGGCCGCAGTTTCGGGGTGGCAATGGCAGCGGCGTTTCCGCCTCGAAAAACCTGCCGCAGGAATTTTCTGCAGACAAAAACATCGCGTGGAAGGCGAAGATTGGAGATGGCATCGGCTCGCCCATCGTGAAGCATGACCGCGTGTTCACCACGGCGATGCTTGGCGAGCAAAAACTCGGCGTGTTCAGCTTCGATGCCGCGAGCGGGAAGCAGCTTTGGCGCAACGACTTCGACACCGGCACCCTGCCGCGCATCACACCGCCGAACAGCCACGCATCTTCGACTCCCGCGACGGATGGCGAGCGTGTGTATGTCTATTTCAGCACGATCGGCCTGCTGGCCTTCGATTTTGCCACGGGCAAGGAAGTCTGGCGTCACACGATGACGCGACCCGCTTACTTGATGGACTGGGGCGCGGCGTCCTCGCCCATCGTGCATGATGGCATGGTCATCTTCTGCCAGGACGATGATCTCGCGCCATTCGTCGTCGCCGTGGATGCGAAGACGGGCCAGGAAAAATGGAAGACGCTGCGCCAAGAAATGCTCGCCGGTTATGCGCTGCCGGTGTTGTGCGAAGCGAATGACCGCACCGACCTCGTCATCGCCGGCAGCGGCAAATTGAAAGGCTACGACCCCGCCACCGGCAAGGAACTCTGGACCTGCAACACGCTGCTGCGCACCATCATGACCTCACCCGTCGTGCATGACGGCGTCATCTTCGTCGCCGTTCAAAGCTACGGCGATTCCACCCGCACCTTGAAACACGCCTTGCTTGAATGGCTGGACACTAACCAGGATAAAATTCTCTCCCGCGAAGAGACGCCGAAGGAATTCCACGAGCGCTTCGACGCCTCTGACAAAAACCACGACAAGGTCATCGGCCCTGAGGAGATCGACACCGCATTTCAATCGCCCGACAACATGGCCGCTGGTGGCAATATCATCCAGGCCATCAAAGGCGGCGGTAGCGGCGATGTGACGAAGACGCACGTTATTTGAAATATCGATCCAAAGACGCCATCGAATCTCTCCTCGCCGCTGTTCTACAACAACCGCCTCTACCTCGTGAAAAGCGGCGGCATGTCGAGCTGCTACGACGCGAAGGATGGCAAAACGCTCTGGGATCGCAGCCGCCTCGGCAATTTCGGCGATTACTTCGCCTCGCCCGTCGCAGCGGATGGCAAAGTGTTCATCGCGGGCAAGAATGGTTTCATCATCGTGCTGGAAGATGGTCCGCAGCTCAAAGTTATCGGTAAAAACGACATCGGGGAAGAAATCATCGCCACGCCCGCCATCGCTGATGGCCGTATTTTCATCCGCACTCGTGAAAGCCTTGTCTGCGTGTCCTCCAGCGCTTCTCAGCCAGCCTTGGTGGTCGCCGACAAGCCGGTTACGATGGCAAGCGTGGCTGAAGTCACCGCGCAGCCACCTCATG
>JAYVIO010000347.1:0-24747 GCA_043770175.1 Verrucomicrobiales bacterium | reverse complement strand
ACTCGGACATCCCGGTGCTCTTCCCAAACATCAGCCGTTTCTCCACCACGGATCTCGGCTTCATGAATCCGTGAGGATGAAGAAATCGCTTCTGCTGGCAGTTCTCGTCATCTGCACCGCCGTTGTTGCGGTCTTCCTGCTGCGACCGCGAGATGCAGCCCCGCCTGCGACGCCAGAGATTTCTCCCGCACCTGCACCTGCGGTGAAATCACCGGTCGTGGCGCAAAAAGTGAGTGCTCCCGTCGTGCCGCCACCTTCAGTGCCACCGGCAGCAGCACCGCCCGGCGTTCCAGCGCCGCGCACACCTCCTCCCCCGCGTGAGGATCATCCCGCGCGCATCGAGGCCGACTCCATCGCCCTCAATCTCCGCCACTTCGGCCAGCGCTTCGGCGGCAATCCCACCGGCACCAATGCCGAGATCGTCAAAACGCTCAACGGCAGCAATCCCCAGGGCGTGCGCTACCTCCCGCAGGATAATCTGCGCCTCAACGACCAGGGCGAGTTGATCGATACCTGGGGCACGCCCTACTTCTTCCATCAGTTGTCCGCCCAAAAGATGGAAATCCGCTCCGCCGGACCGGACAAAACCCTCTGGACACGGGACGACATCGTCGCGCAGTGATCTCCATGCACCGGCTTTTTGTTTTCTGCTTTCTGCTGTTCCATTTCTGCTGTCACGCTCGCGCCGATCTGCCCGTCCCGCCCCAGGTGCTCGATCCCCAGACCGCTGCCGAAGCCTGGAACGTCATCCGTCTCTCCACCGCCAATGTCGCACGACTGCTCAAGGAAGAGCGCCTCCAGGAAGTGCCCGCGCAGATTTCCCTGTGCAGCCCCGCCCTGCGCCTGCTCGCGCGTAGTGCCACCGCTCCCGAACATAGACCGTTGATCGACTCAACCACCGCCCAGGCCTTCCGCCTCGTCAATGACATCGCCCAGGCCAGCATGGCGCAGGTGCCAGCCAGCGCCACCGCCAGCTTCACCCGTTTGCAGACCACGCTTGATGCCTTGAAGCCCGCCTTCGATCCCGCAGAAGTCACTGCCGAGATCCACGTCTGCCCGCAGCATCCCGAACGGCTCTACACACAAGCCGACGCGCCCTGCCCTGTCTGCAACAGCCCGCTGCGCGTCCGCCGCATTCCCTACACCGCCGTCAACCCTGCGCCGGTCACTCCACTGACCAGGCTCAGCCTCGAATCCGCTGCCGTGCTCACGAAAGGCGTCGAAACACGGCTGCGCGCCCGCTTGCAGACCCTCGCGGGTCAACCTCTGGCCTCAAATCAGCTCGTGCCGCTGCACGGCGCGCCCGTCCGCTTTCTGCTCGTGGACCAGACCTTGCAGGACTTCCATCTCCTCACTCCCACAGGCACGGACAAGCCAGGAATCTTCGAGTTCGCCTTCACTCCGGCCGTTGCCGGTCCCTACCGCCTCTGGGCCGAGATCGCCCCCGCTGAAACCGCGATCCCCGAATACCCCGCCACCGACCTCGGTGGCGAGTTCAAAGTCGTGAGCCGCTCCACCCGCGATTTTCTCGATGTCGTCAGCACCACCGTCGGCGGCTTCCGGTTTGACCTCACCTTCACCGGCGGCAACGGCGGCTCACCACCGCTGCGTCAGGTCAGCTTGATGCGCATCCATGTCAGCGACGCCTCCGGCCAGCCCGTCACACGCCTTGAGCCTTTCATGAGCGCCTTTGCTCACCTCACCGGCTTTTACGACGATGGCAAAACCGTCCTCCGCCTCCACCCCGTCGGCGGCGACATCCTGCGCGAGGAGTTGCGCGGCGGTCCCTGGCTCGCCTTCAAAATCCATCCCCCGCAGTCCGGCTTCCTGCGCCTCTTCTGCCAAGTTCGCATCGATGGTCGTGACCTCACCATCCCGTTGGGCGTGACCATCACTCGCTGAAAAGCGGCGGCGATGTTCTCTTCGGAGGCGACAGCCTCACGGCGGCGGCACACGGAAGACCTTGCCGGTGTAAGGGCATCTGACCGCCGTGCCCACAGACAGGCCCGTGACATCCACGAACTGGTGCTGGGGAGCATGCGGGCTGATCACGAAACCGGGACGTCCAGGAACGGCGATGCCATAAGGACGTTCAGCAACGGGAGAATGGATGACCTGCACGACCGGCAACGGCGGCTTCCGCACGAGCTTCACAGCCGTGTATGAAGCCACCTTCTGCTGCTGCGATGTGACAGGAACGATGAAAAGCCTGTGGCTGTAGGGACACCAGGCTTTCGATCCCGGCGCCAGGCCTCTCACATCCACCAGACGCGGCGGCTGGGTGAAGGGAGTGCGCACATATCCTGGCAATCTCGGAATGACCAGCGCCACGGGCAGCACATCGCACCGGCGCAATGAAATGGTTGGCGGGTGGGCACGGGCGGACAGGCTGCTAAGTCCCAGTGCCACCGTGAAAACGGCCAAGGCGTTGTTCTTGAGGCTGGAGGAAAGAGTCGTTTTCATGCTCGTTGATGGTTCGTGTTTTTCTCTCATGCCTGACCGCCAGGGTGTTCAATTTCCGAGGCAGGCGGCCCCAAAACTGGCTTGAGCCTGAGTTCTGCCTGTCTCCAACATTACGCCGCCAAGTGGAGGAAGGATGAGTGAACAGGATCGTGCATCGGAACGGCCTATTAAAGCGGCGCACCTCGGCCCCGAAGTGTTCAAGAGGTTGGAACAAGGTTTACTGCCGGCCTTTTGAGCCCGCGGTTTCAAACCTCCGGTCCGTCAAAATCTATCCCCCGCAAACCGGCTTCCTACGCCTCTTCTGCCAAGTTCGCGTCGATGGCCGTGTCATCACCGTCCCTTTGGGCATTCACCTCACGCCATAAGTCAACTCATTGACGCCAAAGTGCATGAGGCGTTCTAAAAAAAATCTAACACTCGGCGGAAAGAATGGACAAAGAGCGGACCAATCTGCTATCTTTTATTTTCCATAATAATGAACCAGCCTTCCTCCTTTTTTCTTCGTGCGTCTTGCCTGACAGCCGTACTGCTTCTGAACACTCTCCTCGGCAGCACTGCCCATGCGCAGACCAACCGCCGGGGTGAGGCGTTCCCGCAGCAATCCTTCGCCAAGCACAGCCGTGGAACTGAAATCCCCGCCATGTTGGGATCACAACTGAAGCAAGTCGCCGCGTGGTATGACCGCACCGATGCCGAGCTGCGTGACCTCTGCGTGAAGGAAAGAACCCTCCGCATGGACCGCCAGGGCCGCCTTCATTTTGTGTGTGAGGGACTGCTGCCCTTGCAAAACGCCGTGGCCAACGCCGAGACGACGACCACTGGCACCACAATCCCCTCCGGCCCCTTCCCGGTGGACCAGACCTTCCTGCTGCACAGCAAACCCGGTGCCAGCAAGGTGATCTACCTCGACTTCGACGGTCACACCACCAGCGGCACCTACTGGAACACCAACTTCACCAGCGGCGCGAACATCGTGACGCCGCCCTACAGCACCGACAGCACGACGACTTCCTTCACCACCACAGAACTCAACAACATCCAGGCCATCTGGCAGCGCATCGCGGAGGATTTCGCCCCGTTTGACGTGGACGTGACCACACAGGATCCTGGACTCGAAGCGCTGCGTAAAACGACCACTTCGGACACGCAGTTCGGCGTGCGCGTGTGCATTGGTGGCAGCAGCTACGATTGGTATGGCGCGGGTGCTGGAGGCGTGGCCTACCTGAACTCCTTCACTTGGAACTCGGACACCCCCTGCTTTGTCTTCACCGCCCAGCTCGGCAGTGGCAACGTCAAATACACCACCGAGGCCGCCAGCCACGAAGCCGGTCACACCTTCAATCTCAGCCACGACGGCCAGGTGGCGCACGACAACATCGCAGCTGTTGGTTATTACGAAGGCCACGCCAACTGGGCACCCATCATGGGCGTGGGCTACTACAAGGACGTCACACAGTGGAGCAAAGGCGAATATCCCTACGCGAACAACACGCAAGACGACACCGCCATGATCGCCGGCATCACTGGACACCGCGTGGACGAACACGGTGACAGCATCGTGAACGCCACCCCGCTCACCGGCACCGCCATTGATGCCGCCGGCATCATCGAGCGCCGCACGGACGCGGATCTCTTCGGCTTCACCACCGGCGCGGGTACCATCTCATTCAATGCCACGCCCGCCGCCCTCTCGCCCAATCTCGACATCCAGTTCGCTCTCTACGACGGCCTCGGCAACCTCGTCACCTCCGCCGATTCTACCACCCTCGGCGCTGCTTTGAGTGCCACGGTCGTCCAAGGCACCTATTACCTCGCCATTGATGGTGTCGGCACCGGCGACGCCCTCACCGCTTACAACGACTACGGCAGCCTCGGACAGTTCCGCCTCACGGGCAGCGTCATCCCGGTCAATGGGCAGTCCCCCATCGCCGTCGCGGACGCTTCCGCACCCGTCACCGGCACCGCCCCGCTCGCCGTGACTTTCTCCAGTCTCGGCAGCTACGATCCAGACGGCAGCATCGCCGCCTACGATTGGGATTTTGGTGATGGCACCGGCTCCACCGCCGCCAGTCCCGTCAAATCCTACTCCGCCCCCGGCACCTACTCCGCCTCCCTCGTCGTCGTGGACAACAGCGGCCTCTCCTCCGTCGCCGACACCGTGACCATCGTCGTTCAGAACAACAGCGTCGTCTATGTCGCCAACATCGCCATGAGCCTCAGCAGCACGACCAAAGGCTATCAGGCCACCGCCACTGTCACCGTGCGCAATCAAAACGGCGCACTTGTCCCGAACGCCACTGTCAATGGCCAGTGGAGTGGTCTCGCCACCGGCACTGTTTCCAAGACCACCAGCCGTTCCGGCACAGCCGCGCTCACCTCCATCCGCACCAAAAACCGCGGCACCTTCACCTTCAACGTCACCGGTATCACGCTCTCAGGCTACACCTATTCCCCGACACGCAACGTCGAGACCAGCGACTCTATCGCCACGCCTTGATCTGACTCAGCGTTCGTCTGCAAACTTCCGGTCCGTCAGCGTCTTCAAAAAGGCGATCACGGCCTTCTTCTCCTCCGCGCTGAGATGCAGACCGCCGTCGGGGTGCTTGGCGAGATTCGGATCAAGAGTGTCAGTGCGCTGCACGCCCTCGCTGTAATGATCCAGCACCTGCTCCAGGGTGCTGAAGCGACCATCATGCATGTAGGGAGCGGTCACCGCGATGTTCCGCAGGCTGGGCGTTGAGAACGTGCCACGATCAATCGCGGCCTGCGTCACGCGGAAACGGCCCAGGTCGGTCTCGACGATGGCGAGGCCGTTGTTGCGGAACTGATGATCGGTGAGCAGCGCCCCGCCGTGGCAGTGGAAGCAGTCCGCGCCGAGGCTGCCCATGCGCGGCTCGCGCTCCATCATGAACAGCTCAAAGCCGCGCTGCTCCTGGGCGCTCAATTTCCCTTCGCCACGCATCACGCGGTCAAACTTCGAGTCATGCGAGGTCAGTGTGAGCAGGTAATTTTCCAGCGCGAGGCCGATGCGCTCCGCTGTGACCTCGGGCGAGTCAAACGCGCGCGCAAAGTGTTCGATCGACGTCTTGCGGAGCTTCGTCACCACGTTGTCGGGCGTCTCATCCATCTCCTGGTGGTCCTGAATCGGAATGAGCGCTTGTTCACGCAGCGAAGGTGCGCGCCCGTCCCAGAAAAAGCGGCTTTTCCATGCCAGATTGAACAGCGGCATGCCCTGCCGTGTGCCCGTGCGCCCTGCGACCCCAACGCTGAAGCGGCGGGGGTCGGCAAACGCCGTCGCTTGCGGATGACACGACGCACACGACAGCGTGCCATCGCGGGACAGCGCGGTGTCGTTGAACAGACGTTCGCCAAGTACGATGCGCTCTTCGATGAGCGGATTATCACGCGGCAGGGCCGGAATGGGAAAGGTGCTGCTCATCGTGAACCGGTACGGCGTGTATTTCGCCGGCAGGGCGATCGGTTTGATTTCAGACGGTCGTGCGATGTCAGGCACATGGCTCGTCACCGTCTTCAAGGTGAACGCTCCCGGCAGATTGGCCACCAGCGCCGCCGCAATCGGATCACCGGGCTGTGAATGCGTGGAAACGCCGTCCTTCACGAACGACAGCGGTTTCGCGCCGTTCAGCAGCGCCACCAGATCGAAGATGATCTCTGCCGTGGCATCGCCTGTGAGATCGAAGTCGCCCTTAAGCACGATGGCGGTGCGGTTCGCATCACGGGCGAGATGATAGGAGTAGCCGCCAGGCGTTCCATTCGCGCCGCGCCAGCTTCCTTCCAACGCGAGGAAGATATAACCGCCCTGCCAGCTCCAGTGCAGGCCGTTCACATTCGGATTCAGCGGATGGTCGGACGCGTATTGCGCCGGATTCGCCGCATTGGTGGCCGCGTCTAGCCCCACATGAAAACGCAGTGCCGTGTAACGACCCACAGGCACCTCCGCGAGCGCAAACTGCGCGCGCTGCTTCGCCGCGTCCACCCACGCCACATTGCCCGCCATCTCCAGCCACGAACCGTCGCCGCGTTGCAACGCAAAGCCGCTGAGCAGATAACTGGCACGCGTGATGGCAAAGGTTTCGCCCGTGTTGGTCTTGTAACGCAGCGAATCGAGCAGCAGCGGCTGCTGCTCCGCCGCATGCCGCACCCGACCATGCAGCGTGGCGGCCTGCGATGGCAGGCCCAGCAGCAGCAGGAGTGGAAGGAAGCGCAGGGCGGACATGACGACGGAAACTCAACCCTTTTACAGGATTCAAGCGTCCTTGGTCAAGCCAGGCCTGAGCTTCGCCGCAGACATGTCTGCATTACGACGCCGGCGGTGTGTAAGTGAAGCGGAAAAAAGAGACTCCGCCGCCGCCGACACTGACGGTGTGCAGCAGCAGGCCGTTCGCATCGGCCGTGACGGTGGTGACGTTCGCCCAAGTGCCTGAGGGCGTGGGGGCCGACTGGAGCTGGTAGTTGAGCCCGGGGGCGGCTTTGCAACGGAGCGTCGCGGTGCCGTCGCCATTGGACTGGAAAGAAATGGAGGAGGACGAGATGATGATCAGATCAAGTTCGCCGCTGGCATTGAAGGGGCTCGACCATTTGGGATCCGTGTAAACGGCGGCGCCGGTGAGCGTGCGGAGGAAGGCGACGAGGTCATTGCGCTGCTGTGTGTTGAGGGGAAGCGTCTGTACATTACCGCCGGGGCGGCGCAGGCGGTTGTCGAGGTTGGCGTTGTCGCCAGGGATGGCGGCGTAGTGGTTGATGACGCCCAGCAGGCTGGTGATGCTGCCGTCGTGCATCAGGCCACCGTTCAGAGTGCCACCCGGTCCTTCAAGATCGCGCAGGCTGGGAGAGCGCGTGTTGGTCAGGTCCGTGCCGCCGCCGATCTTGGTGATGATGCCGTTGTTCCGGCTGTTTGGATCGATGTCGAACTCCGGCGCACGATGGCACCCGGCACAGCCTGCGCCACCACCTCCGCCGCCGGGAGCCGCGAGAAAGAGCTGCTTGCCATTGTTTTCCGTGGCGCTGAAGTTCGGAAAGTTCACGTTGTCCGCAGCCACCAGGGCGCGGCCTTGATCATAGCGGGAATCAAACGACTGGATGCTGCGGACGAACTGCGCCAGCGCGCTCTGAATCCGCGCCTCGGTGATCGTCGCGTCGCCAAACATCAGCGCAAAGAGCACGCGGTATTCCTCAATGGCGGAGAGTTTGGTGACCAGGTTGGCAAAGGTGGGGTCGCCGTTTGTGCCGCTGATGCCCATCTCCACATGATCCTGGATCGGCTGGGTGGTCTGGTTTTCCAGGCTGGTTGCGCGTTCATCCCAGAAGAAGCGGGACTCGGCGGCGAAGCGGGCGTTGATCAGGCGCATGGAATGCCGCCCGGTGGAACCGTTGACGCCGGTGCTGGCGGTGGCAGTGTCGCCGAAGGCCCGGCTCTGCTGATGGCAGGAGGAGCAGGAGACGGTGTCATTGCGGGAGAGGCGCTTGTCGTAAAACAACACACGCCCAAGCGTGGCCCCGGCGTTGGTGATGGCGTTGCCCGGCGTCGTGTTGTCGCGCGTGATGTAGGCTGGCACCGGCTGGGCGGCGTAGTTTGCCAGCGTGGTCAGGTCCAGCACGCCTTGCTGGGCTTCCAGCCGCGTAACCAGCAGCAGGCCGAGGCAGAGCCAGCGGCGTGTGCTCATGATCGCGTGTGAAGACGCACGAAGTTTGCGGTATGCGGGGCGCGGAGGGGTGGAAGTCATGGGATCGAGGGTGAGGATCAGACGGTCTTGAAAATTGACTCAGGCGGCATTTGTCCAGTAATAGCCCGCACCCATAAACACCCCATGGCGACGAACATGAATTCTTGTTTATCCACGGCGCTCCCGTTCCTCGCGGCCAGGCTGTCGGCAGCCCTGCAAAAAGCATGTGCGACCAAGTCACGGGCCTGTATCGTCCGCCCGCTTGACGGCCCCGCCTTCCAGCGTTCGATGCCACGGCCGTTTCCACCACCCCCATGATTTCCATCCTTCAATCCAGCGCCCGTGCTGCCGGTGTCGATGAGTCAGACGTACAGGCGGCCATGAACACGGCAGCGGCGGGCGGCTTTTCGCCGGTGCTGGCCTTGATTGAGAGTGGGGCGGTGGATGAACGGGTCTTCACGCGTCATCTCGCGGAGAGCCTGGGTTGGCAATGGCTGGAGACGCCGCAGCCAAACGAGGCGGACTCGGCGGAGCTGAAGCGTCTCATTCCGGCCCGCTTCGCCGTGCGACACCAGATTTTCCCTGTTGGTTTTGGCAGCGGTCATGTGACGAACGCATCACGCACCGCCCCCGGCGACGCCGTGCCAGGCGGCAAACGCACGCTCGTGCTCGCCTGCCACGATCCGTGTGATCTGCTCGCGCGGCAGGCCGTGGCGCGGCAGTCGCAGCTGCCGGTGGAGTGGTGTCTGGCGCCGCGCAGCGAGCTGCTCAATGCCGTGCAGCAGCTCTACGGCGTCGGAGCCGAGACGTTTGACGCGCTCATCGCCGCCGGCGGCGGCGGCACGGATGATCTGCATCTGCGCGATGAAGCTAATGTGATCGACGATGAGGACGAGGACGCCTCTGTGGTGAAGTTTGTGAATCAAATCATCCGCGAGGCGCTGGCGCAGAAGGCCACCGACATTCATGTAGAGCCGCAGCCGGACAGTTTGCGCATTCGTTACCGCATCGACGGCTTCCTGCATGAGATCCCCGTACCGGAGAACATCAAGACGCTCCAGGCGTCGGTGATCGCGCGCATCAAGGTAATGAGCAAGCTCGACATCGCCGAGAAACGCCTGCCGCAGGACGGGCGCATTCATTTAAAAGCCGACGGGCAGTCCATCGACGTGCGCGTGGCCTGCATTCCGAGCGTCGAGGGCGAATCCATCAGCCTGCGCTTGCTCGGGCAGGAACGCTTCACGCTCGACCGGCTGGGATTGAGTGCGGAGCACCGAGAAAAAATCGAACTGCTGCTGGCGAAGCCGAACGGCATCGTGCTCGTCACCGGTCCCACCGGTTCTGGTAAATCGACGACGCTCTACACCTTCCTCTCGCAGCTCAACAGTGTGCATCGCCGCATTGTCACCATCGAAGATCCGGTGGAAAACAAGCTGCCGGGCATCGTGCAGATCCCGGTGAAGAACGAAATCGGCCTCACCTTTGCCAGCGGCCTGCGCAGCATCCTGCGTGGCGATCCCAATGTGGTCATGGTCGGTGAAATTCGCGATCTGGAAACGGCGGAGATCGCCGTGCGCGCTTCGTTGACCGGCCACCTCGTGTTTTCCACGCTGCACACCAATGACGCCATCGGCGGCATCACACGCTTGATTGAAATGGGCGTGAAGCCCTTCCTCGTCAGTTCCTCGGTTCGCGCCTTCCTCGCCCAGCGCCTCGTGCGCTGCCTCTGCGCGTCCTGCAAGGAGACGGCGAACTACAAACGCGAGCAACTGGTGAAGCTGGGGTTCCCCGAGGTTAAAAGCAAAACACTGTATCGCGCGGCACGCGGCGGCTGCCAGCAGTGCCGTGGCACGGGTTACTCAGGACGCGTCGCGCTGGTTGAGATCGCCATCATGACACCCAGCATGCAGGCACTGGTCGCAGCGCGTGCATCTGAATCAGATTTGCAAGCGCAGGCACGGAAAGACGGTTTCACCACGATTCGCGAATACGGCCTGCAAAAAGCCCTCGAAGGCATCACCACGCTGGAGGAAGTGGCTCGCGTCACCAGCGAAGAACTCGCATGATGCCCGCCTTTGTCTATCACGCCCTGGCTGCCGATGGATCGAGCAAAACCGGCTCGATTGAAGCGGCAGACCGCGGTGATGCCGTGCGACTGCTCGCACGCCGAGGCTTGCAGGCACGCTCGATTCAAGCACAGGGTGTCGAGCGAGCCAAAAAAATCGAAGCCACTACTGATACGGTGCTGTATCTCGCGAAAGCCGATGTGATCCGCTTCACCGAGGACATGGGCGACCTGCTGGCCTCCGGCTTGCAGGTGGAGCAGGCCTTGCAGGCCATGGAAAACCGTAGTGCGTCGAAACTCGGCGTGCTGGCGAAGCAAGTGCGTGAACTCGTGCGCGATGGCGTGCCGCTGTCCGCCGCACTGCGACAAACGTCCTCCTCATTCGATGAATTGTACTGCAACATGATCGCCGCCGGTGAGAACAGCGGTGCTCTGGACGACATCATGGACCGTCAAGCGCGGCATTTGCGGCTGATGGAGGAAATTCAGGCCAAAGTCGTCGGCGCACTGATCTATCCTGCGTTTTTGATCACCTCGGGAGCCGCGCTGGCGCTCATCATGGTGACGTATCTGCTGCCCAAACTCGCCACGCTGCTCACCGGCACCGGCAAGGAGCCGCCGTGGATGATCAAGGCCAGCCTAGTGCTCTCCGACGTGCTCAAACACTGGTGGTGGGCCATTTTGATCTTCCTGGGGCTGCTGGCGATGATCCTGTTCATCGTGCGCAAGACGCCTGCGTTTCAATCCTGGTGGCATCGCCTCATGATCAGCCTGCCCGGCGTCCGCGACATCACTCGCGCACGGTTTGAGCTGCAGTACTTTGAAACGCTCGGCAGCCTGTTGCGTGGCGGTGTGCCGTTGCTGTATGCCTTGGAACTGGTGCGCCGTGCGGTGACCAATCTGCACCTTAAACAAGGCTTGGCGCAAGCCGAAGCGCTCGTTCAGGAAGGTGCGTCACTCAGTCATGCGATGAAAAAGTCTGCCGTGCTCGATCCGCAGGCCGTTGATGTCATCCGCATCGGCGAAGACACCGGCCAGCTCGCCATCGTGCTTGGCAAAGCCGCCGCACGCATGGACACACAGCTCACCCGCACCATCGAACGCGTCACCGCTCTCATCCAGCCCTGCCTGCTGCTGCTCATGGCAGTGCTCGTCGGCGGACTCGTGTGGACCATGGTCAACATCGTCTTTTCCACGCTCAGCCAGCTTAATCATTGAACCAACAATCTCATGAAACACACCGCTCCACAATTTCGCCCGAATGCTTTCACGTTGCTCGAAATGATGATCGTGCTGCTCATCATCGCTCTCATCATCGGCAGTGTCGCTGTCATGGTGCAGGGCATTGAGGGCAACGCACAAGCCGTCACCACGGGCGGCAAGATCAAAGCTCTCGAAACGGCGCTCGTCTCCTACAAGATCAGCAATCTCGTTTATCCCACGCAGGAGCAAGGGCTGGAGGCACTCGTCAGCCCGCCGCGTTCCGAGCCGAAGCCGAAACGCTGGAGCCAGGTTATCAAGTCGGAGGGCTTGATGGATCCCTGGGGCCGCAAGTTCGCCTACCGCAACCCCGGCAAGCACAACGCTGGCGGCTACGACGTGTTTTCCTTTGGTCCCGACGGCCTCGAAGGCACGGCGGATGACATCGGCAACTGGTAACGCCATGCAACGACCCGCCGCCGGCTTCACGCTGCTGGAGATGATCGTGGTGCTCGCGATTGCGGCGCTGGTCATCGGCATCGGTGCAACTGCGGTGCAACGGCTCACGGAAGAACATGTCCTGCGTCAAACCACGCAGGAGGCGGAACGCGTGTTTATGCAGGCCATGACGCGAGCATTGGCGACCGCACAGCCGCAAAGCGTGAACCTGGAATCGTTGAACCACGGCGCACGACTCACCGTGCGACGCGCAGGCAGGGATGAGTTTGTCTCCGCCACCGGACAACGCGTCGTGCTGCGTCCTGGCGGTTTGTGCGAACCATTGACCCTGCTCTGGCAGCAGGATGATGCGTGGATTCGTGCCACGCTCGATCCACTGACCGGCGCACTCAACGACGTGGAGGAAAACTTATGAAGCCGCGCGGGTTCACGCTGCTGGAGACGCTGCTGGCACTGATGGTGTTCAGCATCGCCGTGGTGGCGCTGGTGGAGGCGGTCAATCAGCTCGGCAACACCACGCTGCACCGTCGTCGCGAAGCAATGGTGCAGGAGCGCATGCGCTCGCTGCTCATCGAACACACGCGACTGCCCGACTTGCCGGACGAAGCCAAGATCGTGGACGGTGATGTCACTTACACCGTGAAGCGCGCGCCGCTGGACCAACTGCGCAACAAAGACGGGCAGCCGCTGCCGGACCTGTTCGAGATCAGCGTCACCGCCACATGGCTTGAAGGCAGCGTGACGCAACGCGCCACCGCCGAAACCTGGGTCTATCCACCGCTGTTCCGCCCGCCGGGCACTTGAAGCATGATGAAGACGTCATTTCAGCAGCGCAGGCAGCGCAGGCAGCGCAGCGGGTTCACGCTGCTCGAAGTCGTCATCGTGCTGGCGATCGTCGCGCTGCTGCTCTCGGTGATTTACAGCATCGCCCAAGGAACGCTCACGTTGGTCGATGACGTCCGGCGCACACAGCGACGTGAGAGCCGCCAGCATGCCTTCACCGGTTTTTGCGAGCACTTGTTTACCAACGTTCCCGCCACCACCAGGCTGAACCTGCGCACGACCCAGGACGGCGGCCAGTATCTTACCAAACTCGATCTAGAGAATGTGCCTTCGCCCTTTGACAGTTCCCCCAACTGCGGTGTCACCTTGTTCACTGAACCCCTTCCTGGCGGCGACCTGCGTTTGCGACTTTCCTGCCGCAAACTCGCTGACACCACGCAAAGTGTGAACGTGGTGCTATTCGATGACCTCCTGCAATGCGAATGGCGTGCGTTTGATCCTGCCACGCGGCAATGGACGACGATTTGGAATGTACCCACGCAGCCGTTGTTGATGGAGCTCTCAATGACTCAGGCAGGCGATCGCAAGCGCTGGATGTTCTGGATCGCACCCAGCGAGGCCGTCGCGTCGAGCACAACTAACCCGCCTTCAAGCTAATAGCGCTGTGCAACAACTTGGTTGCCATACGTTGTTTGATAAAATTTGCCGCCCGGCAGTTACATGAGTATTCCATAAACCGCCTCGTCGAGGGGACCGGATATGAACGCGCAGGCCGGATTATCGCCGCGCCTGGAAAATCTTTGTTTGGCACGCCAGTGTTACTTACGGCTTTAACGGCATGACCGCGTGAGTCCCACATCAAATGCATGTCGGCACATGCCAGCGGCGTCAGCGCATGACGCATCTGCCAGGCGTGTTTGAGCAGTGCCACAGCTCTGGCGACATCGGGTTCCTTGAGCCCTTGAGCTGCGCCAGATGAATGGCCACCTCCGCAAGTTCGACCGCACTCACCCAGGACTTATCCATGGCCTCAAGCTCCGTTGCCTCCGGCGTGTCTTGTTGTTAGGGGCCCAGAAGCGTGTGCATGGCCCGACTCTTTGAGCCAAGATCAAAAATGTTCAGGACTGGTTCTGCCGCAAATTTTTGGCCTGTTCCGCAGTTCATGCGAATCAATGCGTAGGCGGCACCTGCCTGCATGACAAAACATGACAACTCAAGCTCATCACCTTGCGAAACCATGCGCATGCACCCGCGATTTCCTTTGCAGGCAACGAAGGAAACACGCAGGTTTACGCATCCTGAACTTACCCTTAGGGACTACGCGGAGGCGTTGGATATTAGTCAGGCCGTAAAAACGGGCAAAAAAGCCGTGACAAATGTGCCGGCGAAGGAATTTGTAACCCACGAACGCGACGCCTTTGTCTGCGCAACCAGAGTGTGTTGCCTCCGGCCTTGAAACCGAACTTGGACACTTTTCTGCAAATGCTTGATCCGACCTCCCCCAGCCCTCTGGTCTCAGTAGCGAAGCGCCTGTTCTCACCCTTTGCCTGTTTTGTGTGGGCGTTGGTTTTGGTGATGCTGTATTTTGGAGTCCGGCTGGTTGAAAAGAAATTCGACGTCGAATTGCTGGGTAGTTCCGGCCATCTGGTCGAGGATGCAAGAAAGGCCGTACAACAAAGCGACTGGCCTGCGGCTTTGCAGGCCATTCAAAAAATTCCAGACGGCATTCGTCACAAGCCGGAATTTCTTCGTGTTCTCGCTGATTATCTCAAAGGAACGCGGTCAGACCCCGCGTTGCTGTCACAAGTGATCGGCAGGCTTGCTGAACAAGGAGCGCTCAATCCAGCGGATTTCGTCTGGCTGTGCCGTGACCATCTCTCAAAAGGCAGGACACAAGCAGCACGCGAGACACTGGAACTCATTCCGGCAGACATGCGCTCCACCCTGGCGTTTGTGGAGATGGAACTCGCGATCCTTAGGCAAGAAGGCAGGCAACGCGAGGCGGCTGAGATGGAACGTGGAATGTTCGAAAAGTTCGCGAATGATCCGGGAGTCGTCCTGAACAAGGCGGTCAGAGACCTTGATGGAACATTCCCGGAGATTCAGCGCTCAGCACAGGACCGTTTGTGGGAGATGGCACGGCGCGATGATGCGCATGGATTGACTGCGATACGCCTCCTGGCAAAAAGAACCGGCCACACACCACAGGACACAGAGCGTCTCCTGCAACTGGCGGACAAACATCCAGGAGCCGCGGCCGCCGACAGGCTGGAGATCATCTCGCTCATCATGCGCCTGGCTCCGGAAAAGAGGGAAGTCCTGCTGAACCAAGAGACGGAGCGCTTCAGCCGCAAGCCGGCCGAGATAAGGCCTTTTGCCGCATGGCTGGCACGGGAAAAAGAGTTCGAAAGAATGCAAAAATTGTTGTCCAAACATGCCTCGCTGAGATCCGAAGACATGTTTATCCTCACGGCACAAGGGCTGGCAGAGCAGGAGCGCTGGACAAGTTTGTCGGAAATGCTGAAAAAGGGGCGTCAACTGCCTGTGTCCAGCGCGCGCACGGCCACTTGGAGGGCGTTGATTTCCAAAAATCTCCAGCCTGACAATCTGCAGGAGACGCGCAAGCATGTGCAGGAAGCCATCCGGCACGGGGCGGAGGAAAAGAACACCCTCGCGCTCCTTGGGGCCGCCCGACTGGCGGAGGAATGGGCCATGCCTGATCTGGCGCTCGAAGCCTACCTGACACTGGCAGAACCAGGTTCACGGCAAGAGCTTGAACTGCTGGAGAAGTGCTGGCAGGCCGCCGCCAATTTGAAGGATTCCAGCATCCTTGAAGATCTTGCCAGAAGGCTCGCCACATCATGGCCGGAAAATCGCCGGTTTGCGTTGCGCTACGATTACCTGAGGCTTCTGCGCGGGGAGAAACTCGAGCCGACTGTGGCGAAACTTTCAGACTCAAATGCCCGCTTGCCGGCCTCCTCGGTCTTCCTGCTGGAGGCACTCAGGGCTTACCGGATGGAGGACATGTTTCTTGTCTCCTATTTTCTGCACAGCATCAGCGGAACGGACGATCTCACCACGGGTGAAAGAGCCGTTTACGCCGGCCTGATAGCCGCCTGCGGCGAAGTTTCCGCTGCATATCAATTGGCCGAAAAGATCCGCTCCGAACTGCTGCTGGCAGGGGAAAAAGCTTTTCTGGAAAGGGCGCTTTGATCCGGCATGCTGTCGAGCGGGCCGCCTCAATGTTCTTTTCGCTTGTGAATCTCCACGACTGTCATGCAATCGCCTCTCCCACCGAAACCTGAGATCTCGGAATTTGACGCTGAATTCCTGATTCCCAAGAAGGGCGGCAGCCTCTCCCATTTTGCCATCTTGGCGTGGGTGCTGATCGGACTGGTGCTGTTGGGAATGACCTGGCTGGTGGTGAACAAGTTTGATCTCGGCAGGCTGCGCGGACCTGATTACTTCATGACGAGGGCTTGGCAGGCCATGGAGGGTGGGAATCTGCCAGAGGCCCTGAATGCAATCCAGAAAGTGCAGGGTGCCGACCGCAGCAGACCGGAGTTCCTCCGGCTTCTCGCTGAATACCTCAAAAAAACCACCATCGAGCCAGCGCTCCTGGCAGATGTCCTTGAAAAGCTGGAGTCGGCGGGAAAAACACAGCCAGATGACGTGCTATGGCTCAGCCGGGCAAATTTCGCCAACGGGAATATTCAGAGGGCGAGAGTGGCCTGGAACCGCATCCCACCGTCCCAGCGTTCCAGCCTGATGGCGATGAAACTAAACATCGACCTGCTCCGCAAAGAAGGCAATTTTAGCGAAGCGGGGGAGGTCGAGCGACAACTCTTCCGGCTCTTTCCCGACGAGCCGGAGATCGCCTTGCGCAAGGCGGTGAGAGATCTGGACGGCACCTTTCCTGAAATCCGGCGCGCTGCCCTGGAGCATCTCTTGAAAATGGCCTCAAACGGGGGACAGACTGGGCTGGATGCGGTCAGAGTGCTCTGCCGACGGACCGAACTGACGCTGGCCCAGGCGGAACACCTGCTGAAACTGGCGGAAACTTATAGTGACATCACACCAGATGACCGGCTGATGATCGTTTCCACCCTCATGCGTCTGGATCCAGCGCAGCGTGCTGCAAGGATCGATGCGGAAATCGAGCGCTACCGGGAGGGCGGAGCCGACCTCTTGACACGAGTGGCTGCGTGGCTGGCTCGGGAGAAGGAGCACACCAAGGTGAGGGAGCTTGCTCCGGAGGAACTCCTGCTAAAATCGCCCGATCTCTTTCCCTTGGTGGTGCAGGGTTTGAGTGAACAACACAAGTGGCAGGAGATGCTGGATCTGCTGAAAAAAGGAAAAAAACAGCCGGTTTCGAACGCCCGGGCCGCCGGGTGGAGAGCGCTGGCCGCACGCAACCTGAATCCCACGGACAATAAAGGAACCCGCACTCATCTGGAAGAAGCCATCCTGCAAGGTGCCGCGGAAAAGAACACCCTGGCGCTGCTGGGAGCCGCCAGTCTTGCCGAGTCCTGGAACATGACAGATCTGGCGCTTCAGGCCTGCCAGGCTCTGGCGGAGCCTGGCTCCCCCCGCGAGGTTCCGATGCTGGAGAAATGCTGGGAACTGGCCGTCATTCAGAAGGACACCTCACTGCTGATCACCCTGGCCGGCAGGCTTCTGCGGCTCAGGCCGGACGATGTTCAATACTCCAACCGGCGCGACTACCTGCGCCTCCTGCGCGGGGTGGAACTCGAAACCACGCTGCCGGATGGTGGAACATCCCCCGGGAGTGCCTCCACCCATCTGCTGGAAGCTCTGAAAGCCTATCGAATGCATGATCTGGCCCAGGCTGCCGCCGCTCTGCGCAAGGTGCGGGACATTCAGGATCTCACCACGGGTGAAAAAGCTGTCTATGCCGGTCTGCTGGGTGTGGCTGCTGGCGAAGTCTCCCAAGCCTACCAAATCGCCGAAAAAATCCTCACCGAAAGCCTGTTGCAGGAGGAAAAAGCGTTTCTGGAACTGGCCCGGTGAATCTTGGCTGCCGAATTTCCCGTGGTTGGGCACTCCAGCAAAGAAAAAGCCTGTTCGAACGAATCCGAGCAGGCTTTGGCGAAATTCTAGCGCGAGGCAGTATCAACGGCGACGGCGGAGCGCCAGAACACCGATACCGATCAGTCCGAGCAACGAGCGGCTGGGTTCAGGAACCGCACCGACGGTGAGCGAGGCGTTGCCGGCAGAAGCGGGATTAGCAGCCCCCGCTCCTGGGCTGAAATCAACCCCATCTTGTGTGAAGAAAGTCAATGCATTGGCGCTGGAAGGATCACCAGGAGTCACCCAAGCTTGAGAACCATCAACGGGAACGTTATTTCTGTAGAAGCCGTATTGAGTGCCCGCAGCAATGGTTGAAGATGCCATCGTGAGCGTTGGAAACCACATTAGCGCGAGCGGATCTCCTGAAGTCCAACCGGTAACTGAAGAGAGATTCAAATCGCCTGTGGCAAGATCGAGGACTCCGTTGCCATAACTTGAAAGATTTGCTCTAAATAAAACTTTGTCATCACTTCCATTCAAACTACTGCCTATTGAGGTGGAGGAATTTTCTAAAATGCTGTCGAATATGGCGTCAGACGTACTGGAGACAAAAAGAACCAGCCCAGACGTACTCATTGCCACTCCGCCGGAATTCTTCAAAAGGTCAGCTTGAATGTTCCAAGAAATAGAAGCGTGCATATCATTGGTTCCAAGAATAGCCAATGACAGGGTGATGAGAAATATACGTTTCATGTTTTTTGATTTCTGATACAAACGGGCCATTTTTTTGTGACTTAAGGTACGTAAGGGGGTTTCACTGACCAAAGAACCGTTACTGGTGCTCCTCCGCTTTTCTTGCGAATTACAATAATCTTAGTTGGACCAATTACGATATCATTGTCTGCAATAACGCTTGATGCTCCTGACTTGCGCCAGCCTGGACCAACTCCCGATGTGCCTGTGAAATAATAATAACTCGTTCCGGATCCCTTATTTTTTCCTATGATCGAATTATCCCAAACTAAAACCTGGTCCTGACGGAGTAAAAGCGAGTGAGAGGAACTGCCGACAAAAGCGCCTGATTCATAGAGCTTTAATTGCGATAATGATAATTCTGTGGCGAAGGGAAGTGCTACAGCATTATCTTGATCCAGTGAGTTGGCGACTGTGCCAATTGGAGTCGCTAATTGAGACATCTGCACCGTTCCCGTGAATGTCAAAGCGCTAGCGGTCGCGATGTTATGCCTTACGATAAAGAAAGTGTCTGGCATCAACACGTCATCATTGGCAACCACAGATGAAGCGCCCGCCCTGCGCCACCCAGGCCCCGCTCCAGTAACGCCGGAAAAGTAGTAATAAGAAATAGGTGATGCTAGATCGATGCCTGCGGAAGTGTTGTTCGGAAGTAAAATCTCTGATTGGCGAACGGCCAAAGAATGGCTTGAGCTAGGATGCGCTCCCGCTCCTGCGGGGAAAATCGATCCCAACGTATCATACGGGATGACTTCCAGAGCGGTGGTTGAGTTGATGGCCGTGGTCAAATCATCGCCAGCTGTGTCCACCGTCAAAGAGGCGGCCGCGTTGGAAACAACCGAGTAGTACATGCCGACCCGGGTGCCGGATTTCAAGAACACGTAATAGCGCTTGGGCTGCGTGCCTGACACATAGACGAACTGATTGACGGTCAGGCCGGGGGTTCCCGTGAGGGCAATGACGTTGCTGGTGTCCGTGAAGATCTCCCCATTGTCCCAGATCTGATTGCTGTTGCCGTCCGTGAATGGTTCACCGGCGTCATAGGTGCCATTGGCTGAGAGAGCGGCCGCCGTGCCGACGAACTCGGCCGAGCGCTTGAACGGGATGTACACATACGAGTCCGAGTTGCCGGCCAAATTGACCGTGACGAACCCGGCTGGATCGGTTTCCACTGCCTTGGAGAGGAGAGGCAGCGCGCAGAGTGCTATGAGGAATAAGCTGAGCTTGTTCATGTTTTTCTGAGATTAGGAGGTTGGACTTTTATTGTCCAGCCCAAAATCGGGCTTGATGGTTCCATTGTTTATACCCCATGGACGGAGAAACGTTACATGAAATCTGGGGGTATTTTACCCGCCTGACCGCCGGTTCACCCCGGCAACTTCATGATTGCAGGATAGGGCTAGTGGCGATACCATCCACCCGTTGTGACAAGGACCTTCAAAAATTCGCTGTTTGTGCGAATCCAGACTCGTTCCTCACTGACAGCGCCGGATTGTGTGAGCATTCCGTCACTTGAGCATCTGGCCCATAGCATGCCTTATCATGTTGGTGAATAACCGTCTCCATCTCTGCCGCACTTCAGCGACCTCAGGCTCGGTGCTGCTGGCGGTGCTGTGCCTGGTGGCGGTGCTGTCGTTTCTCATCGTCTCGGCGGTGTCGGTTTCGAAACAGCATGGCGACATGCAGCAGGCGCGACAGGGCGTGATGCGCGCACGCCAACTGGCGGAGATGGGCGTGGCGGTGGCGGCGCACCCAATGATTCAGCCGGGCGATCCGCTGCTGCGGCGAAAGGTATCGGGCATCGAGCACTTTGAAGTGATCCTCAGCACGGAGGAAAGCCGGCTGAACCTGAATGCACTGCTCACTGAAGAGCGCCTGCCGCTGCTGGAGCGCATTTTTACCTCGTGGGGAATTTCCCCAGCGGATGCGCAGAGCCTCGTGGCGACGCTGATGGACTGGACGGATGCCGATGATCTCAAACGCCGGCCTGACAGCGCGGAGAAGCTCGATTACACCATGCTGGGGCTTTCCGACCGGCCGTTGAATCGCCAACTGGCCAGCCTTGATGAAGTCGATCTGATGCTCCGTGCCGGTGAAATCCAGGCCGCCCAACCGGATTGGCGCTCTTTCTTCACCTTGCGAGGCAACGGACAACTGGATGTGAACATGGCGTCCGCCGAAGTCCTCGCCGCTGCGACGGGGGCTTCGCTGGAAAATGCGCAACAGCTCGTGCAGCAGCGCAGCGGGCTGGATGAGCTGCCGCAAACGCAGGATGATGCTCCGCTGGAAAGCCTGGAGGAGGCGCTGGCGCTGCTGGGCCTGGCCGGACAGCAGGCGGCGGAGGTCACGCCCTTGCTGACGCTGCACGGCACGACGCTGCGCATCGAAAGCATTGGCACGGCGGGGGATGCGCGCTGCGGCATCGCGGTGCTGGTGCGCAAGAATGAGGGAACGCCACGCATCACCGAGTGGCGTGAATTTGCTGTGGAGGGAACGCGTCAGCTTTGACCCTCATGTCGTTTCAACGCCCATCGTTCGCAACACTCAGCTTCCCAGGTGAAGATGCCAGGGAGTCATGGGTTGCCGGTGCCGACGGCACCTGGCGGCGTGTCGAAAACGCCTCTGGCGGCATGATGGGCGTCGAAGCCATCGTCTTTGACAGTGCGCCGTTCTGGTCTCTGAACCATGAAGCCGCGCCCGATGAGGCCGTGGCTTTGCGCTGGGAGGGATTTGGTCTGACCAACGCGGGCGGATCGCGTTTGTGGGCACACTGGCCGGTCACGCGAAAGGGAAAACAGGTGCTCGTGAGCACGGTGGCGCTCTCAGCGGAATCCTCTGGGCATGGTTGGGAGAACTTGCGTGCCGAAGGCTTTGAACCCAGCGCCCGCATGCTGCCCCTGCCTGACAGCGGCCTGACGGTATGGAAGGAGTTAGGGCGTTATGTGGTGGCGTTCACGCGTGAGGCGAAATTGCTGCATGTGGCCGTGCTTACTTCGCGCAGCCTGGATGTGGACGCGGCTTTTGAAGTGCGTGACCTGTTCTCCGCACTGCAAACGCACGGGTTCCTCGACGAGATCTCCGCCATCCATGTGTGGACGCGCTGCGAAACGGATTTTGCGCCGCAGCTTACCTGTTTGTTTGAAGTTGCCGCCATCATCAAGGAACCACGGCCTGACCCACGGCTTCCCGCCGATGCCAGCGGTCTGCTGCCGGCACAAGTGGCGGCGATGCGGCAGCAACAGCAGCGCAGGCAGAGGCAGTTGCTGCTGATGGCGACGGCAGCGATGGTTTACCTGTGCTTCTTCGGTGCCTGGTGGTTGCGGCTGCAATGGCGTGAGTCGCGCTTGAATCAAACGGATGTAAAAATGGCCGCCGCGCAGCCGGAAATCGACCTCGTGCGCGAGGCGCAGGCACACTGGCTGGAGATGGAGGGCGCGATCAATCCTGATCTGTATCCAGTGGAACTGTTCCATCAAATTGTGTCGCTGCTGCCGAACGAAGGCATTCGCCTGAAGGAATTTCAAATCGCGGACGGCCGGCTCATCGTGAGCGGTGAGGCGACGACCGTCAATCACGCGCTCGGATTCAAGGACCGGCTGGCCGCGTGCGAGCCGTTGCAGCGCTACCACTGGAATTTTCCCGTGCCGGCGATTCGTGAGGACAACCGCGCGGAGTTCCGCGCCGAAGGAACAGTTAGCGGAGGGGCTGCGAATGAAGGCCAGTGAACGCCGACTGCTCATGATTTTGGGCGTCCTAGCCGCCTTGGCTGGCGGAGCCATCCTGACGCAGCGCCTGCTGGGACGGCAGCATGCCATTGAGCGGCGGGAACAGACGCTCGAACTGAAGCAGATGGAGGCGCAGGCGATGCTGGCGGAGGCCGGGCTTTGGAAGCAGCGTCTTGACTGGCTGCAAGCCAATCAGCCCACGCTGACGAGCGAGAGCCAGGCTAGCGAGAAATTGCTCGAAGAAATGCTGGCCGCAGCGGCCAAGCACAATCTGGTGGTGCAGAAGAAACAGTTGCACGAAGCTTCCCATCAGGCCTTTTTTCATGAAGTGGGGGTGACACTCACCGTCCTGGGGGATCTGCCCGATGTTTTTCGCTGGATGCACGGCCTGCTGACGCCGGAATCCTTTCAACTTGTGTCCCAGTTGAAAATTGTGCCGGATGCCAAGGACAAGACCAAGGTCATCGCCACGGTACGCATCAACCGCCGCCACGCGCCAGCGATCACCGCCGTTGAAACGCCGAAGGATGGGGGGGCAGGATCATGAAGCGTGTCCTACCCATGCTTGCCATCCTGTTCTGCAGCTTTGCATTCGCAGAGGAGACCACGGATTTCACCGCTCCCAAAGTGTATCCCGTGGAGCGCTATGAAACCGGCTGGAGCAAGAATCCGTTCACCTTGAAGACCGCTCCAGTGGTGGTGGAAAATGCCCCGTTTGCCAAGGATCTTGCCATCGGCACCTACTATGGTGACGCCGAGGATCCTACCGTCGTGATCGTCAATACGAAGACGAACGAACGCATCAGGCTCAAAAAAGGCCAACCGGCGGCCAATGGGATGAAACTCGACAACGTGAAGCTTGGCAGCAGCCGCAAGGACATCGCCGCCGAGGTCACACTCGGCACGGAAACGTCTGAGATCCGCTACAATGACAGCTATCTCAAACAGGTGGCCGCCGCTGAGACGACCAAGGCACCAGCCATTCAGCAGCAACTGCAACAGCAGCAGATGCGCCTGCCACCTGGCGCACCACCCCTCAGAGTTCCGATGCCACAGCCCCCGGTCCAGCCAGGCAGTGCTGCTCCGCCAGGCACCGTCCGTGTGGGTGCTTCTCCCGTTCTTCCAGGCCAGCAGGGCTCCGTTCCGCAGCCCGCCTTGGCGCAACTTGGCGTATCGCAGCCTGGAGCGGTTGATCTCGCAGTCACGCCAGCAGCCAATAACGCCGGCGGCAATCCGAATCTGACGGTTTCCATCGGCACGCAGCCGGGAACCACGCCTTCCGCACCTCTCGTTTCGCAGGCGGGCAATCCCAACTCCTCTCCAGTGCCGGTTCGGCGCCGTTTGATCTCTCCCGTGGCCAATGCTTCCGCGATTCCGCCATGAACATCCGCTCCGCCGTCATCATGAAATTGACCTGCAAAATCGACCTGCTCTGCGCAGCCATCCTGTGCATGATCCCCGGACTCCTGGCTGCACAGAACGCTCCTGTCCCGCCGCAGCGGATACGACCGGCAAACGCACCTGCACTCCCGCCCGCGCCGGTAAACGCACCCATAAACGCGCCGGTTCCGCCAACAGCCGCGCCGCAGCCCGCCTCCGGCAAAAATGTCATTGGCTTCACCGCTACGCCTCTCGCTGAAGTTCTGGGAGAATATTATCGGGTGACGGGACGCCGTGTTCTCAAAGACCGCGGCCTCGAAAGTGCCACCGTCACCATCGAAGTACCGGGCGAGTTCAGTGATGAGGAGTACCGCTCCATCATCGAAAAGGGATTGCTCATGCACGGCTATGCGCTGGTTCCCAGTGGGGCCGATCTTTTCAAGCTCGTCGCCGCCGAGCAGGGCACCTCGCCTTCGTCGCAGGGCGTGCCGATGATTCTGCGCGCCGAAGACTTGCCCAACAGTGACCAAGTGGTCTCTCATGTCATTGAACTCAGCAATCTACAAGCTGAAGAAGCCTCCACCGCTTTTCAGCAGCTCATCCCGCTGCATCCGTATGGCAAAATCCTCGCCATGTCGAATGCCCGGGCCCTGGTCATCACCGAGGCCTCCCAGACCATTCGGGCCTACCTCGATCTCGCCAAGCAGGTGGACGTGCCACCCATGGAAACTGTCCAAAAGACCATCCATCTTGAGCGTTCAGAGGCCGCCGAAGTCGTTGAGCAGCTCAACGCCTTTTTGGGCCTCGGCGGCAGCGGTGGCGGTGGTGCACTCCGCAGTGCCTCTGGTCAAGCACCAGCGCCTGGGGGGGCTCCAGGAGCGGTGGCAGTCGGCGGGACGGCGGCTTCACTCGGCGGTGCTGCCGGGGGGGTCAGCCCCGAGGCTTCCAAGCCTATCATTCAAGCCATTTCGAGAACCAACAGCCTGTTGATCGTCGCACGTCCGGTGGACATGCAGAAAATCGAAAGCCTCGTGCTTGAACTCGATGCTGAATCCACCTCCACACGGTACTTCTCGCGCAAGCTCAAGTATCTCGATCTCACCGTGTTTCTCGGCATCGCCGAAAAGGCGCTCCAGAGAAATGCCAAAGGCGCTGGTCAAAGCGGCATCCCCCAGCAGAACACCCCCGCGACTCCAACCAGCAA
>JAYVIO010000346.1:0-8380 GCA_043770175.1 Verrucomicrobiales bacterium | reverse complement strand
GCGAGACCGGCGTCTTCGGGCGGGAGGAAGGCTTTGAAGCGGTTTTTGTCGATGGCCTTCATGTAGGCCTCCATCGGCGTGACGTAACCGTCGCGCAGTTTTTGCCAGATGGCCTCGTCCATGAACTGCATGCCCTGGGCCTTGCCGCCGATGATGACGTCGTAGAGCTTCTGCGTGGCGCCTTCACGAATGATGGCACTGACGGCAGGATTCGTGACCAGGATCTCATTCACGGCGGCACGGCCTTTGCCGTCGGATTTTTTCATGAGGAGCTGGGCGACGACGCCTTTCAACGAAGCGGCGAGCATGGTGCGTACCTGGCTCTGCTGGTCGGAAGGGAAGACGTCGATGATACGGTCAACGGTTTTGCGGGCGTTGTTGGTGTGCAGGGTGCCGAACACGAGCAAGCCAGTTTCCGCCGCCGTGAGCGCGAGGGCGATGGTTTCCAAGTCACGCATTTCGCCCACGAGCACGATGTCGGCATCTTCACGCAAAGCGGCGCGGAGGCCGTCAGCGAACGACGGGGTTTGAATCGGCACCTCACGCTGGGTGATGATGCTTTTCTTGTTCCGATGCACGAATTCGATCGGTTCTTCGATCGTGATGATGTGGCGGCGGAAGTTGGTGTTGATGTAATCGAGCAGGGCGGCCAGCGTGGTGGATTTGCCGGAGCCGGTGGGGCCGGTGACGAGCACAAGGCCGCTGCGCATGTGGCCGAACTCCTTCACGACGGGCGGAATGCCAAGCTGTTCAAGGCTGGCGATCTTGGTGGGAATGATACGGAACACGGCGGCGTAGCCGTGCTGCTGGCGCAGGTAGTTGCAACGGAAGCGGTTGTCGGCGTCCATCTCGTAGGCGAAGTCGAGGTCGCCTTTTTCTTTGTAGCGGTCCCAGGCGCGGGGCTCGCAGATTTCTCGCATCATGGTCTCCATGAGGCGTTCGTCGAGGATCTGGTCGGAGATGGGCTTGATGCTGCCATGCACACGCACTTTGGCGGGCTGCTTCTGGCTGAGGTGAAGGTCGGAACCGCCCAGTGCGATGAGCTGTTGGAAATATTGGTCGATGATTGGCATGAGACGTTCGCGGTGCGCGGTTGGGTGGCTCAGGACTCGAAGAATTTTTTCATGATCACTTTGTCCTCGGCACGGGATTCGCATTCCTCACGGCTGATCTGGCCGGCGGCGTAGAGATTGCGCAGTGAATCATCCATGGTGATCATGCCGACGCTTTTGCCGGTCTGCATGACGCCGGCGAGCATGTAGGTCTTGCCTTCACGAATGCAGTTGCCAACAGCGGGCGTGTTCACCAGCACTTCGAGCGCCATGACACGGCCGTTGCCGTCAATCCGGGGCACGAGTTGCTGCGAAAGGATGCCACGCAAGGATTCGGACACCATGATGCGAATTTGATCGCGCTGGTCGATGGGGAACACATCGAGCACACGGTCGAGCGTGCGTGCGGCGCTGCCGGTGTGCAGGGTGCCGAGCACCAAGTGGCCCGTTTCAGCGGCGGTGATGGCGAGAGAGATGGTTTCGAGGTCGCGCATTTCGCCAACCATGATCACATCCGGGTCTTCACGCAACGCGCCACGCAGTGCGGCGGCGAAGGAGGCGGTGTGGGTGTGAACCTCACGCTGGTTCACATGGCAGCCCTTCGGTTCGATAACGTACTCGATCGGATCTTCGAGCGTGATGATGTGATCCTGGCGTTCCTCATTGATGGAATCAACCAACGCCGCAAGCGTGGTGGATTTACCACAGCCGACAGGGCCGGTGACGAGGATGAGACCGTTGTGAAAGCGGGTGAGGGTTTTGGCGGTGTCAGGCAGGCCGAGTTCCTCGACGGACTTGATCTGTGTTTTGATAACACGGAAGACCATGTCGATGCCCAGACGCTGCTGCACGACGGAGGAACGGAAACGGCCAAAGGCTGGTGAGTAGGCAAAATCGACATCGCCACGTGCTTCGAGTTGTTTCGTCTGTGCTTCACCGAGGAAACCGTAGGCGAGGCGGCGGGCATCTTCGGCGGAAAGGAGGGCGGCATTGTCCCAGATCGGCTGCAGATTGCCGTAACGGCGCCAGGCAGGCTGCGCGCCAGTGGCCAGATGCAGGTCGGACGCATCATACTCCATGCAGAAGCGCAGGTATTCGTCCACGGAACCTAAAACGGGAAGGAGGTCTTGAGGAGGTTGGTTGGATTCGGACATGAAAGAAGAAGACTCTGACTAGACTGTTCCGGCAGCTGAAGCGTTGGGAGAAACTTTGTGGTGCAGGTAGGATTCAACCCATTGTGCGCCATAATTAAGGATGGATTTGCGGCCCATTGCCAGCAGTGGGCTGAGCAGCAACGCCAACAGGCCGCGATTCTTAGCGGTGGCGGTCAAGTTGTCACGCTGGTTGTTGGGCCAGACGAATTTGACCAGCGCCAGACCAGCGAGAGCCGCGCCACCGATCCAGAGTGCGCGATGCTTGCCGATGCTGCGCGCGATCACCGCACGTGGACTCCACTCCTCCGCCACGAGCGTGGCATGATGCGCCAGAGACACGCGTGCGGCCTCCAGATCCTGCAACGCCTGTTCCTTCGGCGTTAGTTGTGCTTGTTGCTGGCGAGCCATTCGCGATCCCGGCGGAATTGATTGAATGTTTCCTCAAAAAACTGAACGCCGCGCAGCCGGTTTTTCAACCCGGCGAGCAGGAGCAGTCCCAGAAACAAATGCACCGCAGCCCCGATCAACGCGACGCGGGTCCACGGCCAGCCGTTGTATTCGGCGATGAGCCACACCAACGCGGGAGCGGCCAGGATCCAGCCAACGGTGAGTGCTGTGAGCGCCAGCATGAACATGCCAACGAGGTTGGAGAGACGTGTGCCAGCCTCCTGGCCCTCAATGTGTAACAGGCGGCCACGGGCCTCGACATACAAGGCGATGGCACGCAGCAATCCGGGCGCGCTGGCGTGTTCCTCGGATGCGGGCGGCGTGCCTGGATTCATGAGCGGATGCGGCGCGATGGGAATTTCAACGACGCAGGATGGAGCCGACAACGAACCCGATGCCGAAAGCGGTGAGCAGCGCCTGCAGGGGCTTTTCACGCGCAAATTTTTCCGCCTCCGTTCGCAGATCAGCATAGCGCTCGCGGGCTTCGGTAAAGGTGTGATCGGCAAAGTCGCCGGCCTTTTCCTTGAAGTCGGCGGCTGTTTGTTCGGCGCTGCTGCGGAACTGCTGCGCACGGGTTTCGGCAGCGGTGCGGAATTCTGATGCCTTTTGAGCAGCAGCGGCGCGCAACTCCTCGGCGGCTTTCAAAGCGCTGGCTTTCGCTGCTTGAAACGGATCGTGTGGCGCGCTGACGCCGAAATGGGATTCTGCGGTGGGGTTCTCAGTCATGGTGCGAAAAAAGCTGGAGTGATCAATCAGGCCATCCGCACGGTGCGCACGACCCTGTGGGCACGAATAAAGACGGTCTCGTCACAATGGCGAGAGGAAAAAGACAGTTCGCTGATTTCTTGGCTCAAGCGCTGCGCGCCATGCCACGCGTGCCATTCTTCCGCAGGGCAGGCTGCCGACGCCTTGCCAGCAGCACGGAGCGCTGGAGTGCGGCGTTTTGCAACCGATGGGCGGCAAGTTCGGCCTTGGCAGCGCCAAGCTCGGCTTCCAACGACTGGAGACGCAGCGTTTCCATCGCAGGAAGCGAGGGGAGGGCGGGGGCCGCGGGTTTGGCAAATGCCGGATGCTTTGGCGGTGCGGCAGACGCAGGCTTCGCGGCGAGACGAGTCTCAAGCTCCTTAATTTTGGCGAGCGCGGTGCTCAGCGACAGGGCTTGCGCCGCGTCCAAGCCTTGCTGGGCATGCTGGTTGCTCTGCTCGGACTGTAGCAAGCGGTGGGAAAGATCACCGCGCAACGCATCAAACTGCCGCTGGGTTTTGGCCCGCCATGACATGGCATCGTGATGGACGGCGGTGAGTTCGATCTGCTGTCCCAGCGCCTGCTTTTCCATCTTCATGCATTCGTGGCGCATGCGATCATTGTCGCGCAGAAGCACAAACGTGCGGACCATGGCGATGAGAAACAGACCGCTGAGAACCGTGAGACAAATGAGCAAAACCTGAACGTCGTTTAACAATGTCTGTAACATGTAGATTTATGCAGCAGGTGGGGTTCCAATTCAATCACGCAGGCAATGCTTCGCTTTGATGAAATTTTAACGCCGCCAAATCCGCAATCAGGAGAGGACGATGGCAGGCACCGGCGGCACGAAAGGCTCAACCGGCGATTCAAGCACTGCTGCAGTCGGAGGAGGAGGTGGCGGTGGTGCAAATGACTTAACAGGAGCAGCGGTGGTCGTCACTGCTGCCTGGCGCTGCTGGATGTCTTGGTAGCGCTGCTCGGATTCGGCGAGACGATTGGAGAACTCGGCGCGGAATGCGTCGAACATGCGCTGGAGTTCACCGCGCCAAGCATTGGAATCCTGGCGCACGGCGAGGATTTCCTGATGCTGTGTGAGCACCTGTTTTTCCATCTTGGCAGTGCTGTCACGCAGGCGGCTGTTGGTGCGCAGCAGGAAGGTGATCCGCACCATCGCGATCAGCAACAGGCCGCCAACGATGCAGAGAATAAGTTTCAGCGTAGGGACATCGAGAACGATCTGGGGAAGGGACATGCAGAGACTGTGAGCACTTTTCGTTCCAAAATCAATCAGGCTTCTTGTTGTTATGCTTGATCTGCACGCGGATCACACACGCGGATTACGATTTTACCAATGTGCTTGCCGCTTTCGATGCGCTGAAACGCGGCATGAGCGTCGTCAAACTCGAAGGCAGAGTCGATCACCGGCTTTAATTCCGCCCGCTCGATCTCCGCCAGCATCTGCGCAAACATTTCCCGTGAACCGACATAGATGCCGTCGAGTCGGATGCCTTTGCGCAGGATTTGCACGGTCTGAATCTCGGCACTGGTGCCGGTGAGAACGCCGATGAGGGCGATGTGTCCGCCAAATCGCGTGGCTTTGAGCGAGCGATTAAGCGTTTCCGCACCACCAATCTCGATCACCTTGTCCACGCCGCGTTTGCCGGTCTGTGCCACCGCCCAGTCATCCCAGTCGGGGTCGGTCTTGTAGTTGTGAACGGCGTCAGCGCCGAGTTCGAGGAGACGTTTGGCCTTGAGATCGCTGCTCGTCGTGGCCAGGACGCGTGCGCCTGCCAGTTTGGCAAACTGGAGAGCGAAAATCGAGACGCCACCGGTTCCCAGCACCAGCACGGTCTCACCGGCCTTCAATCCTCCTCGGCTATGCAGGGCATCCCAAGCTGTGACGGCCGCGCAGGGCAGAGTAGCGGCCTCTTCGAGCGAAAGATGAGCAGGGACCGCGAGCAGGCTTTCGGCTCGCATCACTGCGAACTCTCGCAACATGCCATCAGCCGCTCCACCTAACGCTTGGGCCGCATGGGCCTGGCTGTACTCACCCACCAGCCAGGTAGGCATGAAGGGGCATACCACGCGATCTCCTGCTTTCCATATCGAAACACCCTCGCCAACCGCAACCACTTCACCCGCACCGTCGGAGCACGGAATGCGTGGAACCGGCCCGGTGACCCCCTTGATGCCCATGACATTCATGTAGTCACGGTAATTGAGGCAAACTGCCCGGATTCGCAGCAAAACTTCACCGGGGCCGGGTTTCGGTTCGGGCAGCGTGACGGCCTGCAACGATTTCAGGCCATCGGTTCCGGTGATTTGATAAGCTTTCATGGCTGGAAGAAAGCTGAAACTAACGGAACCAACACTTCCAACAAGACGAAAAAGGCTTCCATCACCCAATGCGCACAGAACAATGAAATTTGGCCGTTTTTTCAGAAACAAAAATTTGTCATTCAAGCTGTGAACAAATCACAGCACCTGCAGGCAAATGTCTCGTTCCGAAAGCAAAAGCAAACTTTGCGTTTCGAAATTGAGAGGAAGCCAGGCCAACTTGCAGGGAGCAGTCAGTTCATGGAAGAATAGGTATGCGAGGATGAAGAATTAATGACGGACTCCGTTCGTCAATCAACTCTCGAGCCACATTGGGCTGAAATCGGGCCATTTCAGGCACCTGTTCGAAATGCCTCATGAAATGGCATTAGCTTACCCTTACAATGTCTTTTAGTTTATTGTGTATCAATATTTTAACATTTATACAGCCAATCAACGGAGGCGGTTTTTTGGTATGGCATACGCTGGCATTCTTTGCAGCAAATGGTGTCGGAAAAGTTTCATCAACCCTCGCTCGGTTGACGTTCCACAGTTCAAAAACAAGGGTTCCACAATCGTCACTTTTCACCTAGCAATAATGTAACGCTTTAGATGTCCATGGATTGAGCGGGGCCCAACTGGCGCAGGATTGAGAATTCCCAACCCACTGTGAACAACCTGTCAAGAAGTGCCGGCGACGTAGAGAAAAAGTGCGAACAAATGGGTGCGACGGTGGCCATCACCTACTTGGCAGGTATCCAAAACTTATGCCCGCCTTATTCAGCCGCTGCCATCTTTATCATTGTCACTTCGAGAACGACATGATAAAACCCAAGTCCTTCGTGAACTTTCCCGCCTTCTGTCTGGTCCTTGTTAACCTTTTTTCTGCCGCTCTCATTAGCGCGCAGGAACCCATGTTGCCGCAGGCATTGGTGCCGGGAGCATCCTTTCATTTCGATGGGCCACGGGGCTTTTTGAAGCCCACCAAGTCCATCAAACCGCCAGTGAGCACGGCAACCGCAGCCACCGCACCCTCCATCGTGCAGGTGCCAACAGCGGAAACCCGTCTCCGCCGCCTTGTAGTGGTTTCCGGCACGATGACGCCGGAGGCGATCCGTGAAGCCATCCTCGCCTGCGGTCAAAGCCGCACGCCGGTGACGATGCTGGGCGGCGTGAATGCCCCGGCACCAGTGCTGACCGATCTCGCCGGGTTGTTTGGCTCCACCGTGACCGAGGACACGCAGAAGAAAGTTTTGGAGACAGTGCGCAAAGGCATGGGAGAATCCTCCAAACCTCTCAAGCGTGCCGAAATCGTCGGCTGGCTACCCACAGAAGGCGTCATGGCCGTGGCGGTCTATCCCGAGAGCTAACGGAGTGCGGTCATGGCCTCCAAACATAAAGCCACCTCCTCACTCGAGCCGCATCCTTCAGAGTTGCAACCAGAGTTGCAACCAGAGTTGCCAGAGACAAAACGACCTGTGCCGCGCGTGCTGCTGGCAGAGGAGAGCCTGCCTTTTCGCCGCGTCATTCGTGAAGCGCTGACAGCTTTCCGCGTCTGCGAAGTGGATGATGCTCCCAGCGGGGAGCGCGCTTTCGAAATGGCGCTGCATCGTGAGTACTCGTTGTTTCTCTTTTCGCTGCCGTTGCCGGATCTTGCCGGGGACATGCTCGACCGCCTGCTCAGTAAGGCCTACCCTCTAGTGCATCCCGGCGTCCACACCGCACCACCGGTGATTTATCTCGTCGGTCCCACGGATGGGCTGCGCCTTCAAGAACTGCAGCGTGACGTGCGTGTGCGCGGCAGCATGCCGCTGCCACCGAAACTCGATGTGCTGCTGGCTTTGACGGCATCCTTGCTGCCGGAGCGCCAGGGCCAGGCTTTCCCCTTCCCTTTGCCGCCGCATGTTCCCTGATCCTCTGCGTCTCAGCGTCAAAATCTGCGGCATAACGCAGCCGCAGCAGGCGGCGGCGATCTTCGCGCTCGGGGCCGATGCGGTTGGCATCAATCTCTGGCCGAAATCCAAACGCCACATGGCGCTAGCGGTCGCGCAGAGCTCATTGCAGGACGTCGCCGCGCAGCACTCTCTCGTCGCGGTGCTGGTGAATCCTGATGACGCCTTGCTCGATGCCACCGTTGCCAGCGGCCTGTTTCGCACACTGCAACTGCACGGTGATGAAACGCCACGAGACGTGGAACGCCTCATGCAGCGCGGGGTGGACGTCATCAAAGCGCTCCAGGTGCGCGATGCCGCCTCACTCGCGCAAATCGGTGAATTCCCATGCACAGCGATCCTGCTGGATGCCTACAATCCCGCAACCTACGGTGGCGGCGGCCACGTCTTCCCCTGGGAACTGGCCGTGCGTGCGCGTGAACTGTTTCCAGACAAACAAATCCTGCTTTCGGGTGGTCTCACGCCTGACAACGTGCGCATGGCGGTGCAGCAGACCCATCCCGTCGCCGTTGATGTCGCCAGCGGTGTTGAATCCCAGCCCGGCGTCAAAGATCTCGCACAAGTCGCCCGCTTCATCGCCGAGGCACGGGCAGGATGGCTGACGGTGTAAAGCTCCGATTGTTGCAGATGTGGCTGTTTCAACCCGCACCTACTTCCTGCCAAAAAGCCGCTGGAAGAAGCCACGCTTGGGAGGTTCCGGCGGTGGTGGTGG
>JAYVIO010000345.1:0-3068 GCA_043770175.1 Verrucomicrobiales bacterium | reverse complement strand
TCGCTGAATTGTATCTGCGAGCCAAGGCGGCGGCGAAGCAGGGCGATCTGGAACCACTGCGGCAATTTTATCAAAAGCGGCTGGCGCTGCCATGGCGTGACTATTTGGAGGATTTCAAACTGGAGATCACGCCCAGTGGTTATCGTCTCGGTGAAACGTGGGACGATGAAGCCGCTGTTAGCAAGCATGGCAAGTTCCTCACACCACCTTTCGATCCGGCACTGGTCACGGCTCCGCTGCGGTTCATGACAGTGGACTGCCAGATGGATCACTTCTTTGTGATCGTGCGCGGCTGGTCGCTCGAAGGATCGTCGCGTTTGGTGTGGCGCGAACGCGTGCCCACCTGGGATGAGGTGCTCAGTTTGCAGGAGCGGTTCACCATCCATGCCAACCTCGTGTTCGTCGATGCTGGTCACGCGACCTATGACGTGTATCGCGAGTGTGCCAGGCACGGCTGGGTGGCGCTCATGGGCGACCGCCGTGCCACCTATGTTCACCGCACCAAGGATGGCCGCAGTGTGCATCGGTTTTACTCCCCGCGTCGCAAGGTGGTGCTGGGCCGTGGGCAGACCTGCTCGGTGTTCTACTGGTCCAATCTGAACATCAAAGACATGCTCGCCCGGCTGCGGCGAAACCAGGACCCGGAACGTGGTGCCACCTGGGAAATCGCCGAGGATTCAGGCGATGACTACCTCACGCAGATGGAGAGCGAGCAACGCGTGCGCAAAGGTGGCAAGTGGCTGTGGGAACGCATTGGCAAACGCGCCAATCATTACTGGGACTGTGAAGCGATGCAGGTGGCCGCAGCGGTGATGCTCAAACTGGTGGGGCAGGAGTCCGTCAAAACTGGAGCTGAACCTGACGAGGAGACGGGATCGGTCGCAGATTGACACGGCTGCCGGGGGCATGAACCCACCCCAAACTCTCCAAGGCAAGCTCACTTACGCAGGCATCCTCATTTCGGCTCTCGGTGCCATTGGCCGCCTCTTGGGCCTGCATCTGCCCACCGAAGAAGCGCAGGGCATGCTCACTTGGACGGCGTCCAACTGGGACTCGCTCGCACAGTTCGGCGGTCTCGCCACCGCCGCCTATGGCCGTCTGCGCATCAACTGGAGGAAGCCATGACCAGCGACCAACTGGCCCAAGGCATCATCCGGCAGGCAAGCCGGTTCATCGGCCTGCGCGAGGTCAAACCCAACGCGGACTGGGACAACCCCAGCACGCTTGGTAATGATCGAGCGCTGGTCGATGAACTGCGCACGCTGATGCGCCAATCCCCATGGGAGGAAGGCTGGGCGTATTGCGCTGCGTTCGCGGAAGGCATGGTGCTCGCCGCGCTGCGTTCGCTGGCGGCCACGCCTGAGCAAATCAAACGCTGGCAGGCAACGATGACACCACACTGCGTCACCAGCGCAGGGAACTTCCGCGAGCAGGGGCTACTTTCAGCCAACGCCGAACCCGGTGCCATCTGGCTCGCCCGTCACGGCAGCACCAGCAACGGTCATGCCGGCATCGTCACCGCCATTCGTGGGCTGAGCATGGCCACCATCGAGGGCAACACCTCTCTCGATCCAAGCTCAGACGCTAAAGAACGCGAAGGCGACTGGATCACCAACCGCATCCGCTTTCTCAAAGGCAGCGGCACGCTCAACACGCTCGGTTTCATCACACCCGCCGCCATCCTCAAACTCATCAGCGTATGACCCAGCCACGCTTTGATTCCACCATCAGCCTCGGGCATCTCGTGCAGATCCTGTCGCTCGTCATCGCCGGAGCCACTGCCTGGGGTGTTCACACCAGCACGCTGCGCCACCTGGAACTGTTGCGCAACGAGGATCGCCAGCGCATCGAATCCCACGAGGTGAAGATCAATCTGCTGGAACGTGCCACCGACGTGGTGAAAACAGACGTAAACTACATCCGCCTCGCTGTTGATGAGATCAAACACGACGTGAAGGACGCGCAGCGTTGACAACCCACGCCGCTCATGGCGCAAGGCTTGTTTATTGTCGGATTTACGGTCGCAGAAGTTCTCCGCATCCAGGCGAAAGCCAAAGAGATGCTCATGGAGGGCAAGACCCTCATGAGCTGGGCCGACAGCGGATCAAACGCCACCAAGCAGTTCCCCATGACCGTCAAAGAAACGCTGGAGGAATGTGCTCATGCACTGCGCGCTCTTGATCCCGCCACCTATGGCCGACGTCGCCGTATCGTGACCTCCTTCATCAACCATCTCGCCAAATGAACGGCCTCCAAAACTGGGCGGCCCGCTGGCTGCCACCCGCTTTGCTGCCGAAGGCCTGGTCTTCGGTCTATGAATCCGCCAACGCCTCACCCCGACGTGGTGCGGTGCCTGGCGCGATCCCCCGCGATGCCAAGCATGACCTCACACCGCACATTCATCGTGAACTGGTGCGGCGTTCGCGTTATCTCGTCAAAAACTCGGGTTTCGTGCGGGAGATGGTCAACAACATGGCGATCTATTCCACGGGTGACGGCATTCGCCCGCAGGCGCAGTCAGACGACGTGGCTTGGAATCGCCAGGCGGAGTCTTACTTCCGCGCCTGGTCCACGCGCTGTGAAATCACCGGGCGGTTCAGTTTCGAGGAAGTGCAGTCGCTGGTCTGTCGCGGCATGGATGTGGACGGTGAATACTTCATCCATCTCACCCGCAACCGTCTCGGCATTGCCGCGCTGCAATTGATTGAATCGCACCGCATCGGTGAGGGCAACACTGCCATGCAGTCGTTCCATGGCATCACACTCGACGCCTGGGGCGCACCGCTGTCCTATCGGGTGCTGGAGGACCAGTCCGCGCGTGAACTTCCCGCCCAAAGCGTGCTGCATGTGTTTGAACCGGAGCAAGCCACATCGGTGCGCAATGCTCCAACCATTCAGCACTCCATCAATCACATTCTGGATGAGATGGAACTGCTCGCGCTGGAGAAGCACGCCGTGAAGGACAACTGTGATGTGACGCGCGTGCTCAAAACCGAAGCGGGTGAATTGGGTGACGATTCCGACTTCGCCATTGAGGGCGATCAGACCGAGTCGGGCGAAGGCACCAA
>JAYVIO010000344.1:0-24905 GCA_043770175.1 Verrucomicrobiales bacterium | reverse complement strand
GCACGTCGGCCTCGGCGAGCAGCACGTTCATGTGGCCGGGCATGCGTCCGGCGACGGGATGGATGGCGTAGCTCACCTCGACGCCTTTTTTGGCGAGTTCATCCGCAAGCTGCCGCACCTGATGCTGTGCCTGCGCGACGGCGAGACCGTAGCCGGGTACAATGACGACACGACTGGCCACGCCAAGCAGCATGGCTGCCTCATCGGCTTGCACAGGCCTCACACTGCCAGTCGCGGCGGCGGCATCGGCGGACGCTCCATTCACTTTGCCAAAGGCGCTGAACAACACGTTCGTCACGGGCCGGTTCATCGCCTTGCACATCGCCAAGGTCAGCAGCGTGCCGGAGGAACCGACGAGCGTGCCCGCGATGACCATGGCAATGTTGTTGATGGCAAAACCATCCGCCGCGACGGCGAGACCGGTGAATGAATTCAGCAGTGAAATGACCACCGGCATGTCCGCGCCGCCGATGGGCAGCACCATGAGCACGCCCAAAGCGAGCGCCAGCACGAGGAACAGCACCATGAGCACCATGCTGTGGGAGCCGGTGGCCATCGCGATGGCCAGCAGCACATTCATCACAAACAGAACGCCGTTCATCACCTGCTGCGCGGGATAGGTCACGGGCTTGTCGAAGTGGCCTTCGAGCTTGTAGAAGGCGATGATGCTGCCGGA
This sequence comes from Verrucomicrobiales bacterium, assembly GCA_043770175.1. Classification (GTDB taxonomy): domain Bacteria; phylum Verrucomicrobiota; class Verrucomicrobiia; order Verrucomicrobiales; family Verrucomicrobiaceae; genus Prosthecobacter. Next base: position 24,229 of record JAYVIO010000344.1, on the reverse strand, counting down.
CAACGACACCGCGCCGATCATTGCCGCGCTCAGCATCGCCACGACAAACATCGTGCTCGCCGCCTGTGTCACATGCGCAAACTCAATCGCCGCCACCAGCGCCGCCGCGCCACCGCCCGCGCCGTTGAATAAGGCGACCATCTGCGGCATCGACGTCATTTTGACCCGATAAGCACCGGCAGCTCCGATGATCAGGCCGATCACGATGCCGGCAAAGATCAGGAACCATTTCCATAGCGACACGCTGCCGCCATGCGGGCCCTGCATCAGCGGCAGGACCGCCAGCAACGCGAGCACCATGCCCAGCCCGGCGACGAGATTGCCCTGACGTGCCGTCTTCGGCGACGCGAGCAGCTTGATGCCGACGATGAACAGCACGGAGGCGATGAGGAAGATGAGGGCGGTGATTGTGTTCATCGTGGGCTCACTTCTTGCGCTTGAACATCTGCAGCATGCGGTCCGTGACCATGAAGCCGCCGAACACATTCGCTGATCCGAGCACGACGGCGATAAATCCGGCGACGTGCTGGATGAAACCCTCTGCGCTCGCGAGCACCAACATGCCGCCGAGCAGGATGATGCCGTGAATCGCATTCGTGCCGGACATTAGCGGTGTATGCAACATGGATGGGACCTTCGAAATGAGTTCGAAGCCGAGGAAGATCGACAGCACGAAGATGAAGAAGATGAGCATGTCGGCGGTCATGGCATGTCAGTTGGTGGCGAGTTTCTCGTTCACGATTTTGCCGCCATGCGTGACGAGGCAGCTTTTGAGGATGTCGTCTTCGAGGTTCAGTTTCAAAGCCTTCGTTTCCTTGTCCCAGAACTCCGTCAGCAAGGCGGTGACGTTCGAAGAATACATCTGGCTCGCATGAACCGGCACCGTCCCCGGCAGGTTCGCACAGCCAACGATCTTCACGCCTTTCCTGTCAATGATTTGATCGGACACCACGCCTGCCACATTGCCACCGCTCTCGACGGCCAGATCCACCACCACACTGCCGGGCTTCATCGCATCGAGCATCTCACTCGTGAGCAGGATCGGCGCACGCCTGCCAAACACCTGCGCTGCTGTGATCACCACATCGGACTCGGCACAAATGCGCTTCATGCCCTCGCGTTGCAGTTTGATTTGATCCTCCGTCAGCGCCTTCGCGTAGCCATCGGCAGTCTGGCCAGTCTCACCCACGTCTATCTTCACAAACTTCGCGCCAAGTGATTTGACCTGTTCCTCGACGACAGGGCGCGTATCAAAGGCCTCCACCTTCGCGCCAAGGCGTTTCGCCGTCGCGATGGCCTGAAGGCCCGCGACACCGGCGCCGATGATGAACACCTTTACCGGTTTGATCGTGCCAGCCGGCGTCATCATCATTGGGAAAATCTTCCCCGACTGCTCCGCCGCCGCGATCACCGCCGCGTAACCGGCTAGACTCGCCTGCGAAGACAGCACGTCCATCTTTTGTGCCCGCGTGCTACGCGGCACCATCTCCAGGCTGATGGCGCTGACACCACGGGCCGCCAGCACCTGGATCAGGTCTGGTGATTGAAACGGGTCGAGCAACCCGATGAACACGGCGCCTTCACGCATCAAGCTCACGTCGCCGGGCCTCAGCTTGCGCACCTGTACGATGACGTCGGCCGTTTGGATCATCGCCGCACGATCGGTGCGCACTGCGGCCCCCGCTCTTTCATAGTCCGCATCGCTGTGGCCACATGACAGGCCCAAACCGGCTTCAATCTCGACTTTTGCGCCGAGCGCCGTCAGTTTGCCCACAAGCTCAGGAACCATCGCAGCACGCGTTTCTCCCGCGTGGGTCTCTTTTGGAAAAGCGACGGTCTTCTGCATGTGGTGACATTAACGTTAGCAAGGACTGCCATCTCGCCAGCATCATTTCGGGAGATTTGGATTGGCTGGCCTGTATTGAGGACATGCAACGCCTCGTTTTGCTATTGCTGCTGCCGCTCACTGCTTTCGCCGAGATCCCACATCCCGACGACGCCCCCAAGCCGCTCTCGCCAGCCGAAAGCGCCAGGCTCTTCCAACTGCCTGCTGGCTACCAAATCCGCCTGCTCGCCAGCGAACCGCTCATCGCCGAGCCCTCGGGCATCTGCTGGGATGACAAAGGGCGCTGCTTTGTCTGCGAACTGCACGGCTATAACGTCGAAGGCCAGTATGACATCGATGAGTTGAACAAAACCGGCCAGCTCGACATGGAAGTGCGCCGCATTCAGGCCAGCGAGGCAGCCAAGAAGAAAGCCGAAGCCGAAATCTACGGCACCGTGAAACTCCTGCGTGATACCGATGGCGATGGCGTCATGGACAAAGCCATCGTGTGGGCGGATCGGTTGCCGCCATGCTACGGCATCGCTGCTGCGAATGGCGGCATCATTGTCGCCTGCGCACCGCACATCGTTTTCCTCAAAGACAGCGATGGCGACGACCACGCCGACGTGAATGAAAAGCTCTTCACCGGCTTCGGCACCGGTGCGTTGGAGCGCGGCATCAATGCACCGACATGGGGACCGGATGGCTGGCTCTACTTTGGCCGCGGCTGGGCCGGAGGCGAGATCACCGGGCCGCATTTGCAGAAGCCCGTCACCCTTCCCGCCTCTGACTTCCGCATTCGCGCCGACGGCAGCGCCATCGAGCCCGTCAGCGGCAGCACCAAGACGATGGGCATGGCCTTCACCGACAGCGGCGAGCGCTTCACCTGCACCACCACGCATCCCGGCCTTTATGTCACGCCCATCCCCTGGCGCTACCTCATGCGGAATCCCGATGCCGCAGCGCCCGTGCTCGATTCACCCGCCAGCGACGACACCCGCGTCTATCCCATTGCCAAACCGCATCCGTGGCGCACGAAGCGCGAGCAGCATGCCGAATACTTCGCCTTCTACCGCAAGATCAGCCTCAGCGATGCCGCCGCGTCCGGTTACTTCACCAGCGCCTGCGGACCGCTCGTCTGGCGCGGCCAGTATTTCGTCTGCGAGCCCGCGCAAAACCTCATCCACCGCGCCGACATCATGCGCGAAGGCACCCGCCTCCGCCTGCAACGCGTGAAAGGCGAGGAACAGCGCGAATTCCTGGCCTCACGCGATGCGTGGTTCCATCCCATGAGCCTCGCGCACACGCCTGAGGGCCACATGGCCATCGTCGATTTCTACCGTGAAATCATTGAGGACTACTCCGCCATCCCGCGACACCTCCAGCAGCAATACGGCGTCATCAACGGCCGTGATCGCGGTCGCATCTGGATTCTCGAAGCCGAGGGAAAATGGCAAAAGCCACATCTCAGCGCCGCCGACGCCAAAGTGCTCCAACTCCGCCAAAACGACGACACATCCAGCATCGACCTCAAGGCCGATTTGGAGCCTCAACTCGCCCTCCAACTCGCCTTGAGCCTCGGTCCGCAAAAAGACGCACTCATCGCCCTCGCTCAAAAACACGGCCACCTCCGCTGGATGGACGCCGCCATCGCCAGTTCGGCCCACAAGCTCGAAAAAGACCTCCTCATCGCACTCGCGGCCGATCCTGGCCAAAGCGAGCTAGTCATGACGAATCTCGCCGGCATCATCGCCGCTCGTGGCGATGCCAAAGAACTCAGCGAATGCCTCGCCGTCGTCAAATCGGGCAAAGCTCACGACATTCTCCAACTCGGCCTCGAAGACACGCGGCCTCTCGCGAACAAAATCGAAGTCCCCGCGCCCATCGCTCCCACCGCCGAGCAAAACGCAGCATGGGAGAAACGAGTTCCCGCCATCCTCGCCGCGCTGAAACAGAAACCGAACCTCGATGAAGGCAAAACACTCTTCACCGCCATCTGCGGTGCCTGCCACAAGTCCCACGGCATCGGCTCCACCGTCGGCCCCGACCTCGACGCCGAGTTCCAACGCGCCCCCGAAGTCATCCTGCGCGATGTGATGTTCCCCAGCGAAGCCGCACGTCCCGGTTACGAAACGGTGATGGCCAAAACGCAGCGCGGTGAAACACTCATCGGCATCACCGCATCCGATTCCCCCACCAGCATCACGCTTCATCTTCCGGGCGGTGCTGAACGCACCGTCCTGCGCAAACGCGCCGAGATCCGCACCCTCCGCAACGTCTCCCTCATGCCTGCTGGTCTCGGCGATGCTCTGAAGCCGAAACAGATCGCGAACATCATCGCGTTTCTGCGCTCCACCAAGTGAAGTGGTCCGCACACTCCGTGTGCGGAACGAGGGTCTCCAAGCTTCCACCCCCGCACAGCGGACTGTGCGGACCACTTCACTCCCCCATCAGCTTCTTCACCGTCGGCTCGATAGCCTCGGCCCAGATGCGGTAGCCTTTTTCGTTCGGGTGGAGGAAGTCCGGCATGATGTCTTTCGTGATGAGGCCTTCGGGAGTGAGGAATTTGGGGCCGATGTCGAGGAAGGTGACGTGGTGCGTGCCGTCGAGCTTGGCGAGGCCTTGATTGATCTCGGCGATCTTGTCACGCTGCGGGCCGGGCTTCTCTCCGCGTGGGAAGACGCCGAGCAGCAGGATTTTGGACTGCGGCAGGCGCTTTTCGAGTTCCAGCACAATGGCGGTGATGCCTGCGGCGATGTCGGGCGCAGAGCAGTTGCTGGTGTTGTTGGTGCCGATCATCATGACGATGAGTTTGGGCGCGATGCCGTCGATGGCACCATGCTGGAGCCGCCAGAGGACGTTTTCGGTCTTGTCCCAGCCGAAGCCGAGGTTGCCGGCCTTTCGCGGCGCGTAGAATTCGCCCCAGGTCTGCTGCCCGCGCAGCGCGTAGCTGTCGAACTGCTCGCCGCCGAAGAAATGCGTGATGGAGTCGCCGATGAAGAGAATCTGCGGCTTCGCACGCTTCACGGCGGCGCTGGTGAGTTCGTGGCGCTTCTGCCAGTCGTAGCTGGGCCAGCTCCGATCCTGCGTGACGGGTACGACAGTGCTGGGAGCTGGAACGACGAAGCTCTGCAGCGGCTTCAGCACCTCTGTGGCGACTCCGCTCATGGTTTTGCGATCCTTGCCAAAGGTTCGCGCCTTGAGTGTTCCTCCGTGCGGAATCTCGATGGGCGCGAGGTAGGGATTCGATTTCGCGATGGGTTCAGCTCCATCAAGTGTGTAGAGGATGGTGGTGTCTGGTGTTGCGCTGGTCAGGATGACGGTGCCGCTCGCGTCGCGTTTGACTTCCGGCGGCGCGAGTTGGACGGTGGTCTGCGCATGCGCGAAGCCACAGGTGAGAATGAGGGCGGAGGCGAGCAGTGGTCGGCGGAACATGCACCGACTCATAGCCATCGAATCCGATTAATCCAGAAGCAGAAACCTCATGGCTTCGCTTCAATCGAGCCGACATCGGCTGCGTCATGCAGTTTCTTCATCTCCGCATCGTTCAGCGCACGATTGAAAACCGCCAGACCGCCAAACCGGCCAATCGTCGCCTCACCCGTCATCGAACCGACGGCCATACGGGCACCGACGGTGAAGTCGGACGGCGCGATTTTTGTCTTCGCGTGCAAGGCGGGGTCGTATTTTAAGATACCACGACCGTGGTAGTAGGGATTCATGCCGCGATCTTTGCCGTCGGGGCCTTGCTGCGTGAAATACGGGTCGTTGCGCTTGTCTTTGACGGCGTCGAGCTGCCGTGAGTCGAGCACGCCGTTGATGTAAGCGCGGATGAATTTGGCGTCATAGGTGAAGGAGAGCGTGCACCACTGCTCCTCCGGCACTTCGAGCTTCGTGGCCGCATAATCGGCGCACCATGGGAACTTGGAGCCATCGGCACGCATCGTCACGCCGCCTTCGGCGCTGATGTGCGGCACAAGCTGACGATTGCCGCCGTAGGTGGGCATATTCATGAGCAGCGCATACTGTCGCGTGCCGGTGTCATCGTTTGCGCCTTTGCCCTCGCTCCACATGCCGGCGATGGTGCGACTCTTTTTGAGATCCACAATGCGCACGACGGCGAACAGCGTGACCTGCGCGTCCTTGCCGCTGATGTTGAGGTCGCCCGTCTCGCTGTGCTTGATCTCGAAGTATTGATGCCCGTTTAAATCCGCCGCGTAACCGGAAAACGGGCCGCCTGCCACGCGCTGGATCGGCCCGTTCACCTCGCTGAGCGGATGTTCTTCTTTAGTGCGCTGCGAGACACGTTTCTGACCGGCATCTTCGCCAAAGGTCCAGAAACCGACGAGGCCGGGCGTCTTTTCGATGACGGTGGCATCACCTGCGAAGGCTGATGAGAAGGAGATGACGGAGACGGCGAGATGTGAAAGGAAGGCGCGCATGTATGATGATTTGAGGATGGCAGACACTCCAAGGCATGGGAAGCGAGTTTTTAGACAGCAAAGAGTTCATGGCCGGGCCGCGTAATGTCTCAGCCGCTTTGCTCATGAAAAAAACCAGCGCCCATCCAGCTTGCCACGTCGTTCCGACTCGAGGCATGGCTGCGTTTGCATGGATCGCTCTCGCGGCGCTGCCGGCGGCGGCGGTGGATTATGAGAAAGACATCAAGCCGCTGCTCAAAGAGCGCTGCTACACCTGTCATGGCGCGTTGAAGCAGAAGGCGGGCCTGCGCTTGGACACCGTGGCCGCGATGAAAACCGGCGGTGACAATGGCAGCATCCTCACCGCCGAACACACGCTGTTGCTGGAGCGTGTCACTACCACCGACAAAGACGATCGCATGCCACCGGAGGGCGAAGGCTCGCTGCTCACGCCCGAGCAGGTGGCCAAACTCAAAGCCTGGCTTGCCGCCGGTGCCACCGGCCCCATGAGCGAAGCGCCGGAGCCTGATCCGCGTGCGCATTGGGCCTACCAGCCGCCAAAATCGTTCGGCAAGTCGGTCGATGCGTTGCTCGCAGCGCGTCTCGCCACGAAGAAACTCAAAGCGCAGCCTGAAGCCGCACCGGAACTGTGGTTGCGTCGTGTTTATCTCGATCTCATCGGCCTGCCGCCATCGACAGAGCAGATTGCGGCGTTTTTGAAGGACACTTCCATGCCAGCGCGGCAGCGCGTGGTGGATCACCTACTCGGCACACCGCAATACGGCGAGCGCTGGGCGCGGCACTTCATGGACATCTGGCGTTACTGCGATTGGTATGGCCTCGGCGCACAGCTTCGTCATTCGCAGAAGCATATCTGGCATTGGCGTGACTGGATCGTCGAGTCGCTAAACACCGACAAAGGCTACGACCAGATGATCGTGCAGATGCTCGCCGCCGATGAGCTCGCGCCCGAGGATCGCGACAACCTCCGCGCCACCGGCTTCCTGGCGCGCAGCTATTACCTTTTCAACCGCACCACCTGGCTGGACGAAACCATCGAGCACACCAGCCGCGCCTTCCTCGGCCTGACGATGCAGTGTGTGAAGTGTCATGCGCACAAATACGATCCCATCGAACACGCCGACTATTATCGGATGCGCGCCATCTTCGAGCCGTTGCATGTGCGCCTCGATCCATGGCAAGGCGAGCCGGATCTGGAGAAAAACGGCCTGCCGCGTGTCTTCGATCTGCATCTCGACACGCCGACCTATCGCCATGTGCGAGGTGACGAGAAGAGTGAGGACAAATCGAAAGCGATGGCGCCCGGCATTCCGCAGGTGCTGGAGTTTGCCTCTTTCCAACCAGCGTCCGTCAAACTGCCCCCTGCATCCGCCAAACCGGCCCTACTGCCGTTTGTGCTCGAAGATCAGCTCCACGCCGCCGAGCGCGACATCGCCGCAGCACAAAAAATACTCGACCAAGCACGGCAGACACTCGCCAAATCACCGCAGCCAGCCACCAAGCAGGTGACGCCGCCCAAAGTGCTCCTCAATGAGGATTTCACCTCCGCAAAGCCTCAGCAGTGGGAGATTCTCAAAGGCGACTGGAGGCATTCGTCCACCGGCGTGCGCCAGCATGAAACCGGAGCCGAGCGTCGCTCACTGCGGCTGAAACCAGCCCCGCCCGCCGACTTTGAGGCCAGCTTGAGCTTCACCATTCGCGGCGGGCAGAAGTGGAAATCCATCGGCATCGCCTTTGACTGCGTGGATGGCGATGATGTGATGGTTTACATGAGCGCCGTGAGTGGCGGGTCGAAGATCCAGGTCGCCCTGGCCAGCGCTGGCAAGTCCACCTACCCCGCCACAGGTGCCCTGGCTCACACGATCTCACAGGACGTGCGCTACACGCTCGAACTCCGGGTTCGCGGCCAGCTCATCAACGCCAGCATCAATGGCGAGCCGTTTCTCGCGTATCGTCTGCCGCAGCAGCGCCGCCCAGGTGCATTGGCGCTCACCGCCTTTGATGCCGATGTCGAGTTCCACAGCTTCAAGCTCGCTGAACTGGCCGCCAATGCCGTTTTGCGCGAACCATCCGCAGACAAGGCAGTGCCGCTAGGCGATGTTAAAGGCGCCCTCGCACTCGCTGAAAAACAATTCGCTGCCGCCAAGGCCAAACCCGCGATGATTCGTGCGGTTTTCACTGCGGATAAGGCCAAGCAGGACAAATCACTCGCCCAAGCCGCCGCTGCTGCCGAGGCGAGCTACAAGCTGGCGCAGGCTGAAGTCGATCTTGTCAAAGCCGAGGCCGATCCGAAGGCCAAGGATGCTGAAAAGAAGATCAAAGCCGCACGCGAAGCCTTGGAGAAAGCAAAGAAGAAGACCACAGCTCCCGGAGAGATTTACACATCGTTGCCCGCGAGCTTGAAAGCCCAGGAAGGCCCCGAGGAAAACAACAACGCGACCGTGCAATCGTATCCCGACAGCAGCACGGGGCGCAGACTCGCATTCGCCCAATGGATCGCCGACAAACGCAATCCGCTCACCGCCCGTGTGCTCGTGAACCAAGTCTGGATGCGGCATTTTGGATCGCCGCTTGTCGCCAACATGGATGACTTCGGTCGGCGCTCACTCGCACCACTGCATCAGGACATCCTCGACACGCTCACGGTCGATTTCATGAACAGTGGCTGGAGCTTGAAGCATCTGCATCGCGCCATGGTGCTCTCCGAGCTGTATCGCCGCAGTTCCTCGAATGCGCAGGCCGATGCCGCTACCGTCGCTGCCGATCCAGACAACGCGAACTACTGGCGCATGAACCCACGCCGCATGGAAAGCCAGGTCGTGCGTGACAGTCTGCTCCATCTCGCCGGGAAGATTGATCTCACGCTCGGCGGTCCCAGTCTCGATCCCGCCTCGTCCGAAACGAGTCCACGTCGCTCGCTCTACTTCATCCAGAACGCCGACGTCGAGCATCGTTTCCTCGCCACCTTCGACAATGCGAATGTGCTCGAGTGCTACCGCCGCAACGAAAGCGTCGTGCCGCAGCAAGCGCTTGCTTTGACCAACAGCAAGCTCAGTCGCGAATGCGCCGATGTTCTGGCCGCCAAACTGGCCGGACTCGATGAGCAGGCGTTTATCGAACAGTCCTTCCTCACGGTACTTGGCCGCATGCCTACCGAATCGGAGCGCCGCGCAAGCCTCGCAGGCTTCCAGGCGTTGAAACAGAGCCGCAGCCTGTTTTTGCAGGCGCTCCTCAATCATAACGACTTCGTCACTTTGAGATGAACATGCTCATGAAATGGCCGCTATCATGCTTCAGCGATTTCCTTCCGGCTTCAAAAGTCGTGGTGCCTCTTGCCGTGCTAATTACAGTCTATGGATTCAGTAATGCCGAACCAACCCTGAACTTGTTGGCCGTCGGCATCATTGGACTCCTTGGATGGTGTGTCTTTTGGGTGGCAAGGTTGTTGATTTGGCTTTGGATGATGTCGAATGGCAAGCCCTTGGCGGTATTGAGGCGTCCTTGGCTTGCTTGGTTGACTGAGCCCATTTGCATTGGATTGATGGTTCTTCTGGTTTACACGGGATTGCCTCTCTACCTGCGTTTTGCGCTCAGCCAGCCGAGTCTGCAAAAATTCGTCGATCAGCGTCTTGGCGAAATGGCAACAAAGGGTCCGCAAATGTCGCATCTGATCGGAGGAAAGCCCGAGACATGCGGCCTATTCACTATTTACAACTGGGGAACTGGCTTTGATGAAGGTGGCAAGCCAATGATTTTGATGATTACTGCGCGGCAAACACGCACCGACGCAGCTGGTTTTGGTTTTACGCATTCAGGTGGAAAGCCAAACGAATTACCCTGGGGCGGGCCGCACTATTTTGATCACATCTGGGGTCCGTGGTGGCGGCTGCACCTTGATGTGTGAGTAGGACGGAAAGGACAGTCAAAAAGCTCAGGTATCACTTTTAAACATGTTTAACCATTCACCATCGCCCTTCCTCCGTCGTGACATCCTCGGCGGACTCGGCAGCATCGCGGTCGCTTCCATGCTGAAGGGGGAGGAAGGGTGGCTGCCGCCGAGCGGATTGCCGGTGGTCCCGCAGCGGGCGAAGCGCGTGATCTGGCTGTTCATGCGCGGCGGGGTGAGCCACATGGAGAGCTTTGATCCGAAGCCGATGCTCACGAAGTATGCGGGCACAAGCATCGGCGAGACGCCCTTCGCCAGCGTACAGGATCCCGAAAAGCTCAAGAAGGTGCGCGTGGTCGTGGTGAACGACGCGAACGGCAAGCAGCGAACGATGATTTACCCGCTGCAAGTCGGCTATAAGCGCTACGGCCAATGCGGCATCGAAATCAGCGACTGGTTCCCTCACATCGGCTCATGTGCCGATGAGATCGCCTTCATCCGCAGCATGTGGACGACGGACGACAATCATGGCGCGCAGGTGCAGTTTCACAGCGGCCGCCACATGCTGGAGCCGCGCGTGCCGACGCTTGGAGCATGGGTGACGTATGGTCTTGGCTCGATGACGGACAACCTGCCGTCGTTCGTGAACATGGGGCCGCGTTACTTCGACATCCGCGACGGCCACTACCTCGGTCCGGCCTATGACGCGGTGAATTTGAAGGTCGATCCGAAGAATCCGCTCACCTTTGCCTCACCCGAGATTGCTGTCGGTAAATCCGAGCAGGCGGCGCAGTTTGATCTAATCCACAAACTCAACACGCTCAATGCCGAGCAGTATCCCGGCGACAAAACGCTCGCCGCACGCATGAAGAGCTACCAGCTCGCCTTCAACATGCAGACCGCCGTGCCAGAGACGATGAGCCTCGATGGAGAGAGCGCGGAGACGAAGAAGCTCTACGGTTTGGACCACAAGGTGACGGAGCCGTTTGCACGCCAGCTCATCGTCGCACGTCGTCTCGCCGAGCGCGGCGTGCGCTTCATCCAGCTCCAGCATGGCGATGGTGCCGCCGGTGCCTGGGATTCGCACTCTGGCTTAAAGAAGAATCACTCCATGCTCGCGCAGCAGGTGGATAAGCCGATTGCCGGCCTGCTCAAAGACCTCAAGCAGCGCGGCATGCTCGACGACACGCTCGTCCTCTTCGCCACCGAGTTTGGCCGCACGCCCGGCTCGCAGGGCAGCGACGGTCGCGATCATCATCCGTATGGTTTCAGCGTCTGGATGGCCGGCGGCGGCACCAAAGGCGGTACGATCCACGGCAGCACCGACGAACTCGGATTCCACGCTGTCGAGCATCCGCATTACGTCACCGACGTGCATGCCACGATCCTGCGCCTGCTCGGCCTCGATCCTCATCAATTGGAAATTCCGGGCCGCAAACGCCTGGAGCGCGACTTTGGGCATGTGATCGGCGAGGTGCTGGCATAGGCGCAAGATTTGGGCTTGCCACCAGGGGTTGGGTCTGAGTAGCATCTCCGCATGAAGCATTCCCTTCTTCTCCGCATCGGGGTCGCGACGCTGTTCGTGGCCGTTTCGTCATCACTCATGGCCGCCGCTGGCGACGCTGAGTGGAAAAAAGTCGAGGCAGCACTCGACGCGATCAAAAACCCGAAGGAGAAGCCCAAATCACGCGATGAGGCGATCGCTAATCTCAAAGCGGGCCTGAAGGAGTTCGACGCGGCTCATGCGGACGCGATGAAGGCCTCCTCCGCGAATCCGGTGCGCTGGAGCGCGGCGGTGTTCAATGCCAAGGTCGAGAAATCAAGAGGCATTGTCGGAGCGCCGCCGGTCGAAAACCTGACGGCGGAGCTGGAGGCTCTCGTCAAAGCCGGTGATGCCAGCGCCGAGGACAAGGCTGCGGCGGAGAAGGCGCTTAAAACCATCAAGACCATGGCGGAGCTGAAATCGAAGCCGCTGAATCTGAAATTCACCGCCGTGGATGGACGCGAGGTCGATCTGGAGAAAATGCGCGGCAAGGTCGTGCTCATCGACTTCTGGGCCACCTGGTGCGGCCCGTGCGTGGCTGAGCTGCCGAATGTGCTGAAAGCCTACAAGGAACTGCACCCGAAGGGTTTCGAGATCGTCGGTATCTCGCTCGACTCGGACAAGGCCAAGCTGGAGAAGTTCGTGAAGGACAAAGGCATGGACTGGCCGCAGTTCTTCGACGGCAAAGGCTGGAAAAACGAGATCTCCTCCAGCTTCAGCATCAATTCCATCCCGGCCATGTGGCTGGTGGACCAGAAGGGCATGGTCGTGGACACTGCCGCCCGTGGTGGACTCGAGGAGAAGGTGGCGAAGCTGCTGAAGTAGCGCGGCAGCGTTGGTTTTGGCGAACATCAGCATATTGGATTCCATTCCGGTAAATGGGAAATTAGCATTTGCCAATTTACCGGATATGCGTCCAATATGTCGCCACAACCATGAAAGCACTCGTCAAAGCACGCTCGGAGCGCGGACTCTGGCTCCAGGATGTCCCGGAGCCGCAGGTCGGCATCAATGATGTCCTCATCAAAGTCCGCAAGACCGGCATCTGCGGCACGGACCTGCATATTTATAAATGGGACGCCTGGGCGCAGAAGACCATCCCCGTGCCGATGGTCGTGGGGCATGAGTTTGTCGGTGAAGTCGTCGCTGTGGGCTCGAATGTGAACGATTTTCATCCCGGCGAGATCGTCAGCGCTGAGGGCCACGTTGTTTGTGGTCGTTGCCGCAACTGCCTCGCGGGCCGCCGCCATCTTTGCAAAGACACCGTCGGCATCGGCGTGAACCGCACCGGAGCCTTCGCGGAATACATCAGCGTGCCGATGACGAATGTGTGGCACCATCGCGACAGCGTGGACGAGGAGGTGGCGAGCATCTTCGATCCCTTCGGCAACGCCGTGCACACCGCGTTGGCCTTTGAATGCATGGGCGAGGACGTTTTGATAACCGGAGCCGGCCCCATTGGCATCATGGCCATCCCTGTCGTGAAACACGCGGGTGCGCGTCATGTTGTCATCACCGATGTGAACGACTACCGCCTCGATTTGGCCCGAAAAATGGGTGCAACGCGTGCGGTGAACGTGAAGCACGAAACCATTACCGACGTGCAAAAGCAGCTCGGCATGAAGGAAGGCTTCGACGTGGGCCTGGAGATGAGCGGCAATGCCGCCGCCTTCCGCGACATGATCGACAACATGTGCCACGGCGGCAAGATCGCCATGCTCGGCATTCCCAGCGAGCAGATCGCCATCGACTGGAACAAGGTCATCTTCAACATGCTCACCATCCACGGCATTTACGGCCGCGAGATGTATGAAACTTGGTATCAGATGAGCGTGATGCTCGAAAGCGGCGTGAACATCAAACCCGTCATCACCCACCGCTTCCACTACACCGACTTCGAGCAAGGCTTCGCGGCGATGGAAAGCGGCAACTGCGGCAAGGTCGTGCTGGATTGGACCAACTAACGCTCATCATGAAACAGAACCTCCTCGCCCTCCTCCTCTTTGCCTCCATCGCACACGCGGAACTCAGCATTCCCGCCTTCACCGCCTACTGCGACCCGGACTTCGGCGGTGTGCATTTCTCGAAGGAAAAAGGCCTCAGCGGCTGGAAGGACGCGAAACAACGCGTGCTGTGGTTCGGCGAGATCAAAACTCCCGGCAAGCTCACCGCCGCGCTACGAGTGAAAGGCGATGAAGGTCGCGTTTTGAGCCTCAAAGTGGGTGAAACAAGCAACGAAGCCAACGTGACGAATGGAACGGCCTCGTTTGGAGAGTTTGAGATCGCGAAGGCCGGCTACGTGAAGTTTGAACTCACCTCGAAAGCCGACTCCGATGGCAAGGGCATCCTTGAAGCGCTCGTGCTCGATGGTCCGGCGACGAAAGACGCGCACTTCAACCACGAACCACGTCGCAATGCCTCGTCGGTGCATTTGATGTATCCGACGCCGAAGGAAGAGCAGATTGCGATCTTCTACAACGAGGTCACAGCCGTCGAGGAGCCGCTTTACACCTTCTACATGGCCTGCGGCTTCTCGCGCGGCTACTTCGGCATGCAGATCAATTCAGAGAGCGAGCGTCGCATCATCTTCTCCGTGTGGGACGCGGGCAAAGGCCAGAACGCCATTGATCGGTCGAGCGTGGCCGCCGATGACCAAACACAGCTCATCGCGAAAGGCGATGGCGTCGAGGCGAGCGTGTTCGGTCACGAAGGAACCGGTGGGCACTCGCACCTCGTCTATCCGTGGAAGACGGGTCAGGCGCAGAAGTTTGTCGTCGCGGTGAAACCGGAAGGATCGCACACGACTTACAGCGGCTACTGGTTTCATCCGGAGAAGAAGGCATGGATGCTCATCGCGAGCTTCCGCGCACCGAAGGACGGCAGCTACCTGCGCGGTGTGCATTCCTTCAGCGAGAACTTCGGCGGTCAAAACGGCCACCAGCAGCGCAAAGCGCTCTACGGCCCGCAATGGATCGCCAATGCCGATGGCAAGTGGACCGAACTGACCACCGCGACATTCAGCCACGATCCCACCGGCAAGGCGCACCGCCTCGACCGCTTCATGGGAGTCGAAAGGGGGCGCTTCTTCCTCTCCCACGGTGGCTTCATCGAAGGCTTCACGAAATACGGCGAGCCTTTCCAGCGCCCTGCCACGAACGAACCGCCAACTTTGAATCTGCCATGATCCCAGCCTTTCAAACGCATCTCTCCACTCAACTCGACGCCATCCGCGCCGCAGGCACTTACAAGCGCGAGCGTGTGCTCTCCACGCCGCAAGGCACGCTCGTCCGCGCGAACGGCGGCGCTGCGGTGCTCAACATGTGCGCGAATAACTATCTCGGCCTCGCGCAGCATCCGCAGGTGCGACAGGCGGCGCATGAGGCGCTGGAGCAGTGGGGCTACGGCCTCGCCAGCGTGCGCTTCATCTGCGGCACGCAGGGTGTCCATAAAGAGCTAGAGGCCAGTTTGAGCGACTTCCTCGGCACGGAGGACACGATTCTGTATGGATCTTGCTTCGACGCCAATGGTGGCCTGTTTGAGACGATCCTTGGACCCGAGGACGCGATCATCAGCGACGAACTCAATCACGCGTCGATCATCGACGGCGTGCGCCTGTGCAAAGCACAGCGCTATCGCTACAAAAACCGCGACATGGCCGACCTGGAGGCCCAATTGATCGCTTCGGATGCCAAAGGCGTGCGTTTCAAGCTCATCGCCACCGACGGCGTGTTCTCGATGGACGGCTTCATCGCGCCGCTGAAGGCGATTTGCGATCTCGCAGACAAATACAATGCTTTGGTCATGGTCGATGACTCCCACGCCGTCGGCTTCATGGGCATGCGTGGTCGCGGCACGCATGAGCACTGCGACGTGATGGGCCGCATCGACATTTTGACCGGCACGCTCGGCAAAGCCCTTGGCGGTGCGAGCGGTGGCTACACGAGCGGACGCAAAGAGGTCATCGAGTTGCTCCGTCAACGTTCGCGACCGTATTTGTTCTCGAACACGCTTTGTCCGTCGATAGCGGGTGCTTCCATTGCGGCTTTGTGCCTGTTAAAGCAGAGCACGACGTTGCGAGACACGCTGGAGGCTAACACACGCTTCTTCCGCGCTGAAATGACCGCCGCCGGTTTCGAAATCGCGCCCGGCGAGCATCCCATTGTGCCGGTGATGCTTGGTGATGCGGCTTTGGCGTCCAAATTCGCCGACGCCATGCTGGAGCGTGGTGTCTATGTCATTGGCTTCAGCTTCCCGGTCGTCCCGCAGGGCAAAGCGCGCATCCGCACGCAGATCAGCGCAGCACACACGCGCCAGGATATGGAAGTGGCCGTGAAGGCATTTGTTGACGTAAAGAACCAGCTTGGAGTGTAATCGTGCATGAAATTTTTCCTCCTGCTGGTCATCTTTGCATGCACGAGCTTCGCGCAGCAGCCACGCACCGTGACGAAAATCAGCTCGAATCAAGCGACAGCGCTGGTGGACACGAATGATGCACCAGATTTGAAGGAGTGGGGAAACAAGGCGGGGACGCTGTGTGTTGAGTGGTTCCCAAAGATTGCTGCGCTGCTGGCAAGCGATGGCTTTGCAGCACCGAAAGAGGTCACGCTGTATTTTGATCCGACGATGAAGGGCGTGGCACATGCGGCGAATGGAAAGATCACGATCTCTGCTGCCTTTGTGCGGGCGCATTCTGATGACTGGGGCATGGTTGTTCACGAACTGACGCATGTGGTGCAGTCATACCCGTCCGGCGGGCCGGGCTGGCTCGTCGAAGGCATCGCGGACTACATCCGCATCGTTCACTTCGAGCCGCAGGCACCACGACCGAAGCTGACGCGTCTGGCTAGTTATAAGGACGCCTACAAGACCACGGCGATGTTTCTGGAGTGGATCGAGAAGCATCACGCCGCAGGGTTCGTGGTGAAAATGAATGCAGCGCTGCGCCAGGGCGGATACAGCGATGAATTGTGGGCCAGGTTGACCGGGAAGACGGTGGATGAGCTGTGGGCATTGTTTACGAAAACCATGTGATTGCCTCATGAACGCCGATCTCATCGCCAAAGCCGTCGCCATGGCGCGGAAGCTCCAGATTCGTGCGACGGAGATGCAGACACCGGCGGAGAAACGTCAGCAGGCAGAGCTGGACCGCATGCTACAAACGCCGTCGGACAAGGCCACGCTCGTGCAGCTAACGGACCAGGCGTTTCGCGCGAAGTCGGCGGCGCGGGTGGCGGACCAGTTTACGCACATTCTTGATGTGCAGGGCGTGCCGCGTTTCTTCAGCCCGCTGGATCGCGCGATGCTGCGCGGTTTTCAAACCTTCGGCGGCTGGCTGCCGGGCGTGTCGGTGCCGATGGTGAAGGAGCACATGCGGCATGAGACGGCGAATGTGATTCTTCCCGCAGAGCGTGAGCTGCTCGCCGAGCATTTGCGCCAGCGCACCGCGCAGGGCGTGCGCATGAACGTAAATTTTCTTGGCGAAGCCATTCTCAGCGAGGCGGAGGCCGAACGGCGGCTGGAGCTGTATCTGGAGGCCTTGCAGCAACCGGAGACGGAGGTGTTCTCGGTGAAAATCTCCACGCTCTACTCGCAGATGTCGCTCATCGCGCGCGAGCACACGATTGCGAGGTTGTGCGACCGTTTGGAGCGGCTGTATCGCAGCGCGGCGCGCACTACCTTCATACGGCATGACGGCACGCGCGTGGCGAAGTTCATCTACCTCGACATGGAGGAGTATCGCGATCTCAGCCTGACGTGCGAGGTCTTCATGCGCACGCTGGAGCGGCGTGGTTTGGAGAAAACCAGCGCGGGCATCGTGCTACAGGCCTACATACCGGATTCGCATCGCTGGCAGCTCAAATTGCTCGAATGGGCGAGGAGGCGCGTGGCCGCAGGCGGCGCGGAGATCACCATGCGCATCGTCAAAGGTGCGAACATGGAGATGGAACGCCATGAGGCCTCCATCAAAGGCTGGCCGCAGGCGCCGTTCGACTCGAAGCTCGACACCGACGCGAACTACAAGCGCATGCTGCACACCGGCTTTGAGCCACAGAATCTCGCCGCCGCGCGACTCGGCATCGCCTCGCACAACTTGTTTGATGTCGCCTACGCGCTCGTGCTCACGCAGGAGCGGCAGGCGATGTCACGCGTGCAGTTCGAAATGCTCGAAGGCATGGCGAATCATCAGCGGCGTGCGTTGTTCGAAGAAGCATCGAGCCTGCTGCTTTACTCGCCGGTGTGCCACAAAGAGCACTTTTTGAGCGCCATCGGCTATCTCATCCGCCGCCTCGATGAAAACACCGGCCCGGACAATTTTTTGCGCCACACCTTCAAGCTCGTTCCCGGCAGCGCCGAGTGGCAGGAGTTGGAAAATGGCTTCATCGCCTCGTTTAAGCGGCTGGAGACACTCAGCGATGCGCCGCGAAGGACGCAGGATCGTCGGAGAGCTAGTGCCGACTCTCCATGCTCTGGCGAGCATGCCTACTTTGTGAACGAACCCGACACTGACTGGTCGTTGCCACATCATGCGGAATGGGCGAAATGGATTCTCGATCTTTGGAATCATCGCCATACAGAAGTGCCGCTCGTGATCGGTGGCGTTGAGATTCGTGAAGATCGTATGATTCGCGATTGCCTCGATCCTTCCGAGCCGAATACGAGTGTTGGCCGCTATCATCAAGCGAATGCTGCCGACATCATCCGCGCCGTCGAATGTGCGGCACGCGATGACGACGGCTGGCGCACGATGACTCCGAAAGCACGCCAGCAGGTGATGCGCAACGTCGCCGATGAACTGCGTCGAGCGCGTGGTGATCTCATGGGCGCGGCGCTGGCAAACACCGGCAAGACTTTGGCCGAATCCGATCCCGAAGTGAGCGAAGCGGTCGATTTCGCCGAATTCTACGCGGAGACGGCGCACACGTTTCATGAACTGCCCGGAGTCACCGCGAAAGGCAAAGGCGTGGTCGTTGTGGTGTCGCCGTGGAATTTCCCCATCGCGATTCCTTGCGGCGGCGTGGCGGCGGCACTCGCGGCGGGGAATACCGTCATCTTGAAGCCTGCCTCTGATGCGGTGCTGCCCGCGTGGGAGCTGTGCCAGTGCTTCTGGCGCGGCGGTGTGTCGAAGAAGGCGCTGCAGTTCGCGCCGTGCTCCGGTGGCAAGGATGGCGCGCAACTGGTGCAGCATCCGCAGGTCAGCGCGGTCATCCTCACCGGCGGCACCGAGACGGCGCTCGCCATGCTGCGGGCAAAGCCGGATCTGCCGCTGAGCGCCGAAACCGGCGGCAAAAACGCCACCATTGTCACCGCGATGGCCGACCGCGATCTTGCGATCAAGAACGTGCTGCACTCCGCCTTCGGGCATGCGGGCCAGAAATGCTCGGCCACATCCCTGTTGCTGTTGGAGGCGGAGATTTACGACGATCCTGAGTTCAAACGCGCGCTGGTTGAGGCCACAGAGAGTTTGACGGTCGGCTCAGCGTGGGATGTGAAAACAAAGATCGGCCCGTTGATCCGTCCACCGTCCGGTGATCTCGAAAACGCGCTGCTCACGCTCGAATCCGGTGAATCATGGGCGCTGATGCCGCGCAAGCTGAATGGCAACGAAAGCCTGTGGTCGCCTGGCATCAAGTGGGGCGTACAAGCGGGCAGCTACACGCACCTGACCGAGTTCTTTGGCCCTGTGCTTGGCGTGATGCGTTTTGAAAAGCTGCATGACGCAATCGCGCTTGTGAATCAAACCGGCTACGGGCTCACCAGCGGCCTGGAGAGCCTGGATGATCGCGAACAAGCCGAATGGAAGGCCGGCATCCGCGCGGGCAATCTCTACATCAATCGCGGCACCACCGGCGCGATCGTATTGCGGCAACCCTTTGGCGGCATGGGCAAGAGCGCGTTTGGTCCTGGATTCAAAGCGGGCGGACCGAACTATGTGTCGCAGTTCATGAGGTTTGAGGAAACGCGGAATGCGGAGTTCGGAATGCGGATTGAAGAAGCTCTGGAGATATATCGTCCGGCCTGGGAAGTGGAGTTCGCGAAAGTTCACGACCATTTCAAGCTCATCGGGCAGGACAATGTGCGGCGTTACCTGCCGGTGCGGGAAATGCGTGTGCGCGTTCACCCGGACGACAGCGAGTTCGAGGTCGTGGCCCGTGTCGCGGCTGCTCGCGCCGCAGGCTGTCGCATCACGATGAGCATGCCGCATGATTTTGAATCAAACACGCTTCAGCGACTGCACGACGCAACGGAGGACTGGGCCGCAGCCATCGAATTCATCGAGGAAAGCGATGAAGAAGTCGCCGAGGCCATTGCGCAGCACGAATGCGACCGTGTGCGCTATGCCGCAGTAGATCGCGTGCCTGAAATGGTGCGACGTGCGGCCGCTGAAACACAAATTTACATCGCCGATGCGCCGGTGCTGGCCGAGGGCCCAATCGAACTGCTCTGGTATGTGCAGGAACAGAGTGTGAGCTTCGATTATCATCGTTACGGCAACCTCGGTGCTCGTGCGGCGTTGGTTGCGCCGGAGACAAATGCTGGCTGATTTCAACATGGACACACTCTCCGCCACGCTGCTGCTGCTCACGATCATGGACCCGCTGGGGAACGTGGCGACGTTTGTGTCGGGACTGCGGCCGGTGCCGCCGGAGCGGCGGTTGCGAGTGATCGCACGGGAGCTGGTCATCGCGCTGGTGATACTCGTCGTGTTCTTGTTTGCGGGGCCGTGGCTGCTGGGGCTGCTGCATTTGAGGCAGGAGGCGCTGTTCATCAGTGGCGGCATCGTGCTGTTTTTGATCGCGCTGAAGATGATCTTCCCGCCGTCGCGACACGATGAGGAGCCCATTGTGGAGCCATTCATCGTGCCGCTGGCCACGCCGATGATCGCGGGACCGTCCGTGCTGGCGACGCTGCTGGTGCTGGTCAGTACGCAGCCGCAGCATCTCTGGCACTGGTTCGCCGCGCTGCTGATCGCGTGGAGCATCACAGCGGCGGTGCTGTTGTGCGCGCCCGCGATTGCGCGTGTGCTGAAAGAGAAAGGCTCGATGGCAGTGGAGCGGCTGATGGGCATGCTGCTGGTCATGGTGGCCGTGCAGATGTTTCTCAATGGCATCGAGCATTACATCAAACACCAAAACTGATCCCCATGCGCATCGCAACACTCATCATTCTAGCTTTCAGCAGTCAGATCTTCGCTCACGGACCTGGCAAGGATAGTGACTTTGCCGGTAAACGTGTGCTCTTCATCGGCATCGATGGCTGTCGCGCGGATGCGCTGGTGTCGGCGACGGAGCGTGGACTGGCTCCGCAGATGAAAACGCTCAGCGAGAGCAGCGACGGACTGCTGACGCGTCAATTTTATGCCGGAGGCGAAATTGGCACACCGACACATCAGTCCACGGTCAGCGGGCCTGGCTGGACGAGCCTGCTCACGGGCGTATGGATCGATAAACACGGCGTGAGGGACAATCGATTCATCGGTGGTCGACTTCAAAGCTACTCCTACTTCATGCGTCACATCAAAGAGGTGAGGCCAAAGGCCTTTTGCGCCTCCTTTGCCGACTGGCCGCCGATTCATGATTACATCGCGGATGGTTCACGCGTGGAAGGCAAAGAGTTCCTCGATGTGAAGTTCACCTGTGTTCCTGATGCCAAACGGCACTTTGTGGACAATCCCGAAAAGGACATTGAAGTCCGCGATGAAGCGCTCAAAACACTACGGACGCAGAATCCGGACGCGATGTTCGTCTATTTCGGCCAGGTGGACGAGTTTGGGCATGGCGCGACGGATTCGCGCGCTAATTTTTCACCGGACAGCACGCTGTATCTAAACTCGATCAGCCACGTGGACTCGCATGTGGGCGAATTGCTGCGTGCGATGCGTGCGCGTGAAAAGTTTGCGGAAGAGGACTGGCTGGTGCTCATCACCACCGATCACGGTGGTCGTGGCAATGGTCACGGTGGCGATAGTGATGTGGAGCGGAACATCTGGCTCATCGCCCATGGCAAAGCGCTGCCGCGCGAGAAGCTGCTCAACGAGCCGACGCCGCAGACGGCATTGGTTCCGATGATTTACCTGCACCTCGGCATCACGCCGAAGCCGGAATGGAATCCGCCGCCTCCAGAGACTCCGAAGCCGCCTGTTGAGGTAAAAATTGAAGCGCCGAAGAAGCCATGAAGCATCTCCTGTTCTTTGTTTTTGCAGCCAGCCTGCATGCGGCAGAACCTTTCGCCCGGTATCGTGCGGATAACGGGCTGCAATCGACCGGTGGGGTCGTGAAAGCTTGGAAAGGCGAGGCCGGGAAAAACCTGACGCGCATTCACGGTGCGCCAAGGGTGTGGAAAGTGCGCACGCCGCGCGGGGTGAAGGAGGTCGTGCGGTTTGACGGCAGCTCGGCAGTCTGGTCTGCGGTGAATGAATGGGGGCGCATTGAAGGTGCGCGAACGATCCTGATCTATGCACGAGTCGCTGCTGGTGATGAAGGCGTGCTTTGTGATGGCTCCACGCGTTCAGGGGCCGATCTGCGACGCCTGAAGGGCAGCGATGGTAAGTGGCAGGTGTATCGATTCACCAGTGAAGCGGGCGCTTTGGGCGGATTCATTGTCGGAGCGGATGTGGCGACAAAAAACGGCCTCAAGTGCGATGTGGCGGAGATTTCTGTTTTTTCGCGTCTGCTGGACCCAAACGAGCTTTTAGCAGCCGAGGCTGGAATGCGTGAGGACTGGGGCGATGCGGTTGATTTGCCTGATTCGGAGCAGATTCAGCCATTTGCGCCCTTTGCTGGACTGGCGACGAAGATGCTGCGCAGAAATGGTGAAGATGGCGTGAACACGTATCGCATTCCTGGGCTGGCGACATCACAGAAAGGCACGCTGCTGGCCGTGTTTGACCTACGCCATGACAATGGCGGTGATTTGCCGGGAAACATTGACGTGGGTCTCACTCGTAGCACAGACGATGGCGAAACGTGGAGTGCAACGCAGCGTGTGCTGGACTACGAGGGCAGCGGCGTGGGTGACCCGTGCATCCTTGTGGATCGCGAGACGGGCAGTATTTTCGTCGCGGCGCTGTGGTCAAAAGGCAATCGCGCGTGGATTGGCTCCGGGCCAGGCATGAGTCCTGAGGAGACGGGTCAGTTTGTGCTGACGCGTAGCGATGATGATGGCCTGACGTGGTCAAGGCCGATCAATATCACCTCGCAGATCAAGCAATCGGAGTGGCGATTGTGTTTCGATGGGCCGGGCAGCGGCATTCAGATGAAGGACGGCACGCTGGTGATGCCAGCGCAGTTTCGAGATGAAAAAGGCACGCCACACTCTTGCTTCATCTCCAGTCGTGACCATGGCAAGACATGGAAGATGTCGCCGCCATGCGAAGGGCCGACGAGCGAGGCGCAGATCGCTGAAACGAGTGATGGGCTGCTCATTTCGATGCGGGATGAGTCGCGCAGTGGTCAGCGGAAGTGGCAGCGGTTCGATGGATCGAAATGGAGCAAGTCGTGGCTGGCGCTGCCGGACCCAACCTGTCAGGCCAGCTTGCTGCGCCATCCGAATGGCACGCTGCTTTTTAGTAATCCCGCGAATCCGAAGGCACGCACAATGCTCACGGTGCGCACCAGCAAAGACGATGGCCAAACCTGGAGTGAAGGCCGCGTGATTGATCCGCGTGGCAGCATGTATTCCTGCATGAGCGTGATGCGCGATGGTCGGATCGCGATGGTGTATGAAGGCGCGGGTGGTTTGATCTTTGCACGCTTTGTGGTGGAGTCACCCAATCCATAACCACTCAAACTCATGCCAGCCTGGATCGAATACTTCGCCGTCGCCGTGTGCGCGATCACTGCCGTGCTGGCGGCAGAAGGTAAGGGCATGGACTTGTTTGGTGTGATGGTGCTGGCGCTCGTTACAGCGGTGGGCGGTGGGACGATCCGCGATCTGTGCCTCGGCGTTCGGCCTTTGTTCTGGATCGAGCAACCGCTGTATCTCTGGACGGCGTTGATCGCGGCTGTGATCACATTCGTCGTCGTTCGCTTCACTCAACCACCGCATCGCTTGCTTGCTGTCGCGGATGCGTTTGGTCTGGCCTTGTTCGGCATCGTCGGCACGGAGAAAGCGCTCGCGCTGGGTACACCGGGAATCGTCGCGATTCTGCTGGGCATCGTCACCGGAGTGGCGGGCGGCATTCTGCGTGACGTGTTGCGCGCGGAGCTTCCCTGGGTGTTCAAGCCGGAGGTGAATCTGTATGCGACGGCGGTTTTCGTCGGCGCGACGGTCTTTGTCCTGCTGCGCGAATGGTTGCCGCCATCGGAGAGCCATCGCTACATCGGCATGGCGGTCATCTTGTTGATTCGACTGGCCGCGATGCGCTGGAAACTGCGGCTGCCGACGTTTCGGAGCCGTGTGAAGAGTTCTGGATAGCTGGTGCCCGCTGGTTCTGTTTAACCCGAACGCCGCGATTGAAGAGGGTCGTTTTGCGCGGCGGAGTCGGTGCGATGGGTGTTTGTGAACACAACCCCTACTCCGCCCACCGCACAAAA
>JAYVIO010000343.1:0-24912 GCA_043770175.1 Verrucomicrobiales bacterium | reverse complement strand
ATGCCGCGATGGCGCGAATGATCGAGCATCTCGGCCAGCATCCAAAGTATCTTGGATGGACGCTGCTGAACGAGAAGCACTACGCCTTCGCATTTGAGGGCGCGAAGGGTACTGTGCTCATCACCTGGGCGCATCGGCGGGTGACTGATCAGATTCACTTCAAACAGCAAGTGCAGCTCATGAATCCACTGAATGGTGACATCCACAAGACGGACAAACATGCGCTCACCGTGGCTCCGATCTTCGTCCTCGGCGTTCCCGACGCGCTTTTGGCTGAAGCGAAGGCCAACAAGGCCAAACCACTGCCTTGGGGCGGCGATTACGCGAACGACACATCCGTCTCGATCACCATGGAAGGCCAGCAAATTGAGAAGGGTCTCCACACGCTCTCCGGTGAGTCCGTCGCAGGTGCGGTAATCGCTTACGGCGGTTCCGCCCGAGCGGGCAATGTGCCCGGCGGCAACGTCTTCATCGTCGATCCCGCCTTCCTGAGCTACACAACGACGCCCATCGAGATCACTGCTGTCGTGCGCCGCAACGAAGCCAATGACAACGCGGGCTTCAAGCTCGTCTATGAATCCACCAGCGGCCTCAAGACCGCCAAAAGCGGCTGGTTCACCGTGCCGGACAACCAGCAATGGCACACCGTGCGCTGGCAGATCGACGACGCGCAATTCGTGAACTACTGGGGCTACAACTTTGCGCTCGAATCCGACGGCAGCCGGTTCAATAAGTATTACCTCCAGAGCGTGACGGTGGCGAAGCGCGGCAACTGACCGGTGATCGAATGCTGTGGCAACAACCGCTGCAGGGATGCGTTCTTCTCACATGAAGCTCATCTGCATCTCCCTGGCGGTTCTCGTTGGTCATCTCCTCGGCGTATTTGTCACCATTGCTATTGCACAAGAAGCTCCGAAGTCCGCTCTGCCAAAGGTCGTGCTGCTGGGCGATTCGGTACGCGAACACTACGCGCCTTTCGTTGCCGAGTTGCTCGCGGGTAAAGCCGTCGTGGTCACGCCCAAGACCAATGGTGGGGACACGGGCAAGTTGCTGACGAACCTCAACGAGTGGGCCATCAAAGAGCAGCCCGACGTGATCCACTTCAATTCCGGCATTCACGACACGAAGCGTGATCAGAAGACCGGCAAGTACAATGTGCCGCCCGAGAAATACGAGGCGAACCTGCGGGAGATCGTGAAGCGGCTGCGCACCGAGACGAAGGCGAAGGTCGTCTTCGCCCTCAGCACGCCGCTCATCGACGAACGCTCAAAAGGCTACTGGATGACGCGCAGCTATCAGTTGTTCAATGCGAGCGTCATGGAGTACAACGTCATCGCGCTGCGCGTGATGAAGGAACTCAATGTGCCGGTGAATGACCTGCCCGCCGCATTGGGCGACGCCAAAGAGTCCGCACGATTGCACGACAGCGGCGGCATCCACTTCACCGAGGAAGGGAGCCGGAAGCTCGCTGCGGCGGTGGCGGCAGTCGTCATCAAACACCTGTCGGCACGAGGAGCCGTCACACCGACGTTGTCGCTTAAAACCGAAACCTTCGACCGCGATCCCGGCTGGGAGGGACACAACAACCGTATCGTGCCGGAGAAACCGCTGATCGTGATTCAGGACTTTGGCTACAGCGCCACAAATAATGCAGGCAAGGCTGCTGGCGAGATCGGCGGGAGCATTCAGCGTTCAACGACTCCTGCCTCGTATGCGGCGGAGATTCCGGTGCGGACGCTGGAGGACAAATTCACTGCGTCGGGCAGTTTTGCGCTCATCAAATCGCAACCGGGCGCGGGCGTGTTTTTCGGTTTCTTCAACTCGAACCAGCCGGGCGGTAGCGGGCGGCCCATCGGCTCGCTCGGGCTGGATTTTGACTTTGAGGGCAAAGGTGGCCGTCTTGCGACGCGGCTCATCACGAACACGAACAAATCCTGCGGTACCTTCATCACGCCGTATCTGCCGGGCAAGTTCCGGCCCACGCCGATCAAGAACGACGGCACGCGCTATCACTGGACGCTCGCTTATGATCCACAGGCCGCTGCGGGCAACGGGCAGTTCACCTTCACGATGCACAGCGAGACGCACACCACGGAAGACTACGGCACGCTGCCCGAAGCCTCGCAAAAAGAGGCGCAGGCGCGCTTCCCGAACACCCAAACGTTCACCGTCGATCTCACGCCCGGTTTCCGCAAAGAAGGCGCGACCTTTGACCGCTTCGGCGTGCTGAACATGATGAAGTCCGGCGGCACGGCGACAATGTTTTTCGATGACGTGACGATTGACGGCCGCGCGGATGGTTTCTCCAAAGACACCCGATGGGCCGCAGTGGGCAATCGCACAACGTATGAAGACCGTGAGGTGGTCGGAGCACACGATTTCGGCTTTAGTGCCAAAACCAATCATGCTGGTGGCAGTGCTGGCGAAGTCGGCGGCGGTCTGTGGCGCAGCGGTGAATACGGCTACTACGCAGATCGCGTCGGCCCGCTGAATCTTGATCAAGGCCTCGAAGCACGCGGCAAAGTGAAGCTCGTCACCGCCGGTCCTGATTCCGACATGCACATTGGCTGGTTCAGCAGCGCCACGAAGGACAAATCGCCCGACGAAGCGGGAAACTTCATCGGCATTCACGTCGGTGGACCGACGCGCATCGGTCACTATTTCATCCCGCAGTTCGCCACTGCGGCTGGCACGAAAGGCAAGGTTGATAGCGGCCCGGTGCTCACGCCAGGCAAGCTCTTTGATTGGTCGCTGGTCTATGATCCCGCCGCGAGCGGCGGCAATGGCGAACTGCGTGTCACGCTCGGCACTGAATCCGCCACGCTCGCTTTGAAGCCAGGTCAAAAGCAGCAGGGCGCAACTCTGGATCGCTTCGGACTCTTCACTTCACAAGCCGGTGGGCAGATGGTGAAGATCTTTCTCGATGACCTGCAATACAGCGCTGGTCAGCCTTGAGTTGAAACGTGGCGTTGCAACAACTCTGTTGCTGAAGCGTTTTCACCCGCATGAACACGCCTCGTAACACCGTGCGCCTGCTCGCGCTGATGGTGGTCGTCATTGGCACCGTCAGCCGCGCCGCAGCAGCGCCAAACATTGACGAAACCGCCGCCGCGACGCCGCCAACGGAGACTTGTGCAAAGCCGAAGGCGCAGGAGCGCGTGCGCCATTGACGGGACGAATTGCCTGACGAGAAGCCTCCCCAAGCGCTGCGGGTTCGGAGGCAGTTTTGGCCCGTCATCTGCTGCAACAAACTGGCTTCCCTCATCGTTCCCTTGGCCCCCAATTTCCCCTCATGAATCGTCGTCACTTTCTTCTCAGTTCTCTCGGCACCACGCTGGCGTTGCCGAGCATGTCTTCGCTCATGGCCAAAGGCCCGGTGCGGGCCGCAAAAGGGGCTGGCATGGGCGCACGGCGCTTTGTGGCGATCGGGAATCTGCTTGGCTACCAGACGAAGCAGCTTTTCCCGACGACGCAGGGCCGCAATTACGACAAGACGACTCTGCTGGAGCCGCTGTGGGACATTCGCGACAAGATGACTGTTTTGCGCGGGCTTGATCATGGTGTGAAGGGCGGGCATTTCGCGGTGCATTCGTTTCTTTCGGGCGTGTTGAACTCAGAGGCGCAAAATCGGCCGGATGGCAATGTTACCATCGACCAGTTCCTCGCGGATGAAGTGGGCTTTGAGACGCGGTTTCCAGCGCTCACGGTCGGTTCGGAGGGCGGCATTCATGGTGGCTGCCAGATCGCGTGGACGAAGTCGGGCGTGCGTGTGCCGCCGGTGACGAATCCGGCGGAGTTGTTTGAGAAACTCTTCGTGACCGACTCGAAGGAACGTCAGGCTCGTCGCATGCAGGAGAATCAGGTGCAGGCTTCCATCCTCGATTCCGTTTTGGACGAAGCGAACCGCCTCTCCAAGCAGGTGAACAAGGAGGACAAGGACAAGCTCGACGAATACCTCACCTCCGTGCGCGATGTGGAGAAGCGCCTGGACCTGCGTCAGCGCTGGACGAATCAGCCGAAGCCGAAAGCGCCCTTCGACAAGCCCGCAAACCGCAATGCGGTCGAGGATCTGCCGTTGCTGTATGAGATGATCGCGCTCGCCCTGCAGTCGGACAGCACGCGCATCGCCACGCTGGAGATCGGTGGTGATTTCATGCCGCAGCATCTCGGCATCAAGAAAGACTGGCATGGTCTCTCGCATCACGGCAACGCCCCCGAGGCCATCGCGGACCTCATCACGCTGGAGAAGTATCAGATCGAGCACTACGGCAAATTCGTCGCCCGCCTCGCGAAGATGAATGACGGCGAGCGCACGCTGCTCGACTCGACGACGGTGCTTTTTGGCAGCGGCATGGGCGATGGCAACTCGCACAAGAACTCCGACCTGCCCATCCTCCTCGCTGGCGGCGGCTACAAGCACGGCGAATTCCGCGAAGTCCCGCGTGAAGGCATCAACAAAGTGCCGCTGTGCAATCTCTTCGTCGATATCGCCCAGAAGATGGGCGTGGAGATCGATTCGTTTGGCAACAGCACGGGGCGGTTTGCTTGATGAGAGGATTTTAACCGCTGATGGGATGCAGTTGTTTTATGCGCGAAGTTTTTTCTGCATCCATGCCAGACCGTGGCGGTTGTGTTGCTCTTCTTCGGCGAGGATTTGCTCGTTCGGTTTGCCGCTGACGACGGGCACGGGAGCTTTGGGCGGGTTTTGCTTCACCCGCTGCATCGCGGCCGTGAGATGCGTTTCCTTGCGGCCCGGCAGGGTGGTGAAATAGCCCTCTTTTAGACAAGGAATGCGCAGCGGATCGCGCGTGGCCATTTCGAGGTTGATGACGATGCGGGGATTCACCTTCCGCAGTGTGGCGATCATGCGCGGCAGGTCGAGCATGCCGGTGCCGAGCGGGACTTCGCTGAGGAGGAAGCCGTCATCGCTGGTCTGCACGGCCATGTCTTTCAAATGCACGCTGAGGGCGGAGGGCGCGAGGGCTTCGATGACCGCGTGTGGCTCTTCGAGAAGGGCGAGGTTGTTGCCGGTGTCCACCAGCACGCCGATCCACTCGCTGCTGATAAACTTCATCATGCCGACCAGTTCCTCCGTGGTGTGATCCTTGTGATTTTCGATGGCGAGCTTCAGGCGGTGTTTTTTCAAAACGGGCTCGATGAGCGCCAGTGTTTGCTGCGCTTGCTCGTGGAAGGCACGGAAGGCCTCCAGGGTCGGAAAGGCCTCGTAGCGCCGTCCATTGGTGAAAACGGCACGGGCGACGAAAGCGCCCGCCTCGCGTGTTTGGCGGACTTCGGCCTCAAACGCAGCGAGACCGCTCTCGGTCTTCGGAAGACGCAACTCGCCCTCATAGTAGCCGCCGGTTTGTTCGACGAGATCGCGAATCGTTTTCGGCTCGCAGCCCCGTAGCGGCGACTGCACGCCCTCTGCGCCGAGTTCGCGGGCGTAGTGGTAGAAGTCGGCGGCATTGGGCGGCTGGGTGAGTTTCCAGCGCTGATGGCATGAGAACGTGCAGATGCCTAGCCGGCTTTTTTCCGCACCAGAGGCCGCCAGGAGCGAACGGGCGACGACCAAAGATGCCGAAGTCAGAAAATGGCGGCGGTTCATGCGAGCACGGCTTTGAGTTCCGCATCCCAAGGTGCGCGATAGGGGCGCTGGAGCATGGCGCTGGCTTCTTTATCACTGGTGATGTCGTTGGCGGCGGCATCCCACACGACCTTGCGGCCGGTGCGGGCGCTGATGTTGGCGAGATGGCAAGTGGTGCTGACCCAGTGGCTGCTGGCGAGGTCGGAGTTCGGCGTTTTGCGACTCTTCACGCAGTCGAGGAAGTTCTTGGCGTGCTCGACATACATCCCTTTCCAATCGCCAGTCTTGTCTTCGGCTTTCTCGCACCAGAAGTCGCCTTCGGGCTCAGGGACAGGCTGCGGGCCGCCGACGGGATGTCCGCCGATGATGTTCGCATAGGAGTTGATGGGATCGATCTTCTTATCGGGCAGAATTTCAAAGCCATCGCGACCGAGCGTCATGGTGCCCTTTGTGCCCATGAAGGTGAGTGCGCCCATGCTGCTCGCTCCAGCACCAGCGGCGCATTCGCGGAACTGCACGATGGTGTTGAACTTCGGATACTCGATGATGGCGTCCTGCGTGTCGGGCACCTCGCCGTTGTCTTTGAGGAACAGGCGTCCGCCAGTGCTGCTGACGGCTTTCGGAGCCTGTATGTCGAAAATCCAATGCACGATGTCGAGCGAGTGATGGCCGAGATTCGTCATCTGGCCGCCGCTGTAGTCCCAGAACCAGCGGAAGTGATAGAGGGCGCGGTTCGCATTGTAGCGGCGCTGCGGCGCGGGGCCGAGCAGCATGTCCCAATCGAGGTCGGCAGGCGCATCGCCATCCGGCGGGTTGCCGATGCCGGGCATAACGTTGCGGAAGAAATTGCACTGCACGCTGACGATGTCGCCAATGGCACCACCGCGCAGGAGTTCCTTTGCTTTGTGATAATGCGCCGCGCTGCGCTGCTGTGTGCCGACTTGCACCACGCGATTGGTGCGTGCGGCGACCTTTTGCATCCACTCGCCCTCGCGCACGAAAAGGTGCAGCGGCTTTTCGAGATACACGTCCTTGCCCGCATCGCAGGCCAGCATCATTTGCAGCGCGTGCCAGTGGTCACCGGTGTTCACCACGACGGCATCGACATCCTTGCGCTCCAGCATTTTGCGGAAGTCGGGGATCTTCGCGCAATCACCACCGACCAGCTCCACGCAGGCATCCATGCGCGGCTTGAAGCAATCCGACACCGCCACGACCTTCGATTCCTTCAAGCCATGAAAGCTGCGCGTGTGAATACGCCCGATGAGGCCGAAGCCGATGATGCCCACGCGCACGCGCTCATTCGCGCCGATGATTTGCGAGTAGGACTTGGCGGTGAAAGAGCCAGCGGTAGCTAGCGTGGACTTTTGGAGGAAGGAGCGGCGGTTCATGGTCTATTTCTTGTCGTTGGATTGCATGTGTTTGACGATTTGCTCACGCGGCACCACGCCGACGCGTTTGGACCAGGCTTCGTGTTGAGAGACGAGTGAGGCGACTTTTTTTGGCTGCTGGGCGGCGAGGTCGTGGGTTTCGCCGGGGTCGGTGGAGGTGTCGTAGAGTTCCCAGGCTCCGGTGCGCGGGCCGGTGGTGGCGATGCCGCCGTTTGCTGATGCGGGGCCGTAGCCGCGCACGAGTTTCCAGTGGCCCAGGCGCACGGCTTCGTTGCCCATGCGTTCCCAGAAGAGCGGGCGATCCATCGGCAACGTGGCGAGGTCACCGCGCAGGGCGGGCAGCAGGCTCGTTCCTTCGAGCGGTTGCACGGCGTGACCGGCAAAGGTGGCCGGATGTTTCGCCGTGGCGGCGTCGAGACAGGTCGGGAACACGTCCATGATGTGGGCGGGGCCGGTCACGATTTTGCCGCACTGCGAGGCCGGGATGCCTGCGGGCCAATGCGCGATGAAGGGCGAGGCGATGCCGCCGTCGTGCACCCAGACCTTGAACTTGCGGAACGGCGTGTTGCACACCTGGCCCCAGAGCGGGCCGCGCACTTCATCGGAGCCGTTGTCGCTGAGAAAGAGGATGAGCGTGTTGTCGAACTGGTCGCGTTTGTGCAGCGTCTCGACGATGCGGGCGAGGCTCTGGTCCACGCGGTCGATCATCGCCGCGTATTGGCGCATCCATTGCTCGTTGCGCTCTTTTTTGGCATTCCTGGCTTCGTCGGTGATTTCGGCGTCGAGCTGGGGCAATCGCGCGGAGTCGGGGATGAGGCCGATTTGCTTCAATCGCTCGAAACGTCGCTCGCGGATGGCATCGGGTCCGGCGCGATACGTTTCCGCATACTTCGCTACATCGCTCTCATGTGCCTGGAGCGGCCAATGCGGAGCCGTGAAGGCCAGATAGCCGAACCATGGCCGCGCGATGTCGGATTCCTCGATGAAACGCAGCGTGTGGTCGGTGAAAGTGTCGGTCGTGTAAAAGTCCGGCGGCAGTTTTTCGACCTGCTTGCCGTTGAGCACGAATTTGGTAATCGGTCCCTTCTTTTGCCACGAGCGATAGCCGGTGAACTGCTCGCAAGCACCTCCGATGAGCGCGAAATGCCGGTCAAACCCGCGCTGCCCCGGCCAGCAGGATTCATCCTGACCGAGGTGCCATTTCCCGGCCATGAAGGTCTGATAGCCCGCCTCACGCAGAGACTCCGGCAAGGTCACGACACCTTCTTTCTTGAAGCCGAGATACGCTGGCGAGCCGATGCGCCGCCACAGCTCATTCGCCGCACCCTGTTCGTTCATGTCGCCCACGCCGGCCTGATGCGGATACAGCCCGCTCATGAGCGAAGCCCGCGAGGGGCAGCACTGCGCACAGTTGTAAAACCGCGCCAGCCTCACACCACCCGCCGCCAGCGCATCGAGCGTCGGCGTGCGCACCTCTCCGCCATAACAACCGAGGTCCGAGTAGCCCATGTCATCCACCATGATGAGGAGGATGTTCGGCGGCACGGCCGCGTGGGCGGCGAAGGAAAATGCGAGTGCGATGATGTGACGGAGCAACTTCATTTCCTGCTCCTTCACACCAGTTCCTTGATGACGCCATCTGCCTCGCCGCCTTGGAACTTGGCGGGCACTTTCACGTCCATCACGCCGAACATGGTCTGCCAGAGATTGCCGAGACGGACGTCCTTTTTCTCAAGGTGGCCCTGGTGTTTGATGCCGATTTTGTGGCCGCCGACGAGCATGGTGGGCAGTTCGGTGTTGTTGTGTGCGTTGACGGTGCCTCCGCTGCTGCCCCAGACGAGCATGGTGTGGTCGAGCAGGGTGCCGTCGCCTTCCTTGGCGCTCTTGAGCTTTTCGATGAAGTAGGCCCAGTCCTCCATATACCAGGTGTCCACGGTGGTGAGCCACTTGAGCTTGTCGGGGTCTTCGCCGTGGTGGGTCATCTCGTGGTAACCGTAGGGGCAGCCTTTGTAGGCGTAGCAATAGGTGCCGTCGTTGAGGTCGCGACGAGCATAATAATTGATGATGCGCGTGCTGTCGGTCTGGAGCGCGAGCGTGATGACGTCGAACATGAGGCGCTGGTAGCGGCGGTAGTCGAAGTTGGTCTTGTTTTGCAGTTCGGGGTCGAGCGCCTGGACGTTCTTGCCGAAATCCAGCGGCGCGACTTTTGGCTTCGGCTTGTCGAGCCAGGCGAGGTCGGTGGCGATGCTCTGCTCCACGTCGCGGATGGAGGTGAAGTATTCTTCGAGTTTGGCGAGGTCGTCTTTACCGAGGCGGTTTTGGAGGCTTTTGGCTTCGTCGCGCACGGCGTCGAGCACGCTGCCGGTGCGGCCGGCGCCGACCCTGCGGGCGGCGACTTCGTCGGGGCTTTCCGCGCGGAAGAGTTTGTCGAAGAGAATGTGCGGGCGGTTTTCCGCCGGGATGGGCGTGCCGCCGCGGGTCCAGGCGAGCGTCTTGTCAATGGTGCCGCTGCCGAAGCCGGTCCCGCGATGCACGCCGAGCACGAGGCTGGAGAAGCGCGTGGCTTTGCCGACGGCCTCGGCGAGTTCCTGGTCGGCGGAGATGCGGAGTTTGGCGTCGGCTTTGTGCGTGGCGGTGCCGGTCAAAAAGGTGCGGTCACCGCCGTGACCACCGGAGTGCGTGAGTTTGAGTCCGCTGATGAGGGTGAAGTCATCGCGCAGATGCGACACGGGTTTCAAAATGGGCGTGACGCTCCAATCGCGGCCCGTGTTCGCGGGCGTGAAATCGCGTCCGTTCATGCCGAGGCCCCACATGGTGAAGAGGGCGCGTTTCGGTCGCTCGCTCTCCGCGATGCCGCCCGCTGTCGAAGCCGCGCGTGCCAGCGAGGACATGGATTCAAGCCAGGGCAGCGCGAGCGAGACGCCGGTGCCGCGCAGGAAGGTGCGGCGGTCGATGGAGCGGTGTTTGAGGATGTTCATGGTGGTGGAGGTTTGCGAGGTTGCGAATGGAAGCGGTGGCGGGTATTCTGGCGGCGTGAACTGGCACCAAGTCATAGATGACCGTAGCTTTGAAATGCATCAGGTGATTGCGGACATTCTCCGCCAATCTCCTGGCGTCTTGCCGCGTGTGTCACGATGGATCGAGGACAAGATGCGTGACGAAAGATACTCCGAGGACGGCAAAGCAGCGCTGCGGGAATGGCAGGACGTGATCCGCATCGAAGGCGTGCGTGGAGTGCTGCGGGTGCTGGACGACCGTGGCGACGAGGCCACGCGGATGCGGCAGAGCACTCCGTTCGCCGTTTTGATGCCGAGCGCGCAACGCGAGGCGATCTACCAGAAGTATGAATCGCTACGAACTCGAACATCTCTTGCGGGCGTCTAGCGGCAACACCGGCGAAAAGGACTTCATCATCATCGGCAGCCAGTCGGTGCTGGGCAAACATCCAGATGCGCCGCGTGAACTGCGCAAGTCCATGGAACTGGACATCTACGCACGCGACAAACCGGAACTGCACGTCGAGATCGAGCGGAATCTCGGCGAGTTGTCCCGCTTCAACGAAACCTACGGCTACTTTGCCGATGGCGTGAGCCCGGATACCGCACTGCTGCCCGCAGGCTGGGAGACGCGCCTGACGCCGGTTTGCAATGAGAACACCGGCGGTGCCACGGGTTGGTGCATTGACCCGGTGGACTTGACCATTGCCAAGCTGGCGGCCTCGCGTCCCAAGGACATCGCTTTCATTCGCGGCATGTTGAAGCATCACTTCATCCGCCCGGTTGAGATTGAGAGGCTGATCGCGACCTTCGACGACGAAAAGCTGCGCCAACGGCTCACCGACGCCTTTGCGGTCTGCCGCAGGCCGGAGTGAGCGCGTGATGGAACAGCGGGCGTTCATTTGGTTTGAAAGGGTTCAGCGGCGACGACGGCTTGCACGAGCGATTGCAGGCGCGGTTCGAATTTGAGGATGGTTTCGATGGTGGCATTGTCCACGTAACCCACGGGGCGGCCGAGCGCGTAGGTGAGCAGCTTTTCCGTGAAAGCGCGGATGAACTTGTCCTGCTCGGCCATCAATCCGGCCTTGTAGCCGGTGAGGTCTTGGAACGCGCGTCCGGATTTGAGCGCGCCGCTGGCGTCGATGACTGGCGCCCTCGTTCCTCCCATGCCTTCGCCGTTCTGGCGCTCGCGCCAGGCACCGATGGCGTCGTAGTTCTCCAGCGCGAGACCGTAGGGGTCGAGCTTGGCGTGGCAGCTCGCGCAGTTCGGCTCGTCGCGGTGCAGTTGGAGACGCTCGCGCACGCTGAGGTTCTTCCCGGCGGTGTTCGGCTGGATGTCGCCCGCGTTCGGCGGCGGAGGCGGTGAAGGGTCGTTGAGCAGCTTCTCCAAAACCCACGCACCACGACGCACAGGCAGTGTGCGGGTGCCATCGGCCAGCAAGGTCAGCAGCCCGGCCATGCCGAGCACGCCGCCGCGATGATGCTCCGGCTTGAGCGCGACTTTTTGAAACGTCTCGCCGCTCACGCCCTCGATGCCGTAGTGCCGTGCGAGGCGTTCGTTGATGACGAGAAAGTCGGAGTGGAGGAAAACTGCGACCGGCAGATTCTCCGTGAGCACTTGCTGGAAAAACGCCAGCGGCTCCTCGCGGCTCGCGGTCTTGAGCGCGTTGTCATAGCTCTTGTATTCCTTCGCCGGCTCGACGCTGCCGAACAGCTCCACATCGAGCCACTGACCGGCGAAGTTCTCGACGAAACGCCGGCTCTTCGCATCCGCCAACAAGCGCGTGACCTGGGCGCGGAGCGTCGCGGGCTGCTTCAGTGTGCCTTTCGCTGCGAGCGCGAGCAGCGTGTCGTCCGGCAGGCTGCTCCAGAGGAAATAGGAGAGTCGGCTCGCGAGTTCGAAGTCGTTCAGCGGCCGCGTGCCCCTGGTGGCGGCAGCGGTGCGCGGTTGCGGCTCCTGGATGAAAACAAAGCCCGGCGAGCAAAGCATCGTCTGCACTCCGAGCCGCAGCGCGTCTGGAAAGGGAATCTTCTCGCGCTGCATCGCACCGGCGGCGATGCGCACGAGCTTATCCACTTCCGCTTGTTCAACAGGCCGACGATACGCCCTCGGCAACAGCCACGCGAACACCGAGCGCAGTCCGATTTCATTCTGCGGCGTCTTGTCATCGAGTCCGAGCACCTTGTGGCTCGCCGGCGGCCATTCTTTTGGCAGCGGACCTTCCACCTCGATTTTGTCGAGGAAGAGGCGCGGCGCGGTGGCCGCGTTGTGTGTCGGATGCGGAATCCAGCGCGGCCCGGTGAAAGCATTCAAGTCCTTGAGCACCTGCTCGCGCTCGACCTTGAGTCGTGCGACTTCGGCATCGTCGCGTGCAGCCACAGCTTTTGAGAGTTTGCCAAACGAGTTGAGCCAACGCTGGTGGACGGCATTCCACTCGGGATTGCCGACGCGCAGGTTGTTGATGCCGTTCCAAGTCGGCACCAAGGGCTTCTGCTGGTCGGGCTGCCCGGCCCGCAGGAACAGCAACGTTTCCGCCACACCTGGTTTCTCCAAAGTCCCCTCGATGGTGACGTCATGGATGCTCTCCAGCGGCGTGCCGGTGGCGTAGGTGAGGCGCATCACCACCGGAGTGCCCCGCGCACCGGGCGAGGCCCCGGCATGAACGCGCACGCGATAGTAGCCGTCCTGCGTGACCAGCTTTGTCAGGTCCGGGCGCGGTCCATGCGGCACCATCGCCCACGTCTTATCTTCATCGGGTTTGCCGCCGTGGCCGCCCCACATCTCGATGCCGGTGGCTTTCTTGTCGTAGAACGTGGGGCCGAGGGGAATCTGATGCGCATTTGCCTGCGCCACTTCCGTGGTAGGGCCTTCGTTTCTGTTCAGGTGCCGCTCCGCCTCATAGACATACGTCTCCGCCTTCGGCGGCGCGCTCTGCACCGCCTCGCGGGCAATCTGCCCGGCCCAGTCGAGATAACCGAGCATCTGCGTCTGGTCGAAAAACAGCGCGCTGCCGATGCGGTCGAAGCCCTCCGCTTTTCCGTCGGCAGGCAGCTCGCGTTTCAGCTTCTCGACAAAATTCGGGTCGAGCCGGAACAAATCGCCGACGGTGTTCGCATACTCCTGCCGGTTCAGCCGCCGCATCAGGATGCGGCCGCCCGCCATGCGTGCCTGGCGCTCCGCGTTCTTCAGATTCGCGCCCACCCATTCCACCACGGCAAAGGCCGCCTTCGCATCCGGCCTCGGCTCTTTCTTCGGCGGCATCTCGCCGCTGTTGATTTGATTGATGACCTCGTGCCAGTCGTCCGCCGTCTTGCCACTGAGGAAATCCGTGCCCAACTCATCAACGCGAAAGCCCGCCTTCGCCTTTTTCGCGTCGTGGCAGGAGTAGCAGTGCTGTTTCAAAAACGGCCGCACCTCGCGCTCGAAATCCGGCGCGGCTTGGAGCCCTTGGGCGAAGACCAGAAGAATAAGAATCGGGGCAAGGCGCATGACGATGACGGATTACTTTTTGCGGAACAGTTCGATGGCGGCATTCAGGGGCGCGGCGAGGTCCGGCGGCACCTGTTTGGCGAGGCTCATCGCTACGCCGATGTGACGCTTCGGAATCTCGGCCAGCGGTGTCGTGATGATTTTCGCTTCCGGATGGTCGGCCTTCAGCTTGTCCAAGTCCGCCTGCGCCGCCACGCACATGCTGAGGTTGATTTCGGCGAGTTTGCCCTTGAACGGCGCGAGGAGCGCGAACCCGCCGGCATACGTCACATAGCACTCGCCCAAACCCACCCGCGTGAGGTTCGGAATCTTCGCGATGGCTCCCAATGCCTTCTCGGTGACGCTCGGCTTCCCCATCTCGCTAATGGAGAATCTCGTCAGCCCCGGATGCGCGGCGAAGAACGCGATGCCCGCCCCCGTGGCCTGCGAATGAGCGACAGAGAAGCTGCGCAGCGTTTTGATTTTCGCGCACTGCTCCATGCCCTTGTCGGAAAAGCTGAGGCCGATTTTGATATCCGCGACCTTCGAGTCCGTGAGCGCGTCGAACCCGCTGCCGTCGAACTCCGGGATGCGCGGGTCTTTGCCGACGAAGCCATTGTGGTCCATGCGGATGATGCGCAGCTCCGGCAGATCCTTGAACGAGCGCAGCGTGCTGTTGCGCAGCCACGGGCCATTGCCGGTGATCGCGAGCACATGACCGGCCTTGTCATGCGTGACGGTGAAGGCGACGGCTTCTCGCTCTTTGGACTGAACCGTCACCGAGGCGATGTCATCCTTCGGCACGCCGAGGCCGACGAGCGTCTCCGCCGCGCCTCTGGCCGAAAACCCCGGCTTTGACCCGAGCACGACTTCAACGCCCTCCGTGGCCGCGATGCCTTGGATGATTTTCGCTTCAGCGGGAAACAGCGGGAGATTCAACTCGGCGGCGTGGATTCGGATGAGGCTTCCGACAACAAACAGGACTGGCAGGATGGGTTTCATATGATTTCAAAGGTTGCTCACTTCGTGGCCAGCACCTCGACACTTTCGACTTCGAGGCCAGCGTCGGTGCCGATGGTGTAGATGGCCATCTGGCGAAGCTCGAGCGGCTCTTGCGGGGCGATTTCGGCATCTGCGCGCCAGTGGCGGAAGGCGCTCACGGGCAGCTCCATTTGCCATTCGCCCGCGCTGATGCTGCGCTGCTGGAACCAGTTCCCCGCATAACCACCCGTGGTCTTCATGCATGCCAGCATCACTTCCAGCGTGGCGGACTTCGTGGCGTGGCCGCGCAGACGCACAAGCGAATCAGGCCGCACCTGGAGGTTCGCCCGCGTCTGCCACGGCAGTGTGAGCCCCACGCGATGAATCGTCACCGGCCCGCGGCTGCTCTTGGGCACAAAGACCGGCTCGGCGGCGACGCGTGCGGGTTTTTCATCCTCCGCAGGCAGCCAGCGTCCTTGCGTGCTGGCGGGACCAGCGGCGATGGCAGAGCGCCACAGCACCTCC
Source organism: Verrucomicrobiales bacterium (assembly GCA_043770175.1). Taxonomy (GTDB): domain Bacteria; phylum Verrucomicrobiota; class Verrucomicrobiia; order Verrucomicrobiales; family Verrucomicrobiaceae; genus Prosthecobacter. The sequence goes on along the minus strand of JAYVIO010000343.1, from coordinate 9,966 downwards.
GGCTGTTTGCGGCGCTCCACAGGCATCTCCACGCCATCGGCGAGGGAGACGAGCACTTCATGCTGCGCCGGCACCTCAGCCACGCGACCGTCCACCAGCCGCGTCATGCGCACGCGGCCTTCATTAACGGTCAGGCGGGTGTTTGCAGGATCAGAATCTACTTCAAAGCGTGTGCCCAGCACCTCCAGCCGCGCGGTGGGCGTGTGGATGAGCAAAGGGTGGCCGCCGGGCTGCGGACGCACATCCGCAGAGAGGCTGCCTGCCCGAAGATGCACGGTCTTTTGACCGTCTGCGGAAAACGTGGCCGCAGTGCGTCCCAGCAGGGTGAGTGAGGTGCCATCGTCAAAAGCCACCACAAGCGTGCTGTCGTCTGAGATCGTCTCCAGCAGCCCGCCGGGCAGCGTGGCACCGGCGGACAGATCTTCCCGCACCTCACCGCCAGCTCCGGTCCAGCGCACGGCACCATCGAGAGCGGTGATGCGGAGGATGTCACGATCTTGAGCGTTGAAGGCGAGAAACCAGATCGCAGTGAAAGCTCCCACCAAGGCTGCTGCCATTGCCAAAACAGCGGGAGAAAGCCATTGGGATCGCTTTGCGACTGGCACCACTGCACGAACACGCTCGGGATGCGCCTCCGCGTCATCGCGCACCACGACGGCATGCAGCAGCACTTCCGCGAGTGCATCAGCCACCGCAGGCTCGGCTTCGATGCGTTCAGATAGCATCGTCACCTCTTGCGGCGTGCATTCACCAGCAACGTAACGCGTCAGCACTTCCCACGGAATGTTTTCGGGCAACACGCTCATGCCTCAGCCTCCTTCATGAGATTCATCCGCTCCTCCGCGCACTGGCGCAGGGCGGCGTGCAGACGGGAGAGCGCCTTGTAAACCGCGTCCTCGCTCCGGCGCAGCAGCGCGGCGAGATCACGTCCGCTGCGACCTTCATCGTAACGCATCCGCAGCAGTCGCTTGGACTCCTGCGGCAGGCTCTCCAGGCAGTGACGTAGCGCGGTGACTTTCGGACCCGCCGCGGCCTCGCTGTCCTCCAGCCGCTCGCTAACGGCATTGAGCGCCATTTCGGAAAGGATCGTTTCCAGCCGCCCGGCACGGCGCACAAAATCAATGCCCAGATTGCGCATCGAAACCCGCGTCCAGGCCATCAGCCCAGCCTCGTCAGAAAAGCTCTCGCGTATCCGCAGCGCCTTGATCATCACCTCCTGAAACACATCCTCCGCCTGATGCACATCCCGCAGCACCGCCAGCGTCGCCGCGATCAGGCGCGGACGTGCGTCGAGGAGCGTCTTGATGAGGAGTTCTTCGGTCATGCTAACGGTAAGACGAATGGTGAAGACATTTCTGACAAGATGCCAGTTTCAGAGGTGTACAAAGCCGAGCCATTCCCATGCCTCCTGCCTCCCGAAACCCTCAGGCATCGGAGAATAACATGGATGGTGTGATGCAAAAATCGGGCTAGCTTGGAATGGCTCGGTTGTCATCCAATGGATGCTTCTAAAATAAATTTCACGCTCAATTCCCTTTCGATTTTGAACTCAAAGAACCTCATTCTTACCTCAGCAGTTTTCGCCGCCACTTTCGCCTCTGCCGCTGACGACTCCCCGAAGCTCGTGCAGCAGTTCCTCGGCAAATACTGCCTGGAGTGCCATGACGCGGATGTGCAGAAGGGCGACCGTGCGTTTGAGAAGTTCGCGCTGCCGCTGAAGTCGGTGAACGAACTCATCGAGGCGCGGGACATCATCGACCAGCTCACGCTGAAGGAAATGCCGCCGAAGATGGCGGATCAGCCGCAGGACGATGAGCGCATCGCGATGATCCGGGCGCTGCGTGACGGCACAGTGGCCGCACATGCGAAATTTCAGACCACGGGCAGCCGCACGGTGATGCGCCGTCTTTCCAGCCGCGAGTATGAAAACACGCTCGCGGTGCTGTTTGGCCGCCGCGTGGACACGCTGGGCCTCACGGCGGATTTTCCGAAGGAGAAGACCACCGAGCACATGGACACCATCGGCAAGTCGCTCGTGACCTCAGGCTTCCTCGTCGATCAGTACTTCCAGTCCGCGAACCGCCTCGTCGAGACACGGCTCGGCAAACCGGCGATGGAACCGAAGGATTGGAAGTTCAACGGCCACTTCGTGCAATACGATGAGCTGCAGGGCTCGCACAAAAGCGCCTTCAATTACCGCTACCTCAATCTCTACGAGCAGCCGAACACCGACACGCGCCAGGGCGGTTACGGCCACATCGAGGACTTCCTGAAAGGCGTGCCCGTCTCCGGCCTCTACGATCTCGAAGTCGAGGCCACGGCCATGCATCGCGACACGCATTACGATCCCGCTATCTTCGGCATCGACTTCTCCGAGCCCTTCATCCTCGGCGTTGTGCCTGGCGATGTCACCAAAGGCCACATCCATTACCCGCAGGCCATCGAGCCGCTGCTCGCCAGCGCTGTCGTGCCGGACAACACGCCGACATGGTTCAAATTCCGTGTGTGGCTGGAAGCGGGGCAAACACCGCGCTTCATCTTTCCAAACGGCCCCTTTGAATCCCGCGCCTCAGTCGTCACGATCAACAAAAAGTACAAAGACGAGTTCAAATCCGATGTCGGCTCCTCCGGCGTCGGTCGTGCGCACATCTTGAAGGAAGGCAAGCTCCCACACATTCGCATCAGCGAGATCAAGATCCACGGCCCCGTGCCCGAAAAGCCCAGCGCCGAAGAAGTCGCCGTTTTCGGCAAAGAGGGCTTTCACGAAGCTCGGGCGCTCGATCAACTGAATGCCTTCGCCGAGAAAGCCTATCGCCGACCGCTCACCGATGCCGACCGCCAGCCCATCCGTGCGCTTTATGACAAACGCATCGCTGAAAAAGCTGCGCCACGACAAGCCGCGCTCGATGCCGTGAAGCTCATCCTTTGCTCGCCGAGCTTCCTCTACCTCAGCGAGATCACCGACGAGTCCGCGAAGGCCCTGAAGCCCCACGACCTCGCCACTCGCCTCTCCTTTGCCCTTTGGGCCACACCGCCCGATGAAGCCCTGCTCGCCGCTGCCAAGTCCGGCAAACTCACGCAAGATGCCGAGCTGAAAAAGCACATCGAGCGCATGCTCAGCGATGAACGCATCAACGGCTTCGTGAACGGTTTCCTCGATAGCTGGCTGAATCTCCGTGACCTCGGCTCGCAGCCGCCGCCGCGTGAAGTCGTGCGCTCCTACTACGCCGAGGACCTGCCCACCTCGATGAAGACCGAGGCGCGGCTCTTTTTCCGCGATCTGCTCAAGAACAACGGCTCCGTCGCGCAATTCATCGACTGCGATCACACCTTCGTGGACAAGAAACTCGCCAAACTCTACGAGCTGCCTGAGGCGAAGACCCTGCGCCTCGCCGACGGCTTCAAGAAGGTCAGCCTGAAGGGCAACACGCATCGTGGCGGCCTGCTCGGCATGGCAGCGGTGCTCACCGTCAGTGCGAATGGCGTCGAGACCTCGCCCGTCACGCGTGGTGTGTGGGTCAGTGAAAACATTCTCGGCATCCCGCCGCCACCGCCGCCCGATGTCGTGCCCGCCATTGATCCCGATGTCAGCGGCGCCACCACCATCCGCGAACGCCTCGCCAAGCACCGCGCCGATGCCGCCTGCGCCGAGTGCCATCGCAAGATCGATCCGCTCGGCTTCAGCCTCGAAGCCTACGATCCCGTCGGCCGCTGGCGCAATAAATACCCCGCCGCCAACAAAAAAACCAAACCCGCCGAGATCGACACCACCGGCGAATTCACTTCCGGCGAGACCTACGCGGACTTCGCCAGCTTCAAAAAGATCATTCACGACACCCGGGCCGATCACTTCACCCGCCATCTTATTCGCCAATTGCTCACCTACACCACGGGCCGCACCATGGAGCTCAATGACGACCTCGCGATCGACCAGCTCCAGGCCAAAGTGAAGCAACGGGGGCTGGGGCTGCACACGCTCGTGGTCGAGTGTTTGATGAGTGAAGTTTTCCGGTCGAGGTGAAAGTGTTAAAGTGTGAAGGTGCGGCTTCGAGTTTTTTGGCCTTTGCTCCAGATCGCGTGGTGTTACTTCGAAACGTCGCACCGTGATGAATTTGAAGGCGAAGGCCGTGCAATCGCATGACATCGCGCTGAAATGCGGCGATGGAGAAAGTGCTCCATGCAACGATTCACCTGCGACTGTGGCAATGTGCTTTTCTTCGGCAACTCCAAGTGCCTGAAGTGCGGTGGTGTCGTCGGTTATGACCCCGTGGGCGGCGTTATGGCGCGCGTGCGGCCGACGAGCACGCTGAAACGCTGTGACAACGGCGTGAAACATGGCGTGTGCAACTGGCTGCTGCCGGCGGATGCCAAGGAAACGCTCTGTTTGGCCTGTCAGATGAACCGTACCATCCCGGATCTGAGTACGGCGCGCAATTTGATGCTGTGGGGACGCATGGAGATGGCGAAGCGGCGGCTCATCTACACTCTGCTGCGTCTGGGCATCACGCTGCCGTCAAAAATCGAGAATCCAAAGTCGGGGCTGGCGTTTGACATCATCAGCACGCTGTCGAATCCCACGGTGACGACCGGGCATCTCAATGGCGTGATCACCGTTAATCTGGAGGAGGCGGATGACACGTATCGCCAGATCAATCGTCAACAACTGGGTGAAAACAGCCGCACGCTGCTCGGCCATTTCCGCCATGAAAGCGCTCACTATTTCTGGCAGCGCTGTTTATCGGAACTGCCCTGGGACAACCCGCTGCGACAGGCTTTTCGCGAGCGATTTGGCGATGAGTGGCTGGATTATGCCGCAGCGCTAAGCGCGCATTATCAGAAGGGTCCTCCGGCTGGCTGGGAGCAGAAATACATCACCGGCTACGCGGCCTCGCATCCGTGGGAGGACTGGGCGGAGACATGGGCGCACTACTTGCAGATCGTGGACGGCCTGGAGACTTGCGAGAGCCTGGGCATTCAGGTGAAAAACATCGCGCTGCCGCTGGTAATGCTACCTGGCGAGGCGGGCACCCTGCCGGCAATGCTGCCGCAGGATGGGATGACTGATGGCGAGTTTCTGGCGTGGCTGCAGCGCTGGATGTGTCTTTCCACGGTGCTGAATGAGATCTCCCACAGCATCGGCGAAGCGCCGCTCTATCCGTTTGTCATCTCGGTGCGTGTGGCGCAGAAGCTACGTCTGGCACATCACTTCGCTCAGGTGTGGGGCAGCAGCACCTGAGCGACTTTCATCGATGTCTGACCGTAGAAGATCAGAATGAACGATAAGACGTCCTCGATGAACCGTAGGGACTGGCGTAATTTGTCTGGCTATGGTCGTGACCGTCACCGGGGTAATGAGCATGGGTGCCACCGTAGTAGTACTGTCCGTTGTGGTGGTACCGGTTGGTGTAGGTTCTGCCCTGGTAGTCGTACCTGCCGGTTTGATAATTCCCGCCGGAGTAGTAGCGGTTTCCTGTGTAATAGGCGGATCCCGTGTAGTTTGGGGGCAGTGTCGAATAACTATTGTAGCCGCTGCGGTAGTTGTTGCCGTAGCCAGCGCCAGCATAGCCTGGACCGACGTCACAGGAGGTGATGGACAGAGCGCCCAGTAGCGGCAGGAGGAGCAAGGAACGAGTGTGTTTCATGAGTTTGTAGAGTTTGAGGTTGGGGTTAAGCGGACATTGGGCCGCGAAAGAGAGAAGGGCCGGGTGGCTATATCCGCCCGGTCAAAAGCAGGACGACCAAGATGATGACAATGAGGCTGGCTCCACCGCCCAGAAAGTGATTGCCGGAACGGAAGCCGTAGCCACCACCGCCGAGCAGCAGCAGGATGAGCAGGATAACGAGGATATTCATGGATGTTTGAGTGGGGGGTTGTTGGCCTGCCGGTTGATGACGTGCCGGATTTAAGACGCCTTCTTGTGGGTCTTCATTGGATGAGCATAGGCCCGCGCACCTTGCGTGCGCCATGGGGTGTTCACCCCAAAGCAGGAACAGATGCCATGCATGGGCAAAACACCCCATGTTCGCACAGAGAGTCAGCGCCTATCATGCGGCACTGAAATTCTTTCGTGGCCGCCGCAACAAGTGGTCCGAGCCCGTGAAGAATTTTTTCAGACACGAAAGCAACTTATGAAATTGAAATCAATCTTGATCACCAGCACCCTCGCCCTGACCTGCAGCCTGCAGGCACTTGAAACACCCACGCCTAACCCCGATGTAAATGTGTTCCGGCAGGAGGAAAGTTTCACGGAATTCATCGGCCTGGAAGTCTGGAACCTGCAGAATGAAAAACTGGGCAAGGTGAAATTCATCACCGCAGATGTGGAGAATGCACGGCTGGTCGAGGTGGTCGTGACCACCAGCGGCGGCTTTTTAGGTTTCGGTGGCAAGACCACCTCCATCCCCCCGCGTGTGCTGAAGATGGATGCCAGCAAAAAAGTGCTGCGTCTTGACATGAGCAAGGCACGCTTCGATGCCGCTCCCAAGTTCAAATCCTCCGATGTGGCGGCCTATTCCAATCGCAGTCGTGTGGCAGCGGTCATCCGCTACTTCGGCCTGCAGCCCTGGTTCTTTCTCGAAGGCCAGGCAGTCCAAAAAAATGCCGAGATTTTGCAGTTGGGAAATGTCCAGCGCACTGAAACCATCCTCGGAATGCAAATCCACAACACAAACGGGCAATATATGGGCAAGGTGGCCAGCCTGATGATGGATCTGCCCAAGGGACAGATCGTCCACGTTGTAACTGATACTCAAGCCATGGGTGGCAACGGCAGCCACTTCATCCAGCCCAGGGCTCTGCGCTACACAACGGCACGCACTGGTCTGGTGCTGGACAACACCCTGGCGGAGCTCAAGGGCGAACCGAGTTTTAAATGGACCAACGCCAGACACGAAGCCTTTCAGCAGGAAGCCTATGTGAACCGGGAGGTGCAGGCGGACAAGGGGCTCCATTCCAAGCAAAGCGCGCAGGAAGGCATTGTCCGCAATGCCATTCCGATGGTGCAGGGGCAGAACTTCCGCGACGAACAAAAAACCAACCTTATCAAACAACGCATCCAGGCAGATCCCAGCCTCTCAACGCATGCCAAGAATGTGGAGGTCGTCACGCTCAACGCGCAAACCACGTTGCGCGGCCACGTCAACACGATCGAGGGCAAGCACAAGATCGGTGAGATCGCCAAAAAGGCAGGCAGACCAGAAAATGTGAGCAATCTGCTCGAAGTCAGGTCGCACTGAAGAACTCGACGGTGGATATTACATCAGCGTCCGCCCGTCGGGCGCTTGCATGTTCGCTACTCGTTGGTGAGGATGACTTTCAAAGCGCGTTCGCTCGTCGCATTCCCGAACGTGTCGTAAGCGCTGATGACTTCACTGAGCGGAAAGCGGTGCGTGATGAGTTGCTTCGGCAGCAATCTGCCAGACATGACCGTTTTGAGCAGCAGCGTCGTCGTCACCGCATCGACGAGACGTGTGGTGATGGTGATGTTCTGCGACCAGAGTGTTTCGAGATGCAACGGCACGCTTTCACCATGCACGCCGACGTTGGCGATGTGACCTCCGGGAGCAATGATGGTCTGGCAGATCTCAAAGGTGGCCGGCACACCGACCGCTTCGATGGCCACGTCCACACCTCTGCCAAAAGTCATGGCCATGATTTTCATCAAGGCTTTGCCATCACTGTTGTTGATCAGCTTGGTAGCCCCGAGCTTTTTGGCGACATCGAGACGATGGTCGTCACGATCAATCATGATGATGTCCGCCGGAGAATAGAATCTGGCTGTCAGCAGTGCGGCAAGTCCGACAGGACCGGCACCGATGATGGCCACGATGTCACCGGGCTTTACGCAACCGTTGAGCACGCCGCACTCATAGCCGGTGGGGAGAATGTCACTGAGCATGACCATGGCTTCTTCGTCCGCATTTTCAGGGATGGGGTGCAGGCTCGTGTCCGCCCAGGGGATGCGCACGTATTCAGCCTGCGTGCCATCGATCGTGTTGCCAAGGGTCCAGCCGCCCTGCTCGCAGTGCGAGCACATGCCACGTCGGCAGTATTCGCACTTTCCGCAGGCTGTGATGCAGGAGATCAGCACGTGGTCGCCTTGGTGGAAGCGTGTGACGCCGGTGCCTGCTGCTTCGATGACGCCGATGCCTTCATGGCCCAAAATGCGGCCTTCAGTCACGGTGGGCACATGGCCTTTGAGAATGTGCAGGTCCGTGCCGCAGATGGTGGTCTTGGTGATGCGCACCAAAGCGTCGGTGGCTTCCTTGAGCACCGGCTTGGGCATGTCCTCCAGACCTTTCCTGCCCGGGCTGTGATAAACGAGAGCTTTCATAAGGTGTTCCGGGCGTGCCTGAGCTTGTTTATCATGGCGCAAGCGATAGGCGATGACGCAACACGCCCGCCATGGGGTGAACACCCCAAACGGCGCTCCGTTCAAGGAGACGGACTGACAGACGCCGCCGTCAGGCGCAACGCCACCTGCTCCTCAAACCAGCGCTGCACATCAAGTCTGGGATGCGTCAGAAGCAGGGCGTTCATGGCCAGCACTGCTTCCGCCGGCCATAAAACTCTGGTTTCCATGGGTGCTGCCACAGGCATGAGGGGTGTTTTCATGCACATCTCTTCGGGCTACTTCAGGGCGATCTCCGGAGAGTCTTGCTTGAAGTGATCACGGACGTGCGCAGCGACCTGCCGGTCGGTCATCTTGTCAGCCGCCTCAACGACAACGACGCAGCCTTTGGGCAGGGCTTGTTCGAGCTCTTTGTGCAACTCGCCCTTGGCCTCGCCCGGGCCGAAAATGAAAATTTCTTCCGCCTCGCGAACAAACGCAATGACCTCCTCATAATATCGATGCAACTGCGCGGTGAACTTCCGTTGGCTCACGTCATCCGCCTCGGTCAGATATGCTTCAAACGGAGCGGTGGAGCGCTCGCCATGGATGCGCCCCGGTTGACGGTCCGCATCGGACAAAATCACTTTGATTTCCGCTCCAGCGCTGGATTCAGAAACGATGACGGCTCTGCGATGGTCGATCCACAGACCGATGTTAGTTTTCATCAGGGTTGTTGGTTCAGGCAAAATTTAAGTGTGACTCCGAGCGGTGTTCCTGCTGGAACGTGGTTGTTGAGCTGTCAGGTTGCGAAGTTTCATAAGTCGCGCAGAAATCGCTCCCGCCGGCTTTGCTGAGAACTTCCTTCGCCAGCGTGACGGCGTCATCACTCTCAGCCACCACTGAAACCAGATAGCGCCCGTCTTTCATTCTGTCTGTATAGAGCCGGGCCTTCGCCCACGGCACTCCCTGATTTTGCAGACCGCCCACGATATCGCCGAAGGCGGCCATCATGGGTCCGGTGCCTGAAAGGACCGAAATGTCACGGATGGAAAACGCCCTGCTTTTCAAGCGCAGCACCATCTGGTCAGCTTGAATTCGAGAGAAGGCGATGCAGAAGACGGAGTCCTGTTTCATAGGATTGGGAAGTGCGGTTGGGCTGATCCTAGATGCAGACCTCCTGGCATCGCCATAGGGTGTTCACCCCAAATGAGCGGCATCTTCGATTTCACAGGGTCAAGGAGAGACGATGTTCAGCGATCAATTCCGCCTCTGCAACGAGCCAGTCTTTCACATCATGGCCGTCCACTCCGCCATGATTCTGATAGTTGAGGTAAGCCCGATACGCGACTTCATCGCTTGTTGGCGCAAAGGACGTCAGCGTACGATTCAGCGGTGTGGATGCGCCTGATTTGGAGGCTGGTGGTAGTTTCATGAGACGCGGATCATCCACTGGTCCGGCCATGGTTGCGATGGGGTGTGAACCTACTTTGTGCTGGGGCCGCTCTCGGCGAACTCAAGAGCCACGTTGAGGGTTTCCATGAATTCGTTCACTTTGATGGGCTTGGTGAGATAGCGGAAGAAGCCGGCTTGGAGACCTTTCTCGATGTCGCTGGGGATGGCGTTGGCGCTGACG
>JAYVIO010000342.1:0-8486 GCA_043770175.1 Verrucomicrobiales bacterium | reverse complement strand
ATGGCCAGCCGCCCGTGGATTCAGCTCACCACGCCGCAGGCCATCGCCGCCAGTGAGGTCGATTCGAATCGCGACGGCACGCCCGAGGCCTGGCCTTTTGTGGAACGAAACGCGCCCGCATTGCCGCTGGTGAGCAAGGACTTCGTTCACTACGCCACACAGGAAAACTACGACAACTGGTACTTCGGCCAGAGTGGACGCGAAGAGGCCCTGAGCACAAAAATCTTCAATATCCGGCCCTCCACGCCACTGCCGGCCGCCTTCGGCCAGATTGGCGGCTCCGGCCTCGCGAACAGTGCGTGGGTCGCAGGCACAAGTCTGGCCGTTGCGGAGCCGAATCTTGGCTTTTTGACGCGAAACGCCTTCCACAGCGCCATGTGGCTCACGGCGTTTCATGATCAACCTGCGGCCGATTTGAGCAAATACAGCACCGGCGACTACATCACGCCGGACACGAGCAACAACAACCTCGCCGGCTTCTCCAAGGCCGCGCAGAGCCAGTTCCGCTGGGCCGCCGTCTATCAAAGAGTCAGCCAGTGGGCCGCGAACGCCGCCACGCTGTCGAATTCAACGAGCAGCACCGCCGAGGATGCCGATCTCGACGGCGAGAATGAATACCTGCTCTTCAACGACCGCGTGTTCGCCATGTTCGAGCGCATCGGCGGCCGCATGACGTGCGCCTTCGTCCGCGATCTGACCACAGGCCGCGTTTTGCAAGTCGTGGGCAATCCGCACAGCTACGCGGGATTTGAGACGGAAGAAGAAGGCGGCGTGAACGTCATCAGCGGCGCGGTGGGCAGCTACCGCACCAGCGGCTTCAAGGACTGGTTCGCCGGCGGCATCACCTACAACAACGATCTCTACACCGCCACGACGACGACGAACGGCTTCACCTTCACCAGCGCCGACGGCAAGATCGCCAAGACGATCACGCTCGCGCCGCGCGCAAACGCCTTGCGTGCCAGCTTCGCCCTCACGGGCGGTGTGACCACACTCTACCATCGTCACGGCCTCAGTCCGCATTTGCAGAACCTCCTCGTCAAAGGCCAGACGCATCTCGGAGCCGTCAGCAACATCGGTGGCATCGTTTCACTCACCAACAACGCGCCGGATGCCGTCGTCCGCGCCTACGTCCGCGCCATGAGCGGTACAACTTACAACGCAGGAGCCATCGACGATGATCCGGTGACGACCTTTGACACGCTGAACATGCGCAACCAGGCGCAGACGCAGCAGGTGGAGTTCGCGTTGGTGAACGGCGCCACCTTTGATCTCGGCTTCGAAACCGGTGCCACCTTGAGTGAGTCCGTCGATGGCGACGCTTTGCCCGATGCCTGGGAAGCCGCGAACAACCTCAACAACACCGACGGCAGTGGCGCAAATGGCGACAACGGCAATCCCGACGGTGACCGTTACACGAACATCGAGGAATACATTCTCGGACTGAATGCCGCGCAGCACGACGGCTACGCGACCGTGCCTGTGAAAACACAAAACGGCTTCGAACTGACCTTCAACACCATCCCCGACCGCTTGTATCGCGTTTTCGCGAGTGACAATCTCGTGAGCTGGACGCCGATCACCAGCGATCTGCCCGGCACCGGAGGGAGCATGACCATCACCGATCTCACCACCCATTCCGCGCGCTTCTACCGCGTCGAAGCGCGCCTTGTGACGCCATGATCCGCTTTCTTCCTTTCATCTTCCTTGCCGTCAACGCATCCGCCTGGAATGCGAACGAGGTCGATTTTCCCGGCGAAGGGCCGGGCTATGTGCTGACGGGAGCGGCGGACTCGACGAAAATCACGGGACCAGACGGCAGCACCGAGTGGTTTCGCTTCAGCTATACGGCGACGGCTGACAATGCCGACTACGACTTCAAAATGGTCACCGGCAACGACTTCAACCAGGACTATGGCGGGAATCTGATCTTCCCAAAGAACGAGCTGGCCATCATGTATTACCAACCGCTCGGTGACTCGACTTCCAAGCTCGCCGGTGGCCTGATCAACGGCAAACGCTATGTGTTCACGGTCAAAGATCCCGGCTTGGCGAATACTTTCATCACGGTGATGGAACTGAGCGCGCCGCCAGTGTCGATTTCGAGTGTCGCGCGCAATGCGACGACTGGCTTGATCACGATCAACCTCTCGGGAGCACCAGCGGCCGAGGAGAAGGTGTATGTGCGTTACACGGACTCGAACTGGACCTACTCGCAGGTGACCCGGGCAGATGTGGCGGGCAGCACGGCCACGGCGACGATTCCGGACATCAAGGACGGCAAAAACTACGCATGGTATGTGCTCACCAGCACCGCGACGCCCGACAAGTTTCACAGCGGGTTCTCGGCGGACGCGCTGACGCTGGCCTGGGACAATAACGCGGGCGCGAACTACACGATCAGTGGCGTGAATCGAATCTCGAACTTCACGATCAACGGTGCCAGCGGACCGTATCAGACGACGAAGTTCTTCATCGACGAGATCGCGGGCGAATCACAGGCACTCAACGTAAGCGCGACCTTCAACGCGGGCACGCAACCCACTGAGGTCGAAGTGGTGACGAACCTCAATCGCCGCGACAAGGCGGATCAGGATAATAATGGCGATGGTGTGCCCGATGGCATCCTGCCGCCGCCGCGTGATCTCAGCGGGCAGAATGAGACGCACTATTATAAGACGTATGCGATGACGGCCGCTGGCTCGACGTGGAGCGCGGCACTGCCTGTGACGAGGACGGGCGCGTATCGGGCAACGGTGCGCTATCGCTTCTCGCCGACGGGTGTGTGGTTCTATTATGGCGACCGTGATCATGCGGTGGTCGTCTCGCCAAAGAAGACGTTGGAAATGACGCTGTATGAGGTTAATCCGCTGACTATTGAGGCCACGGCGGCGAATCAGGGCGGGCGCAGCACGTTTGTCGATCTGCTCGGCGCGGCGGATGGCGACAGCGATGGCACGGACCCGCTGAGCCTCGATTACTTTAACCTCATCCAGACCAACTGCCTGTGGTTTCAGCCGATTCATCCGACCGGCAGTCTTGGCGTCGAGAATGATCCTGCCACGTCATCGCCTTATGTGCCGGGCAGCCCGTACGCGACGAAGAATTTCTTCGCGGTGAATCCCGCGCTTGGCAGCGCGAACACGGAGGCCTCAGCGCTGAGCGAGTTTCAAAACTTTGTGACCAAGGCGGACAACTACGCGGGCGGCGTGGGCACGATCAATGTCATGCTCGACTTCGTGGCGAACCACACGGCCTGGGACGCGATTTATGGCCAGGGCGGCGTCGATCTCGGCTTCACCGGCAGCAGCACGACCTCGCTGCCGGCCAATTGGTACTCACGCACGGGCGATTACGGCCAGGCCGCGACGTATTTTACGAGCCTGAGTGACAAGGACAAAGCGGTAGCACCAGATCGCAATGACTTTGGCAAGTTCACCGACACCGCCGAGCTGTATTACGGGCGCTACTCCGCCCTGTGGCGTTTCCCCACTTACACGGCAGGCACTGAGCCGCACAAGAACGAGGATGACTTCATGGATGTGAATAGCATCAGCCCTGAGGTCGTGAAGCTCTGGCGCATGTTCGCTTACTATCCGATCTACTGGTTGCAGCAGACCGGGCATTCATTGTCAAACTCGACGAGCGGCACCTATGCGGCTCGCTTGGCGGCCGATAACAAAGGCATCGACTCGCTGCGCTGTGATTTCGGCCAGGGCCTGCCGAATCCAGTGTGGGAATACATCATCAACAAGACACGCACGGCGAAGTGGAACTTCGTGTTTATGGCGGAGACGCTCGATGGCGCGGAGCCGGGCTATCGGAGCAATCGCGTGTTCGATATTTTGAATGAAAGCCTGGTGTTCAACTTCACCGCCAGCCATGTGAATGAGGAAGGCGTGCTCCAGAGCGCGCTGGAGTCGCGCCGCAGCACCTACCGCACAGGCGCCATCCTGCTGAACATCACGGGTCATGATGAAGTCCTGCCTGACAACGATGCCTGGCTCAATGCAACGCGATATGGCGCGCTCGCCGCCGTGCCGGGCCTGCCGATGACGTTTAACGGCCAGGAGCAGGGCATTCAGAACTACAACATCAATCCGGGCACCTTCCACTACGACGGCTTCGAGACGGATCACGAGCTGAACTTCGGCAAACGCATCCCGCACTTCAAGAAATGGAACAAGGCGCAGTTTTGGAGCCTGCCGCCGCCGAACAACACGGGCATGGCGCAGTGGTATGGCCGCGTGAACTGGGCGCGCCTGAACAGCCCGGCGGTGAAGTCGATCAATCAATACTACCTCGACAAACGCCCGAATGGCACCACGCCAAACAACAACGTCTTCGCCATCGCCAAATACGAGCAGGCGGGCGCGTCACCCGCGTTCAAGGACGTGGTGATCTGCTTTGCCAATCTCCTCGTGCATGGCGCGGCGCATGGTGTCGCCGCAGACACGTTCGATCTGCGCGGCGGCGTGGGTGATCCGCTTTGGAGCCTGCTGGGGCTGCAAAACTCGGCTGGAAGGCAGTACAACATCCGCAACCTCGCCAGCAGCAATGCGAATACGGACATCTGGACACCCGCTCACACCGGCGCGGACATTTATAGCAATGGCGTCTTCGTCAGCCTCGGTGGCGGCACGAGCAATCCCATCACCAACGATGGCGAGCTGGCGCAGTATTTGAAGATTATCGATGCCACACCTCCTCCTGCGAGCGCCCCCACCACGAACTATTATCAAATCGGCACGCAAGGCACCTTCACCTGGACCAGCAACGCGGGCACGCATGACAACATCACCACCTGGAAGATCAGCATCGGCACCACGCCAGGTGGAAATGACCTGGCGAACGAAGTCAGCGTCGCTGGCACGAGCCACACTTTCACCGGCGTCGCCGGAGCGACTTACTACGCCACTTTGAAGGCGGTGAGCGCCGTCGGCATTGAATCCACCACAGCACAGTCTGACAGCGGCGCTCCGAATCCCGCCAGCCCCACCACCCCCGTCAGACTGCTCTCCGCTGCCGGAGACCAGGATGGCGACGGCCTCAGCAACGAAAACGAATCTACCGCGGGCACCAACCCGCTTGACCGCGCCTCCACCTTCGCCATCACCGAGGCCATCAATACCGGCAGCACTGTGGTCTTGCGCTTCCCCACGGTCGTTGGGCGCTATTACCATGTGTATTCCAGCACCGACCTTGGCACCTGGCAGGTCGAGGACGAGGCAGTGGCCCAGAACCAGCCCGGCACCGGGGCCGTGATGGAATTCACTGACCTCAACCCGGCGATCTCCAGGAAATTCTACCAAGCCAAGGTCACCACCGCTCTCCTCCCATGATCTTCAGTCCTGGCCAAGCCGTAAGTTGGTCAATTGACTATTTGATTCAAAATGATTGACTCAAAAACGGCAAATCTTCATAATTCGCCCGAAATTCCAGTTCACCAGCCATACCATCATGAACAAGCTCTCCTTGCTTCTCCTCACCCTCGTCGCGCTCCCTCTCAGCGGGCATGCCGCCACGGGCCTGTTTGACCAGTTTGTCATCATCAACACCGGCACGAACACCTACTACGACATTGGCGCCTCCACGGCCAACGCAGAATTCCAAGGCAGCAATCTCGGCACCTTCAATCCAGGCGGCGGCAGCACCATGAGTCTCGGCGGTCAGGGAAAGAGCTTTAAGAACAACGGAAGCGATGTGCAAGGCATGCAGCTCTTCTACCGCATCTGGCAGGGCACTGAATCTGGCGGTTTCACTCCCTTCAGTTATAACTTTCAGTCCAACATCGGCGGCGGCGGTGACCAGCAGTGGGGTTCTGATGTGTCTGGAGCCAATCTGAGCGCCTTCTACACTCCGAATCTTATATCTAGCCTCCTCAACGGAACCTACACACTGGAGGTCTATTCTCAGATCAACACCAATGGCGTGAACACCGACAATCCTGTGTACAATTCCAACAGCAGCAACAACTTCGAAGCCACCTTCACCATCGTGCCCGAGCCCTCCCGCTCGCTCTTGGGTCTGGCTGGTCTCGCTCTCATCAGTCTTCGCCGCCGCCGCGCCTGAACCGCAGCCATTTGACTGGCCGCTCCGGCTTTCTGGAGCGGCTTTTTTGTCGGCTGCCACCACCGAGGGTTGATGTCTCGAAGATTCGTGATAAGTCCGCAACACTGCTCGCAAAGCCGACAGGCGTGGATAGCTCAGTGGTAGAGCGGCTCGTTTACACCGAGTTGGTCGGGGGTTCGAATCCCTCTCCGCGCACCAATCTTAACCCGACTTGGCGAACTGGAAGGCGGAAATGACTATTTTTGACGTTTCGTGGCGCTGGAAGCCTTGATTTTCCAAGGGGGCGTTTCCAAAACGGCTTGTAGTGCAGACCTTGGTAGTTGCAGGGCGTTTTTCGTGGCTATCTTCTCCAGCCATCATGTTCCTGCGTTGTTCAAAACGGCTCAAAGATGGCAAAGAGCACCTCTACTGGAGTGTCGTTGAAAATCGGCGACTCGCTGACCAACGCATCGTTCAGCGGCATGTGCTTTATCTCGGCGAGATCAATGGCATCCAGGAGGCGGCCTGGCGCAAGACGGTCGATCTCTTCGGCCAGGATGATGATGCACCGCAGCAGGTGGCGCTCTTCCCCGATGAGCATGCGCCGGATGCTCTGCGCGCCGATGAGCTGCCCATCGTGCGCATCAAGCTCTCGCAGATGTCGTTGCGACGTCCGCGCCAGTGGGGTGCGTGCTGGTTGGGCTGCGAGCTGTGGCAGCAGCTCGGACTCGATACCTTTTGGCGCGAGCGCTTGCCCGCTAGCCGCGAGGGCACGCATTGGGATCAGGTGCTGCTCACGCTGACGCTTTATCGCCTGATCGATCCAGGCGCGGAATGGCGGCTGCATCGGCATTGGTTCGATCACACGGCCATCGCGAATTTGCTTGGCAGTGACTTTTCGCTGGCTGAGATACACCGGCTTTACTCATGCCACGACAAGCTCCTCGCACACAAGCGGGCGCTCTTTGATCATCTCACGGCTCGCTGGCGCGATCTCTTCGCGGCGAAGTATGAGGTGCTACTCTACGATCTGACGAGCACCTACTTTGAAAGTGATCCGCCGGATGATCCCAAGGACAAACGCCGCTTCGGTTACAGCCGCGATAAACGTGGTGATTGCGTGCAGGTCGTGATCGCGCTGATCGTCACGCCGGAGGGTTTTCCTTTGGCCTATGAGGTGCTCGCTGGGAACACGACGGATAAGACCACGCTCAAAGACTTCCTCGCTAAAATCGAAGCGCAGTATGGCAAAGCACAGCGCACCTGGGTGATGGATCGCGGCATCCCGACGGAGGAAACACTCGAACTCATGCGCAAGAGCGACCCGCCAGTGAACTACCTCGTCGGCACGCCCAAAGGCAAACTCAGCAGCCTGGAGAGCGCCTTGGCGAAACGCGAGTGGAAGCAGGCACGGCCCAGCGTGCGCGTGAAGCTGCTGGTGCAAGATGGCGAGACCTACATCCTCGCGCAGAGTCAGGACCGCATCGCCAAAGAGCGCTCCATGCGGCGGCGCAGGCTGCGTGCTTACATCGACCGACTCGCCGATCTGAAGGCCCGCAAACGCCCGCACAAGCGCGACGCCATGCACCAGTCCATCGGTGCCGCGAAAAAGGACGCCGGGCGCGATGCACGCTTCGTCAAAGTCAGCGTCGAACTGCACGGCGAAGGAGCCAAACAGACCGCCACCCTGAGCTGGACGCTGGATCGCGATGCACTGCGCACTGCCTGGAAGCGAGAAGGCCGCTACATCCTGCGCACTAATTTGACCGACACCGACCCGGCGAAGTTGTGGGAGTTTTATCTGCAACTCACCGAAGTCGAGCAAGCCTTCAAAGAACTCAAAGGCGACCTCTCCCTGCGCCCGATCTATCACCAGCTCGAATCGCGAATCGAGTCGCACATCTTCATCTCATTTTTAGCCTACTGCCTGCAAGTCACGCTCAAAGCGCGGCTGTGGAAATGCGCCGCTGGGCTGACGCCGCGAGCGGTGCTGGAGAAATTCGCCACCGTGCAAATGCTCGACGTGCATCTACCCACGACTGATGCGCGGGAGATCATCATGAGCCGCTACACACAGCCGGAGAAAGACCTGCAACTGCTGCTCGACCAGATGAAGCTCACCCTGCCCGAGCAAGGTCCGCCGAAAATCACCGCGTCAAAAGACGGCGGGCCAGAGAAGCCGAGAGCCTGAATTTGCACGCCCTGTAGTGCAGACCTTTTGACCTCGATGTCGCAAAATCAAGGCTTCCAGCTCCGACTAGTTGTCGAGTTCGCTAAGCCCGAACGCCGCGTTTGCCCTTTTGATGGAGGGCGCTTGAGCGGGGTCAGATCGCGCCGCCGCCGGGTGCCACCGTGTCCCAATCGGGGGCTGGCGGTCGTCGTCGGACCAAAAGCGGCGCGATTGGCTCTGGTGGCTCGCAGGCCTTGTCGATCAA
>JAYVIO010000341.1:0-25037 GCA_043770175.1 Verrucomicrobiales bacterium | reverse complement strand
CCATGGCGAAACCTGCGGCGGGCATGTCCACATGGCCGTCGCTCATGAGGGCGCAAAGTTTGTCGTAGCTGCCACCACCGGCGAGGGCGCGGAGGCCGTGCTTGAGGTCGAAGACTTCAAAAACGGTGCCGGTGTAGTAAGCGAGGCCGCGGACGATGGTGGCGTCGATGCGGATGTGCTGCCAGAGGCCGCGTGCGGTGAGGTTTTCACGCAAGGCGGCAAAAGCGGGGTGATTTTCATCGGCGGCGTCCATGAAAGCGCGGACTTCGGCAGTGGTGAGGCCGATGGCGGCGAGTTTTTTCTCGGTCTCCTCGGGTCTGGCGCGTTCGATTTTGTCGATGATCTGCAAAAAGGTCTGCGTGTGTTCGGCGGCGATGTTTTTGTCGGCGAGGAAGGTGTTCCAAATCTCGCGATTGCTGAGGCGGATGATGAAATCATCGGCGCTGACGCCGAACTCGCGCATCACGTCGATGGCGAGCGCGATGAGTTCGGCGGAAGTAGCGGGAGAGGAATCGCCGAGGATGTCGGCGTTGAACTGGATGAACTCGCGGCTGCGGCCTTCCTGCGGTTCTTCATAGCGGAAGCATGGGCCGATTTGAAACCACTTGATGGGCTTTTTGAAGTCACGCTGACGTGCGGTGACCATGCGGGCGAGCGAGGGTGTGACTTCGGGGCGCAGGGAGATTTCACGCTTGGCCTTGTCCAGGAAGCAGTAGAGCTGGTTGGTGATCTCATCGCCGCTTTTTTTGCGGTAGAGGTCGGTGCTTTCGACGAGCGGTCCCTCATACTCCATGAAGCCGTAGCGGCGCGCGACGGTGCGCCAGGTGTCGAAGATGTAATTGCGGCGGGCGCATTCTTCGGGGAAGAAATCGCGGAAGCCTTTGACGGTTTGGAAGGTGGACATGTGAGGGGCGGGGATTGAGCGTTAATGAGGCGGTGCATGCAACACAACTTTTTGCGTTCCTTGCGGCGTTTTGCGGCTATGAAGATGCCTGATGCTGTCTGAACTCGTCCTGCGTGATTTCCGCTGCTTTGCCGAGGCAAGGCTGGAGCTGCATGCCGACACGACGGTACTGATCGGGCGCAATGCGCAGGGCAAGACATCTTTGATGGAAGCGGCGTGCGTGCTGCTACGGCTACAGTCACCCCGCACATCGAGTCGTGCGGAACTGGTGCGCTTCGGTGCATCAACCTGCATGACTGAAGGCATGTGGCATGGCAAAAAGCTGCGTCATGCACAGTCGGCCAGCGCGAGGCGCATGGCGGTGGATGGCTCGACGTGCGGCAAGGCGGCGGACTATCTCGCCGCATCAGGCGTGGTAGTGTGGATGGATCATCGCGATATGAACCTAATGCGCGGTGGCGCGGAACATCGGCGGAGGTTTTTGGATTTCGCGGCGAGTCAGATGTTTCCTGATTACCTGCATGCGCTGCGTGGATATGAGCGGGCGTTGCGTGGCAGAAACTACGTATTGAAGCGCGATGCGGCGGTCGCGTGGAAGCAGGCGGATGCCTTTGCGCATGTGATGGACGGCTTCGCGCAGGTGCTGTGGCAACGGCGCGCAGAGCTATGTGCGGCCTTGCAGCCGGAAGTGACGGCAGCGCATGCGAAACTGAGCGACGCCGCAGAAACAGCGCGCATTAATTTCATCCGCACGAGTGATGAGGCGTTGAGTTTGTTTGATGCGTTGCTGGCGATGCGTGATGAGGAAGCACGCACCCGTTCGACGGTCTTTGGGCCGCATCGCGATGACATCGCGATGCAACTGAATGATCTCGATGCGACGACATTCGCCTCTGAAGGGCAGCAGCGCTCGTTTGCTTTGTCGATGAAACTTGCCCAGGCGCAGGTGCTCGAGCACGCGCATGGCACGCCGCCACTGCTGCTGATTGACGATGTGTTTGGCGAGCTGGATGCGCACCGGCGGCGGGCGTTGCTGGTCTGTTTGCCGCCCGGAACCCAAAAAATCATCACGACGACGAGCTTGGACTGGGCTGAAGCGGAACAGCGGAACGGAACGGTTTATCGGGTCGAACACGGGGCGTTGATGCGCGAGCAGGGGTGAAAAAACCGGCTGTTTTCGCCCGAAATGGAGCTGAAGCTGTAATTCCAAGCTCCTTAGAAACTTCTCTTGACGCCCTTTCAGGCGGTTTTAGCTTTAATATGGGTTAAAATTTCGTTCGCGGCGCTGCTTTTCGTGATTCTCAAAAAAGTTAGAATTCTCCGCCGCGCATCTGAATTTTGACGCCGCACTTCCCAACACTTTTCCCTTTTATTCTCAATGCTCGGCAAACTTTTCGGATTCGTCGCCCAAGACATCGGCATCGATCTCGGCACGGCAAACACTCTCGTCTATGTTAAAGATCACGGTATCGTCCTCAGAGAACCCTCGGTGGTAGCGGTGAAAACCGGCACCAACGAAGTGGTGGCGGTGGGTGATGACGCGAAACGCATGCTCGGACGCACTCCGAGCGGCATCACGGCTATCCGCCCTCTTCGAGATGGCGTTATCGCCGACTTCCGGGTGACGGAGGCGATGCTGCGCCACTTCATCCGCAAGGTTCATAACAACCGCCGTGCCATGCGCGGGCCGCGCGTGGTCATCGCCGTGCCTTCCGGCATCACTGAAGTTGAAAAGCGTGCGGTGAAGGAAAGTGCGGAACAGGCTGGAGCGCGTGAAGTTTATCTCATCGAAGAACCGATGGCCGCCGCGATCGGTGTGGGTCTGCCGGTTCAAGAAGCCGCTGGCAACATGATCGTGGACATCGGTGGTGGCACGACGGAAGTCGCGATCATCTCGCTCTCCGGCATCGTTTACAGCCGCAGCGTGCGCGTGGCGGGTGATGAGCTCGATGAAGCGATCATCAATTACATGAAGCGTGCCTACAACCTCATGATTGGTGAGCGCACGGCGGAAGAAATCAAACTGCGCATTGGTTCCGCGTTCCCGTTGGGCAAGGAAACGACGATGGAAGTCAAAGGCCGCGACATGGTGGCCGGTTTGCCGAAAACGATCACCATCACGAGCCAGGAAGTGCGTGAAGCGATGCTGGAACCGCTCAATGCGATCATTGATGCCGTGCGCACCACCTTGGAGCGCTGCCCGCCCGAACTTTCCGCCGACCTCGTGGACCGTGGCATCATGCTCGCCGGTGGCGGTGCGCTGCTGCGCGGCCTGGACAAACTGTTGCAGGAAGAAACCGCGCTGCCGGTACATGTGGCTGAAGATCCGCTCAGCGCCGTGGCTGAAGGTACGGGCCGTGTGCTTAGCGAACTCGAATTCCTGCGCAAGGTGAGCACCACCGAAGTTTGATGCCCGTTCCGCGCTGCCCTGCAGCCGCTTGAAGCTTGTCTGCTGAAAAGCGCCGCACTCCCAGCACGGTGGAAAGGTCAATCATGAAAAAGCTCAACATCCTCGCGCTCCTCATCTTTGTGGCAGGACTCGTCTCCGTGTTCACCTTTGACACGACGACGACGCGACAGATTCAGGCGCGTGTCATGAGCCTGCTATCGCCTTTTATTCATTCCAGTGCGGCGATGGAGCAGGCTGCAGATGCCGCCGTGGCACCCCAGATCAACCCTGCAGAGCTGAAGCGTGAAAACGACGATCAGCGCGTGCAACTGGAGCGCTTGCGCATCATCCAGCAAAAGTACAACCAGATCATCGAGGAGAATGCTAAACTGCGCCAGCTAATCGAGTTCAAGCAGGCGGCCCCGTTCAAGATGACAGCGGCCAAGGTGATCCGCCGCAGTTCCAGCACCTGGTGGAACAGCTTGATCATCGACAAAGGTTCGCTGGATGGCATCGGTACCGACAGTCCGGTGATCACTTCTCTCGGCCTGGTTGGCAAGACTTCCACACTTGCTCCGCACCTGACCAAAGTGATTCTGCTGACCGACGAGATGTGCCGCGTCTCCGGGAAAGTCGAAGGCACGCTCGAACAGGGCATTCTCGCCGGTGAACGAGCTGCCCTTGAAGTTCGTCCTGAACTGCATCTGCGCCTGCTCAGCCGCAACGCCAACATCAATGCCGGCGCAGGGGTTTATTCCACAGGTGAAGGCGGCGTGTTTCCAGCCGATCTTCTGCTGGGCCGGGTGAAACGTTTTGAGAACCGTGAAATATCTGGAGAGGCCATCGTCGAGCCCGCCGTTGACTTCTCGACCCTGGATTATGTCTTTGTGATTGAGATGCAGGCCGCCGCGCCCGCGCCTGAACCGGCCGCCACCAAGCCTTGAGCTGTCATGTTGTTTCACCCGATCTCCATTATTCTTCTGCTGCTCAGTTTCATGGTGCAGGAGTTCATCCCTGGGCTGGAGATCGCCCAGTTTGCCACGTTGTTTTTGCCAGCGGTATTTTTCTTCAGCGCCTCCGTGGCGGCGCCGTTCGGCGTGATGCTGATGCTTGCGTTCGTCACTGGGTTTATATGGGATGCGCGGCATCTGCCAGGAGTGGTGGAGAGTCTGGCGGGTGCGGAGGATGTCTTTGGCACCGGGGCGGACTCTGAACTTGGTGCCGGCAGTCATCCGCTGCCGTTCGGTCTTTCCATTGTCTTGTTCGCCATGCTTGGCACGCTGATGCAAGGCATCCGCCCGTTGTTCAAACGCGGTCGGTTGGAACTGCCGGTGCTCATGGTTGGTGTGGCCACGTTCCTCTGGCTGCTGTCGCAATACCTTATCATCACTTTTTTGCGCGGCTCCCTGCAGTTTCCGATGGGCGTCTGGTCGAAGATGATCACCGACACTCTTTTGGCGATGCTGGCTGCGCCGCTCATTTTCCTGCTGCTCTACTCACTGGCACGTCTGTCGAGCTATGAAATCAAATACGAAGGCCTGAGGTACCGCTTCGATGGTCGTTAAATACCGTTTCCGTCTCTATCTGTTCACGCTCGCCATGTTGTGCGGGTTTGGCCTTCTCGTGTTCCGGCTGTGGTCGCTGCAAATCGACCGCCGGGAGGAATTCGCCAAAATGATTCCCGGTGCGAAAAAAGAGCGTGCCCGTATTCCTGGACCGCGTGGCGAGATCAAGGACCGCAATGGCGTCGTCCTGGCCACCAACAAGGCCAGCTTCGAGGTTCGCATCAATCTCGCCGAAGTCGTCACGGAGTACAAACGTGCCGCCAAAATGCTCAAGGTGGCCATCCCGGAGATGCCGTTCGAGGTCGTCGAGAAAGGCATCAAGCGGCAGAAGTCCGAGATCGACATCTTCAAGATCTTTGAGGACACGATTGCCGCCCGCATGCGCGAGATGGGTGTCCACAAGGACTATGCGGTGGATTCACTGCGCGTGCATTACCGCAGCTTCGGCGGCGCGGTGCCGTGGGTATATCGCGACGACCTCACCTTTGCCGAACTCAGCCGCATCGCGGAGCACAACCTGGGCCTGCCGGGTGTCACCGTCGCGGAGCGTGCCTCGCGCGTGTATCCGCTCAAATCCATCGCCTGCCACATTCTTGGCTATGTGCGTCTGCCGGATGATCAGCGTGCCTCCGCCGAGGATCGCAAAGGCTGGGACTACTATGTGCCTGATGATTTCGGCGGCGCCGGCGTGGAGAAAAGTTTCGACACCTACCTTCATGGCAAACCTGGCGTGCGCGTCATGCAGCGCGACCAGCGCGGCAGAATTGTCGGCGAAGTCGATGAAGAATACCAGGAACCGCGCAAAGGCAACGATGTGCATCTTACGCTGGATGTTCGCATGCAGATCATCGCCGACAAGGCGCTGCGGGATGCGAAGATCGGGCGTGGTGCCGTGGTCGTGATTGATCCGGCATCCGGCGAAGTGCTCGCAATGGCGTCCGTGCCGTCTTTTGACCCGAATCAGTTCATCCCCAGCATCCAGCAGTCCGACTGGGATGCTTTGCTCGAAAACAAGACCATCCCGCTCATGAACCGTGCGGTGCGTCCCTACATCCCCGGCTCCACCTACAAGATCCCGATCTCATTCGCCGGCTGCTTGGCCGGCATCCAGAAGACCGCGTTCAACTGCAGCGGCAGCGTCACCTACGGCACCAAAGCCATGCAGTGTTGGATTCAACGGCAGGGCGGTGGTTCGCATGGCACCCTCGGTCTCAGTGATGCCATCATGAAGTCCTGCAATTGCTTCTTTTACCGCTATGGCAACGCTGCCGGTATCGCCAACATCACCAAAGTGGGCAAGATTCTCGGGCTGGGGGAACGCACCGGCATCGAACTGGAAGATGAGTTTGGCGGCAATCTGCCCAATCCCGACTGGCTACGCCAGCACCGGCCTGCCGAGCGCTGGAGTGAGGGTTACACGGCGAACACCTCCATCGGCCAGGGCATGGTGGAGGCGACGCCCCTGCAGATGGCCTCTGTCACCGCCACCGTTGCCAATGGCGGCAAGTCCTGGGTGCCGCACCTGCTCAAGCGCGTCATGGACCGTGATCAGGTCGTGCTCGACAATCCGCCCAGCCTGCGGGGTGACCTGTCTGCGAATGTGAAGCCCGATGAAATTGAGATCATTCGCAAAGGCATGTGGAAGGTCGTGAACGATCCAGGTGGCACCGGCAAATCTGCGCGTATCACAGGTGTTGAAGTCGCCGGCAAAACCGGCACAGCGCAGAACTGGCGCAACAACGAGCGCGGGCAGCTCGTTGACGATAATCACACCTGGTTCATCAGCTTTGCGCCATATCAAAATCCGAAGTTCGCCGTCGCCGTATTGGTGCAAAACGGCAAATCCGGCGGTGGTTGTGCCGCGCCGGTCGCCCGCCGTGTGCTCGAACAATGCTTGGCGCTCGACAACGGCTCTTTCAACATCGCCGTCGGGGCGCTGCCGGCTGCCGAAGGTCATTTCAATCATATTGCAGCCGTCCAATACGCTGATGCCGCGGTGCCGGAGGCACCCGGCGCGGATGAGGACGGCGACGTGGGCGCGGGTGCGTCCGCGTCAAAACCGGTGGATGATGTCGCGCCGCGTGTGAACGCGACGCCCAACATCCGCCGTAGGGCCGATTCATCGGGATCGGCGGGCAGCAGCTCCGGACAGAATGTGCCTCAGGCCGTGCCAGTGCGCAGGGTCGGTATCTTCAACCGGGGCAGCTCCCAGGAAACCAAACCGTCCGATCCTGCCCCCAGCGGCGGCGGACTTTTCCGCAGATTCTTCAACCGTTGAAGACTGCATCATTTCAGGGAGACAACACATCATGGCATTGACCTTCGTACAAAGAATCAAAGAACTGCTCACCGGCAAACGCGACATCAAAAGTGGCGTGCGCCTCGTCATCAACTGCGAGAAGCTGGAGAACCGCGTCGCCCTGCTCGACAAGGGCGTCGTCGAAGAATACAACATCGAGCGTGTCGGCACCAACAGCCTCATCGGCAGCGTCTTTAAGGGACGCATCCGCAACATCGAGCAGGGTCTCAAGGCCATGTTCATCGACATCGGCTTCGATAAAAACGCCTTCCTGCATTTCTGGGACGCGATTCCCGCCGCCCTCGATGCTGGTCTCGAAGAGATCAATCGTGGCGGCAGCAAAAAGAAGAAGCGCATCGAGGCCAAGGACATTCCCACGCTCTATCCCATCGGCTCCGAGATCATGGTGCAGGTCACCAAAGGTCCCGTGGGCAACAAAGGCCCGCGTGTCACCACCAACATCTCCCTCGCCGGTCGTTTGCTCGTTTTGATGCCGCTCAATGACACTTGCGGCATCTCGCGTAAAATTGAAGATCCGAAGGAGCGCTCACGCCTCCGTAAAATCATCGAAAAAATCAGCCTGCCCGAAGGCATGGGCATCATCCTGCGCACCGAAGCCTCCGGCAAGCGTGCGCGCCACATCGTGCGTGATTTGAACATCCTGCTCGATGAGTGGGACCAGATCGTCGCCAAGCGTGATGGTCAAAACGCCCCCGTCTGCTGCTTCCAGGAGCCTGATCTCGTCGAGCGCACCGTGCGCGACTTCCTCACCGAGGACATCGACGAGGTGGCCTGCGACGACCCCTCCACCGTCGAGCGCATGCAGCGCATGGCTGCGCACATTTCCGGCCGTGCGAAACGCCGCATCAACCTCTACCAGGGGCAGGCTGCCATTTTCGAGCACTACGGCATCCAGAAGCAGATCGACAACGCCTTCTACCGCCAGGTGTGGATGCCTTGCGGCGGCTACATCGTCATCGACCAGACCGAGGCTCTCGTCTCCATCGACGTCAACACCGGCCGTAACAAAGGCCACAAGGATGTCGATAAACTCCTGCTCGAAACCAATCTCGAAGCCGCCGCCGAAGTCGCCCGCCAGCTGCGCCTGCGCAACATGGGCGGCCTCATCGTCGTCGATTTCATCGACATGAAGCACCGCCGCGATCAGCAGGCCGTGTACAAGCTCATGCTTGATCACCTCAAGCGTGACAAGGCCAAGACCCAGGTTCTCCCCATCTCGCAGTTCGGCCTCATGGAGATGACCCGCCAGCGCCTCAATGAAAGCCTCGGCACCACGCTTTACGAAGCCTGCCCGTATTGCAAAGGCCACGGTCAGGTCAAAACCCCTCTCACCATGAGCGTCGAGTTGCAGCGTCGCCTCGTCAGTGTTCTTGGCCGTGCCAAGGACGATCAAAAGAGCATCATCGTTGTCGTCCATCCCGAAGTCCTCGCCCGTCTTAAAAGCGAGGACGGCGAACTTCTCGTCGATCTCGAACGCAAGTATCAGGCCCGCCTCACCTTCCGCAGCGATCCCGCCTTCCATCGCGAGCAGATCACGCTCGCGAATGCGACCACGGGCGAGGAAATTCGCCCCTGATTTCAGTTCGCCACGTCGCTCACTGCATCAAGATTGAAGCTCTCCTGCGCTCCCGCAGCTTAGCGTTGAGAAACCTTGCCGCCTGCGAGCAGCTTTTCGAGGCTCGCGTCTGCTTTCACGCCTTTTTTGATCGCCTCATCGTATTCGATGCGGGCTTTGTCCCACTGCGGCGGGTCCCAGGTGACGTAGAGCACGGCCAGATTGAAGTGTGCTTCGCCATAGGCGGGATCAATGGCGAGCGCGGTTTTGAATTCACGCTCCGCACGTTCGAGCAGGCTCAGCTTTGTGGCGATGATGCCGAGGTAGTGCCTGCCGCTGGCGTTGTCGGGGCGTTTGGCGAGACTTTTCTCGAAATAGGTCATCGCATCCTTCCAGCGCTCCTGTTTGAAGTAGGTGACACCAAGAGTAAAAGCGGCGGGTTCATTGGTTGGGTCATAGGCCAGGGCTTTTTGCAGCGCCACCTCCGCCTCGGCGTGCTTGTTGTCACGCTGGCGCGCCATACCGAGACCAATGAGCGCTGAGACATTTTTGGGTTCAGTGCGCAGCGCGTCCTGATAGAGCTTCGACGAACCTTCAAAGTCCTTGTTCATGTAGGCTTCATTGGCCTGGCTGATGAGGGTTTCAGCGGCACCCGGAGCGGGCATGGGCTTGGTACCATCGTCCGGCTTCGCACTGGCGATGAGCGTGGCCTGCACGCCGTTGGGCCCGAGCAGTTCCTTGGCCACCGGGTCGGAGAAGAGTTTTTCCTCATCGGGCGTCAGCGTCATGCGCGCGCTTTTCATTTCCTCGACCTGTTTGACGAGATCGTTGGAGGAGTTCTCCATTTTTTGCAGCTCGGTGATGACGAGATCCTTGGCGGCCTGCTGGCGGCGCTGCTCACGTAGCTGGCGCATGATGATGGCGCGCAGCATTTCGTTTTCCTGTGTGAGTTCCGGCGTGGTGGCAACCTTGGTTTCCATGCCGGCCTGCATTTCTTTGAGCTGTTTGGTCAGCTCAGCCACCTGCGTCTGATAGGTGCCGCTTTCTTTGCGCAATTCGGCCAACTGGCCCTGCAAACCGGTGAGCTGGCCGCGCAGATCGGCGATCTCCTTGTCCTTGCGTGTTGCGTCACTCTTCAGGGTGGCGACCTGCTTCTGCGCCTCGGTGAGTTCCTGCTTGAGGCGTTCGTTTTCGGCGATGAGACGTTTCATTTCAGCACTGCCGCTCTTTTTCTTCGCCTCTTCCAGCTCAGCCTGCAGTCCGAGGCTGCGAGCGCTGGCAGCGTCGCGGTCCTTGACCGCGACATCGCGCTGTTTCACCGCGTCATCGCGTTGCTGCATGGCGGCGTCCCGTTCCTTCACGATTTGGTCGCGTTCCTTGAGGATTTTATCACGCTCCTGCTCGACGGCGGCGATGCGGGTGGAGACGGCCGCCAATTTTTCCGAGGCATCCTTGGCAGCGGTCTCCGCGGCCATGAGACGCTGGCCATTTTTTCGCACCTCCAACTCCACGGCCATCTTTTCTTCCATCAATTTGTCGAGTTGAGCCTTTGCCACGCGGCCTTCCTCCACGTCCTTGCCCATTTGGATTATGCTCTGCTCCAGCGCAGCAGATTTTTTGCCGAGGGCGTCGTTTTGGGAGCGCGCTGTGGTGATTTCACCAGAGGCCCACTGGTACCAGTTCTGCCATTTGCTGAGATCAAGCTGCTGCTGGTTGTTTTGCGTCTCGAGTTCCAACACACGCTTCTTGTACATGGCTTCCCACTGGCTGAGCATGTCATTTAGGCTTGGCAAGCTGCCTGGAACAGCTGGTGCTATGGGTGCGGGCTGAGCCAGCATGCCTGGATTGGGAATAGCAGCTGGTCCTGGGGCCGCAGCCGGGGCCGGGACAGGCATCGGTGCAGGTGCGGGTGCAACGGCCTGCGGTTGCGCCAAGCGTAACTGGATGCGCGTGAGAGCGTCCTGAATCTTCTGCTGGCGGCTGGCGCGCATTTCCGGCTGCCAGGTCGGGTAATTGCGGGCGATGCTGTCCATGATCTCGCCGGCTTGCTTGAATTTGGTCTGCGCGAGCGGGAGATCGCCGCCGGCTTCAATCTTGGCGGCCTCGTTATTGAGCACGAAGCCGCGGAAGTACTGATCCGCCACCTCGCTGCTCGCATCGATGGTTTGCGCGTGCGACACCGGTGTGGCCAGGACGAGTGCCACCACGAGTGTGAAAACAAAAGGAAGACGATTCATGGGGTTTGGGAGAGGGGGCGGAGTTTACCGCTTTGCCGGGGCCTTGTAAATGGCCTTGGCGGCCTGTCTCAGGCCTGCCGCCGCCGCAAAACGGCCACCCAGCGGTCCACGGACTTGCCGGGGGCGTCGTTCAGGGCACGGCTGGCCTTGTTACGGCGGTTGCTGACGACTTCCATGCCCAGCGCCTCCAACGCCCGCAGTGCGAGCCGGTGTTCGACATCGAAATAGCTGGTGATGACGAGCATGCCGTCGGGGCGCAGTTTGGCGATGCCCTGGTCGAAAATCTTCTTCCACAGCTCCTGCCCGTGCCAGAAGTTCTGGTGGCGCATGAAGACCATGTTGAAGTCGTCGCCCAACTCCTTGTGCTCGTCGATTTTGGTGGCGTCCTCGATCAAAAACTGCGCGGGCAGATGCCGGTGCGTCTCGCGTGCCTGCCGAATTTCGCGAATGCGGATGTCGGCTCCGATCATCTCGACATCGCCGCCCTTGGTGAGATCTGAACCGACTTTGATCAGCGTCTCCGCCTCATCGCAGCGTCCGCAGGCGAGATTGAGGATGCGCATGTCCTTCTGAGCGGGCAGATGCGGCGGAAGTGAATCGTGCAGCAGCGATTTGAGCTTTGCCATGTCTTCCTGGATGGCGTTCTGCGGCGGTGGCAGCTCTGAAGATGATGAAATGATCGAGTTCATGTCACTCCAGTTTGGAAAACACTCCGGCGGCAGCCTTCACGGAGATGCTTTGATTTGCCGCGTAGGCTTTGGCGGCAGCCAGGCGGATATCGGGCCGGGTACCGTTGCGGAGCCAGACGTCGAGGGCATCGCGCAGCAGGAAGGAGCCGGGATACATGAGCTGCTCAGTAGTGAGCACGGGTCGGGCCTTCAAGGCTTCGAGATGCGGCTTAAAGTAGCTGCCGCTGAGGCAGCAGAGGATGATGGCGTCGGTGGGTTTGGCCGAGGCGTCGAGGATGGACACAGCGACAGGGTCATCCATGAGGCCGTTATGACCGATGAAGGCCGTGAGATCACTTTTGCGGTCACGCAGGTTCACGAAGAAGGCTTCGAGGCACTGGTGGATGTTTTTTCCGCGCCAGGCTTCGGCGACGAGGATGCAATCCTTCGAGGCATGCCGGTAAGTGCGGCGGTCGAGGATTTCAGGAACAGGGTTGGCCTCGGCTTTTTCAAGCTTCCAGGTTTTGCTGCGACCGAAAACCCCTTTGAAGCCCTCTGAATTCCCCCAATACAGGTTTTCCTCCGCATCATCGCCATTGCCGATCTTCGCAGGCACCGGAGCGATGCCCTGACTGGCGTTGTCGGCGAGGGCGACGAAGACATGTATGCGTTTTGTCTGCGCGGACGCATTGCTGATGCATGCGAGCACGCAGAGGCAGATGGCGAGGCGCACGGGCTTCATGACATGCGATCAAAACTTCAATTCCTCGCCAAAGATCATGCGTGCGGCCTGGGCCACGTCTTTGTCACCGCGGCCGGAGAGGTTGACGAGGATGATCTGGTCTTTGCGCATCGTGGGGGCGACTTTTTTGACTTCGGCGATGGCGTGGGAGCTTTCGAGGGCGGGGATGATGCCTTCGACCTGGCTGAGTTCCTGGAAGGCGGCGAGGGCTTCGGTGTCAGTGGCATAGTTGTAGGTGACGCGGCCCTGATCGTGCAACCAGGCGTGCTCGGGGCCGATGGCGGCGTAGTCGAGGCCGGCGCTGACGCTGTGGGTGAGTTCGATCTGACCATCAGCATTGGCGAGGAGCCAGGTTTTGGTGCCTTGCAACACACCGAGACGGCCACCTTGGAAGCGTGCGGCATGGCGCTCAGGAATGATGCCGTCGCCACCGGCTTCGACACCGGTCATGCGCACGTCTTTGTCGTTCAAGAAGGGATGGAAGAGGCCGATGCTGTTGCTGCCGCCACCGACGCAGGCGACGAGGAGATCGGGGAGACGTTCTTCGCGCTCGAGAATCTGTCGGCGTGCTTCGACGCCGATGACGCGGTGGAAATCGCGCACCATCATCGGGAAGGGGTGTGAGCCGAGCGCGGAACCGAGGATGTAATGTGTGGTTTGCACGTTGGTGACCCAGTCGCGCATGGCCTCATTAACAGCTTCTTTGAGCGTGGCCTGCCCGGCGGTGACGGCGACGACTTTGGCTCCGAGAAACCGCATGCGGGCGACGTTGAGCGCCTGGCGCTCCATATCGACCTTGCCCATGTAGATGACGCATTCGAGGTCGAACTTCGCGCACACCGTTGCAGTGGCGACACCGTGCTGGCCGGCACCGGTTTCGGCGATGATGCGTTTTTTGCCGAGACGTATGGCGAGCATCGCCTGACCGAGGGCGTTGTTGATCTTGTGGGCCCCGGTGTGCAGCAGGTCTTCGCGTTTGAGGTAA
The DNA here is from genome assembly GCA_043770175.1 of Verrucomicrobiales bacterium. Taxonomy (GTDB): domain Bacteria; phylum Verrucomicrobiota; class Verrucomicrobiia; order Verrucomicrobiales; family Verrucomicrobiaceae; genus Prosthecobacter. The sequence goes on along the minus strand of JAYVIO010000341.1, from coordinate 11,672 downwards.
ATTTTTGCGCCGCCGAGCTTTTCGGTCCAGCGCTCGGCCAAGTAGAGCGGCGTGGGGCGGCCGACGTATTCGTGCAGCAGACGGTCGAGTTCTTTTTGGAAGGCCGGGTCGGCTTTGGCCTTTTCGTAATGGTCAGAAAGCTCGGTGAGGGCCGCCATGAGGGTTTCAGGCACGAACATGCCGCCGTATTGGCCGAAGTGGCCGTGAGAGTCGGGCATCACAGGAAGCGGGAGCAGAGAGGCGGCGGTCATGGGGCGGGCAAAGTAGAACGAAGGCCGGTCGTTGGCAACGGCCGTGCATCAGGCCTCAGAGTTACGAACAGACTTCAAGTCCGGGCTTCGAGCGCGGCGAGTTTTTTCTCCAACTCGCGGACGCGGTCGATGAGATCGGGGATGCGGGCGGGGAGGCTGAGCATTTTACGGCCTTCCATGAGCGGACGGGCGGGATAACCGGTGTAGGCCCCGGCATCGGGGATGCTTTTGGTGACACCGCTTTTCGCGAAAAGCATGACTTTGTCGCCGATTTCAAGATGTCCGGCCACACCGACCTGGCCACCCATGGTGACGTAGTTGCCGAGGCGGGTGCTGCCAGAGATGCCAGTCTGTGAAACGATGATGCAGTGCTTGCCGATGATGCAGTTGTGGCCGATTTGCACGAGGTTGTCGATCTTGGTGCCCTCACCGATCCAAGTGCGGCCAAAGCGGGCGCGGTCGATGGTGGCGCAGGAGCCGATTTCCACATCGTCGTCGATTTGCACGATGCCGACCTGGTCGATTTTAATGTGGCGGCCTTGGACGATCTCGTAGCCGAAGCCGTCGCTGCCGATGACGGCACCGCTGTGCAGGATGACGCGGTTGCCGATGATGCAGCGCTCTTTGACGACGGCGTTGGCATGCAGGACGCAGTTTGAGCCCAGGTGAACGCCACGGCCGACGAAAGCGCCCGAGTGAATGCGTGTGCCGTTGCCGATGAAGGCGCCCGTTTCAATGACGACATGCGCACCAATGCTGACCTGCTGCGGATCAAGCACGGCGTCACTGGCGACAACAGCGGTGGGATGCACGCCCGGCGTGACGGCGACGTCTGGAGGCATGAAGTGCCGAATGACGCTGGAGAAGGCGAGCGTGGGGTTGGTAACGCGAATAAGTGCCAGACCGGGCTGCGCCTCCTGAGTGGGCAGATCGTCCGGCACGAGGGCGGCGGCGGCGCGGGTGGTTTTGAGCGCGGGCAGGTAGCGGGCGTTGCCCAAAAAAGTCACTTCACCGGGGCGGGCGTCCCTGATGGAGTTCAATCCGGTGATCAGGCTGTCGGCGTTGCCGTCGCAAAGTTTGCCACCGACGAGTTCGGCCAGTTGCTGCAGTGTGATGGAATTGCTCATGGATGCAGGCTGACACATGGCGTTGAAAAGAAAAAAGGCACGCCGCAATTGCTTACAGCATGCCTGAAGAATTTGTGCGTGCCGGGGTTACTTCTTGGTTTCGCCGGACTTGGGGGCTGCCGTGGCTTCTTCTTTCTTCGGCTCGGCACCAGGAGGAGGCGCGTCCTTGTTGAGTTCGACGATGAGCTGGTCAGTCAAATCGGTGGCTGAACCTTCTTTGACGTGCAGGATGATGGGCACGGTGGACAGGCTGACGCCGGTCTTGTCGAAGACGATGTCAAAGCCGTCAGCCTTGGAGCGATCACGCACGACCACGAGGATTTCCTCATAGAGTCCTTTGCGGATCTGCATGTCCTCCTGCTTGAGCTGGGTCTGGCGGCGCTCGGCGAATTCCTGCATTTCCATTTCCATGGAGCGGATTTCCTTCACCTTCTCACCGAGTTCGGCGGCGTACTTGTTGCGCTGCTCAGGTGTGATGATGGGGTCCTGGGCGGTTTTCTGCAACTTCATCGCCTCGGCGGAAAGGTTCTTGTACACCGTCTGGCGCTCCTGCATCTCCTGAGCGGCTTTTTCGTAATTGCCCTTGTACTTTTCAGCAGCGGACTTGGTTTTATGGAACTCCTGGAAGACTTTGGACATGTCAATGACACCGATTTTGAGATCGGCTGCCTGGAGGGTGGCGGTGGTGGCGAGGAGGAGTGCGAGGAACGCGCGGCGAATCATAGGAGTGGGAGTTTGAACGGGAATGGAAGTGCGGACAAACAAAATGTCCGACACAGGGGCTAGAACTTGTAGCCCATGTTGAACTGGAAGCGACCTGAGCCGGTGAACTGGTCTTTGGCCACTGGCACGGCGTAGTCCACACGGATTGGGCCGACAGGCAGGAAGAGCCGCAGACCGATGCCGACATCGGAGAAGACATCACCGCCGACATCCATGGTGCTGGTGCCGATGGAACCGATGTCGCCGAAGACCACCACGCGGGGTGACTTGTCGGTATTGCTGGTGATATGCACCGGCACGGAAAACTCACTGGTGGCATAGATCGAAGTGCCGCCGCCGAGTGCCTCGCCCGTGGCATCCTTGGGGCCGGCTTGGCGGTAGTTGAAACCACGCAGGTTATTGGCACCACCGAGGAACAGGCGCTCAAAAATCGGCACGCGGCTGCCACCCCAGTTGTCCACGGTGCGGAACATGCCCTCAAAGCTCAGAATGGTGTCTCCAGGCAGGTTGAAATACTGCTGGCCGCCAAAATTCGCCCCATAGACCTGAACATCGCCGCCCAGGCCGGAGAGCAGCATGCCAGCCTCCAATTTGTGGCCGCTGCGGGTGATGAAGACGCTGTCACGGGTGTCATTCACCCAGTTCAAGTCCACCTTGCTCTGGGTATATGTGCCGCCTTCCTGCTGGATCTGGGGGGAGGCGGCGGGATCGATGCCATCAATGCGAACCTGCTGTACAGTCCAGGTTCCCTCGACATAGGAGTGTTCACTCAGGCGTTTGCGCAACCCGGCGGAGGCACCGACATTGGTCTGATTGTACTTGTTTGAGAGGTAGAACAGGTTGTGGTAGAACGCCTCGATGGTGAGGGCCAGTTCCCGGCCCATGAACCACGGTTCGGTCCAACTGATGGTGACATCTTTACGCAGCGCACCTGCACGAATATTGGCGTTAAAGCGCTGACCGCCGCCGCGGAAATCCTTCCAGTCGCGGATGTCGAAATTCGTCTGCGTCACCTGAATGAAGCCGGTGATGCTGTCGATGGAACTGAAGCCGGCGCCGAAGTTCACCGTGCCGGTGGACTGCTCCGCGACGTTGACGTCCACATCCTTGTATCCTGGCATGGTGGACGGGGTGTTGCGAACATCCACGGCACTGAAGTAGTTCAGGTTTTGCAGGCGGTTCTTGCCCGCCTCGATTTTCACCGTGTTGAGCTCCTCGCCGGGCGCGAAGGGCATTTCACGGCGAATGACCTCATCCTTGGTGACGGAGTTGCCGGAAATGTTGACCTTGTTGATGTAGGACTTGGTGCCTTCCGTGATTTGGTAGGCCACAGCCACCTGACCGGGCGTGGACTCCAGAATGCTGGTCTCCACCCGCGCGTCAGCGTAACCACGCGAGCCATAGTAGTCCTGGATCATTTTTTCATCGGCTTTCACAAAGCTGCCCTTATAAGGGAAGCCGCCTTCCTGCTGGATGCCCTTCATCAGCTCATCCTGGGTGAACAGCGTGTTGCCTGAAAGGCTGACGCCGGACACATCATACCTGGCGCCTTCATTGATCACAAAGACAAGGTCCATTTCCTTGGCGGACACCGGTTCGCGCCGCACTTCGGTGACCTTCGCATAGACATAGCCTTCGTCCTGGAAGGCCTGCTCGATGATCTTGATGTCCTCCTGCAGATCCTGGTTGTTCATCTTGCCCTTCTTGCCCCAGAGATTCCAAATTTGGTGCTCCTTGGACTTGATCTTGCCGCGCAGCGTGCGCGCCTTGATGGCGGTGTTACCTTCAAAGCGGATGTCATGGATGATGCCGCGCGCGCCTTCATCGACCTTGAACACCACGCTGGAGAAACCTTCGCGCACGGACGGAGCGATGTCGTAGCTGACAATCACATCCGCAAAGCCCTTCTTTTCGTACAACTCTGAGATCTTGTTCTGTGCGGCGGAGAGTTTGATGTCATCCACTGGGTCGCCCACCTTGACCTCGATTTCCTTGCGCAGCTTTTCGTTGTCAAAAGTGGTGTTGCCTTGGAAGCCGATTTCACCAATACCACCACGTCCGGTGATCTCGACGATCACGCGCACGCCGCCTGCCACGTCCACCGCCCGGATGTCCAGGTTTTCCACCGCTCCGGTGCTGTAGAGCGCACGGATGTCACGCTCCACCGCCTCGTTTGTGAACGGCTGGCCCGCCCGGGTGGACATCTGGCTCCGGATGCGGTTCTCATCCAGCTTGACCGCGCCTTTGAAGACGATCTGGACCTCCCGCACGATTTGTTTGACCGCCGGTGCCGCCGGGATGACCGCCTGGGCCTGAACTTGCCCCGGACTGGCCATAATAAGTGTGAGAGCCGCGGCGGCAAAAAGAGCCAGGCGTGAGCGAGTGGAGGGTCCGAGGTTCATAGGCAAAGAGAGAAAAATCTGGGCGGGACGTGAGCGATCAATGAGCACGCCATGGCTGGCGTACGGGAACCCGCATTACTGCTTCCCAGCCGCTCCACGTCAAGGTGTAAGTTCTGGCTGAATTTCGCTCTCATTCGCAGTCGTGAGAGGGCCGTCGCAAGGTCCGCCGCCCCGAACTGCTTTCCCACACAAAAGAATTGGGCTTTCGCCGCCCCAACGGCTAGAACAGCGCCCCCGGACTTAATCCATGCACAGATCCGACACCCGCGACTATCTCCAGCTTCACCTCGTCGTGTTTGCGTGGGGTCTGACCGCGATTTTAGGCAAGCTCATTGAGCTGTCGCCCGTCGATGTCGTCCTCTGGCGCACTGCGCTCGCTGCACTCGGCTTTGCCGTTCTCGCCCGTGCGCTGGGGCATTCGCTGCTGTCATCAAGGCGCAGAATGCTCGCCATGCTCGGCGTTGGCGTCATCCTTGGCCTGCATTGGATTCTGTTCTTTTGGTCGGCGCGCCTGGCCACCGCCTCCATCTGCCTCGCCGCCATGCCCACCGGCATGCTCTGGTGCTCGCTCATTGAGCCGGTCATTGATGGTTCGCGGCGCTGGCGTCCTGCCGAACTCCTCGTCGGCATGGTCATGGTCGCGGCCGTGTGGCTCATCTACGAGGTTGAGTTCCGCTATTGGCGTGGTTTTTCCGTCGCCATCGCCGCCGCCGTCCTGGCAGCATTTTTCGCCACCTTTAGCAAGCAGCAGGTCGCCAAGGACACGCATTGGAGCGTCATTGGTCTTTATCAAATGACCGGTGCCTGCCTCGCCTCGTTCATTTCGCGGCCTTTTCTTGAAAAAGGGTTCCTGCCAGCGCTGCCGGACGCATCGTCGGCGCTCTGGCTTCTCGTGCTCGCACTCGTCTGCACCGTGGTCGCCTACGCTGGCTTCATGGACGTGCTGCGGCGTGTCAGCGTCTTCACCGTGAACGTCGTTTACAACATGGAACCCGTTTACGGCATCCTCCTTGCCGCTCTCGTCTTCGGGCAGGCCGAGTTCATGAGCGGCGGCTTCTACCTCGGCGCAGGCATCATCATCGCCGTCGTGCTCGCGCTGCCGTGGATTCGGCGGTGGGTGGAAAAATAATCACCGCGCATTCTTTTCGACGCTCAACAGCAGCGTTTCCACCACCTTGGTGCCTTCCGGCAGTTTTTCTGGCAACAAGGCAAAGAGTGACGGCTGCCACGGGTCGAGATTCACCAAAAGTCGGTCCGCCTCGCCCAGGTACGCTCCACTGCGCAGATCATAGGCATGCACCTTCTCAAGCAGTAGCGCTTCAAAACTCACCGGCTGCTCCAATGCCTCGTTCCCACCCGCCTGCTTCAAATCCTCGCTCATGTGATAGTCCACATTGCGCTCGAAAGCGATGAGATGCGCGTCACCGGCTCGGTAGCGATGGGTTCGTATGCAATGCTTCGGTAAAGTCTGCACCAGTGGCTTCACCGGCTCACCGATGAAGAACTGGCCACTGCCTGTCACTTCCTCGATCTCTGTGCCGGAGATCCGGTTTTTCGCATGGTTTGAGATGTCGTAGGCGATGCCCGAGTCGTTCGGGTGGTCCTCGCCCGGATCCAAATCGAACAGCCTGCCCCTGAGAATATTCCCCTGCCACCGCAGCAGTGGATGCCTCTCAGCTTCGAGCGGCGGATAGAAAGTTCCGTGCCCATCGAAGCACCACGCATTCCCGCTGGAGACGAGCGCCCAGTGTTCTTTGCCACGTGTGGATGCCCAGTCCTTCACTTGAACCCTTTCCTCGATGGAAGAAGCCAGCGTGTCAGGCATGATCAACACACGGCACTTGTTCTCCTTCAGCCAGCCGTTCTCGATCTGCTCCGTGCTCACAAACTGTGGTGTATATCCCAAGTCTTGCACCAGCTTCAGCCACCCATTCCTTACCGCCGCATGCCGGCTGTGCTGCGCCTCAAAGCTCGAAAAACGGCGCGGCCAGGTCTTGCCGTCCGCCGTGCTTTCCAGCAGCCACGCCACCTGGATGCTCGGCTGCGAGTAATGAATCGCGATGGGGTCGACCTGCCGCTGCGCGCGCATGAACAGCCGCGCCAGCGGCGACTGCATTTCCTTCAGCGCCGGAGCCAGCGCCTGCGCTTTCTCCATCAGCGGGCAGTCGTCCTTGCTCGCGTCGATGCATTCCTCGCTCCACCACACGATGCAGCCCTTGTCGCCCAACAGCAGGAGATGCCACAGGCGGCGCAGGGCGTGGTTCGTGTCCTTCTCGAAGATCGTGCTCAGCAGCGGTTTCCCTGGCATGAAACTGCCCAGAATCTCCCGCGCATTGCCCGTGTCATATGGTTCCATCCAGTCCACGCTTTGCGACAGCTTCCACAAATCGTAGCCGCCGAACGCATGCGGCATCTGCGTGCCTTCGATGCCCACCGGCGTTGCTGCATCGATCTCATGCGCAGTTTTGTGCAGACCATACAGCGTGCGCGCCAGCACCGTGTCCATGTAGCTGCGGAAATCACACCACGGCGCAAAGTTCCACTTCACCCGCTCCGCAGATGCTTTCGCCGGATCAAACTTCACCTGCTTCAGCGCAGTCCAGTCCGGCGGCGTTTTTGGCATCCGTTCGCCCGTGACCATGCGCGCCTTGATTTGATCCGTGCTGAACGGTTTGACCGCCTCCCAGTCCGGAAAATCCGTGTCCCACTGCTGGTTTAGCGCCGCCAGCGTCTCGTACTGCTCCTTCAGCCACACACGAAAGCCAGCGAGACTCTGCGGCGCGAAATCATAATCGAACGGATTCGCCGAGATCGTCACCGAAAGCTCGTCACGGATGTCGTATAGCAGAGGCGTGCTCAATCGGTGCAGATTCGCCACATCACGCATCCGTTTCTGCGATTCCGCCAGCCACGCTGGATCTTCCAGGCAGTAAGGTCTCACGAAGGCGGACTCCTCGCGTTTCTCCATCCACTGGTTGATGAATCCGCTCCAGTCCGTCACCGGTGAACGCTGTTTCAGGCACAACCCTGTGCGCACGATGTTCTCCACGTAAAACGGCATTTTTGCCTGGATGAAAGCAGACGCATCGCCATCTCCTGTCACCATTCCCGCCGTCACACCCATTTCCCGCATGCGCTGGAGCACCAGCGGCATCTTTTCTGGTTTTGTTGTGGTTTTGCCGCTCATCCACAAGATGACCTGATACTCCGGCCAAGGCCGCAATTCCGCTGAGAGACAGCATTGCACAGTTAGAAAGCAAAAGAGGATCAAACGCATCATCGCAGGATGACGGAAAGCCTGCCTGCCGGTCAAGCCTTCATCTGCCTGCTGGACACGCGGCATCGCATGGGCTTGCATCGCCTCCACGCGTGAACCGTCTTCGCCACATCCTCGTCTCCGCCTCTGCTGGTTCTGGCAAGACCTACCAGCTCGTGCGGCGGCATCTGCATCTGCTCGCGCTCGGACAGAAGCCGGAAGGCATTGCGGCGATGACGTTCACGCGCAAGGCGGCCGGCGAATTCTTCCAGCGCATCCTGCAGCGCCTCTCCGCGCTCTCGCAGCACGATGAGAAGCCCGAGCAATACTTTGCCGACATGGCCCCGCTGCCTGCATCATGGCCGGAGTTCGCCACGCTGCTGCGGCAGGTCACGCGGCGGCTGCATCGGCTGCGGCTGGGCACGATGGACAGCTTCTTCGCGAACATCGCCGCCTGCTTCCCGCTGGAACTCGGCCTGCCGCTCGGAGCCAAGGTCATGGCCGAGGATGAAGCCGCGCAGGCACGCAACGAAGCGCTGGATGCCCTGTTGGAGCGCATTCATTCCTCGCGTGAAGACAAGGCGGGCCGTGCGCTGCTAGAAGGCTTCAAGCAGGCGACTTTTGGCGTCGAAGAACGCAGCGCGGTGAGCAGTCTCGAAGCGTGGATCGGCGCTCATCACACGACCTGGCTCGACAGTGACGGCGTTGCGCGCTGGGGCATGCTGCCAGGACTCGATTTGGATGGCGATGACGATCTCACCGCCGCGCTTGAAGCGCTGCGGGATTATTTCGTGCCGCGCAGTGACGAAGGCATCCGTTTCTTCGAGGAATTCATCACTCAAGCCACGACTTTGGAGCCAGGAGCCACGCTACCGCCACGGGTGAAGTATTTTTTGGAGAAGACGACGGCAGTGTGGGGCGGGTTGAAAGCAGGCCGGGCTGAAATTGCCTGGGGTCGTGGCAAAAAATCCGAACTCAGCGGTGCAACGGCCCGCGCCTGGCAGTGCGTGGCCGAAACGATCCTGCATCGTGAATTGAAATGCCGCGCGCAACGCACGCGCGGCATGGCGGCGCTCATGGAGCTGTATGAAATCGAGTATGCGCGTCGCGTGCGCTCACGCGGCCGACTCTCCTTTGCCGATGTGCAGCGATTGCTTGCGCAGGCGACGACGGGTGGTGCCGAATGGATGGACCACGAACGCGGCGACCTGTGGTTCCGGCTCGATGGGCGCTACGATCACTGGCTGTTCGACGAGTTTCAGGACACCAGCCGCGTGCAGTGGAACGTGGTGCGCGGACTCGTGGATGAAGTGATGCAGGATGACTCCGGCAGGCGCAGTTTTTTTGCCGTGGGTGATCCCAAGCAATCGATCTACCTCTGGCGGCAGGCGGAGCCGGGTTTATTCGACGACGTTCAGCACGAATGGCCGCATCACGGTGAAGACGGCTTGGAGCCGCAGACCTTGAGCCAGTCGTTCCGCAGCGCTCCGGCGGTGTTGGCTGCCATCAATGCCGTGTTTGCGAATCGTGATGGCATCGAAGCGCTGCTCAAAGGCTGCACGCAAGGTTTCGAGTTCCAACCGCACATCGCCGCAGAGAAGAATCAAAGCCTCGCCGGTTACGCCGCGCTGCTTGGCGTGAAGCCGGACAGCGAGGACAAATCGACCACACCGGTCGTGGCGGCGCTGCTGAACGAAATCCGCCCGCTGGAGCGCGGTTTGTCCTGTGCGGTGCTGGTGCGGGGCAACAAGGATGCGATTGAGATCACCGAGGAGCTGCGTGCGGCGACGGACATGGAAATCGTGTGCGAATCCCAGCAGCATCCGGCCACGGACAATGCGGTGACGCTCGCGCTGCTGTCGTTGTTGCAACTCGCGGCGCATCCCGGCGACACGCTGGCGCTGGAACATCTGAAAATGACGCCGCTGTGGCCGCAGATTGAGTTTGGTGAACAAAAATGGCCGCTGACCTGCCATCAGGTGCGCAACGAGGTGTTTGAGCGCGGCTTCATCGGCTTCACCGAGGTCTGGACGCGGCATTTGCGCGCACTGCTGCCGGAGATGGACGCGTTTCATGAGCTGCGGCTGCGCCAGTTCGGTGAAATCGCCGCCGAGTTCGATGCGCGCGGTTCTCGCGACATGGATGCGTTCATTCAGCATGCCCGTGACATGCCGATTAAGGTGCGCGGTGCCTCAAATGCAGTGCAGGTAATGACAGTTCACAAGGCAAAGGGCCTGGAGTTCGATGTGGTCATCCTGCCCGGCCTCGATGGCGATGCGATGGACAAGGTGCGGCCGCGCTCGCTGATCGTGAATCGCGATGACCAAGGCATCTCGTGGGTCATGCAGGAGCCGCCGCGCGTGTTTGCGCCACTGCACGACGGTTTGAGCCAGGAAATGGCCACGGCAAAGCAGCGTGCTGGATTTGAATCGCTGTGCCGGCTCTATGTGGCGATGACGCGGGCGAAACGCGGGCTGTATCTCATCGCAGAACCGCCACCGCAGGATGGCAAAGCGATGACGGAAGCCAAGTTTTTGCGTTCCATGCTCGGGGATCAGGAAAACGAGTTGGAAAACTCGTGTTACGAAATCGAGTGGCAGACGGGCGATGCGGCGTGGTTTGCGAGTTCAAATCGCGCAGAGCCTAAGCAGCCGGGTATCAGCGTTGCGCCGCCGCCGCTGGGTGAACTGCTGCGCGAATTCCAACCGTTGGCAAAGCGGGTGACGCCTTCTGGCGAGGAAGATTTTCAGGTGAAGGGCAGCGTGCTGTTCAGCGAGGGCCGTGAGCCGGGTCGCAGGCTAGGCAGCCTGGTGCATGAGCTGCTTTCGCAGGTGGAGTGGTGGGATGCGCAGTGCAGCATGGCCAAACTCGAATCGCGCTGGAAGACAGCAGGTCTGCTGCGTGGCGAAGCGATTGAAGCGACCGCTGTGGCGATGGTGCGGGGTGTTTTGGCCTCGAAAGCCGCAACATATGCCTTTGCGAAGCCTGCGGCGGATGCCGAGGCCTGGCGTGAGCGGCCGTTCGACCTGATCCACGAAGGAAGCTGGATCAGCGGCATTTTTGACCGTGTGGTGGTGCGGCGGGAGTCGGTGCGCCTGATTGATTTCAAGACGGATGAGGTGGCGGACGAGGAGGCGTTGCAGGAAAAAGTGGCGGGATATCGGCCGCAGATCGTGCTGTATCGTCAGGCGCTGGCCCGGCTGACCGGCCTGAAACCGGAGCAGATCGAGTGCGCCCTGCTGTTCACCCGGAATGGCCGGGTGGAGCAGGTTTTGTAATTTTCTTGAATCCAAGCCGCCTGCGGCATCGCAAAAACTTGTGTGATCGCAGAAGCTCTGGCATGGAATCCGTACCTCATCGCCCGTGTGGCGCGATGCGCGCCGAAATACGTCATGTCCCAGCCCGAACTCAGCGAAGAAGACCTGCTCCAGCGAACTGGGCGCGGGGATGCGCGTGCGTTTGAGCATCTCTATAATCGCATGGCCCCGCGTCTGTTCGGTCTGCTGCGGCAGATGCTGGCGGACGAACGTGAGGCGGAGGACATGCTGCAGGACGGTTTTGTGCAGCTTTGGTCCCGGGCGTCAGACTTTGATCCGTCGCGCAGCAAGGCCTTCACCTGGGCGGTGATGATTTTCCGCCACAAGGCCATCGACCGCATGCGCGCGCTGGGCCGCCGCAACCGTCTGGTCGAAAGCGCGGCGCTGGAGCATGCGACGCTGGCGGCGCACTCGCAAGCTGGCGCGGATGACGAGGTGCAGTCCCATGAACGCGACACGGTGGTGCGCGAAGCTTTGAACGATCTGCCCAAGGAGCAGCGGCAGTTGATTGAGTTCGCCTTTTTGAAAGGTCTCACGCATCATGTGATCGCCGATTCGCTGGGCATTCCGCTCGGCACGGTGAAGACGAACATTCG
>JAYVIO010000340.1:0-25091 GCA_043770175.1 Verrucomicrobiales bacterium | reverse complement strand
GCTCAGAGCACTCCGGGCAGATCGACTGATGGAGATGGGGGGCGGAGGATGGTTGATGAGATTTCATGGCGGCTTCATATACCGCCTTGAGGCTTCACATCTTGCCACTGACCATCCTTAACCTCAGCCGCTTGGGAAGTGCGGCTTCGTCACCACGAGTCAATCAATGGTCGGGCTGGCGAGATTCGAACTCACGACCTCTTGCACCCCATGCAAGCGTTCTACCAGGCTGAACTACAGCCCGACCTATTTTTGACTTCTCGCCAGCGGTGCCGCGTTGGGGTGGCTGCCGTTGGTGAGGCGCGCATTCTGGAGCAGCGCCTTTTGAATGCAACGAGATATTCGCAGTGCCACACACGAAAAAAAACACGGGGAGCCTTTCGACTCCCCGTGTCATGGAACAACACTGACTTACCTGGCAAAATCAGGCGCGACGACGGCGCAGGGCGACGACCGACAGGCCCAGCATACCCAGCAGGGCGCGGGATGGCTCCGGCACGGAATGAACACTGATGCCGGAGAATGTCACATCACCATTGCCTGCGGTAATTCCTTCGTGACCGGTGAGGACGAGAGAGGTGCCGGTCGGGCTGTCCGCCGCAGCGATGAACAGCATGGCTTCAGGCGAATAGAGGCTGTTGGTTGAAGTGTTGGTGTAGCCGACAAAGTACGGATTGTTCGGATCGGTGATGTCATACATCAGCAGGCCGTTCTGACGCTCCATGCCGAGGAAAGCGTACATGTTGGTGCCGATTTGACCGATGGTGAGCGCTTCAGGTTCGGGCCCTTTGTCGTCAGAACGGGTGTCAAAGGCGGAGGTTACGCCGTTGTTCATGTTGTGACGTGTCGGGTCGAGACCGGCAAGTACCGTCTCCAGGCTGCCGCTGTCATAAACCAGAGCGCCCGTGTCGGCATTCCAGATGCTGAAGGAGCGGGTGCCGATCATGGTTGGATTGTCAATATCTCCATCGAGATCGGTGTCGCCATTGATGCGGCTGATGTTCAGACGGGCCAGACCATTGACTCCGTCGTCGCTGTTCTTCGACAACTGAGATGAATCAACCAGAGATTGAACGCCGGCGGTGCCTGCATCGGTGTCCGTGGTCACGGCCGCGCCGAAACGCAGAAGATCCGCATCATCAGGGCGGGCATCCCCCTCGTTGGCGGTGATGAGATACTTGTTTGAGCCAACGGTGAAGGCCTTGAGCGTGTCAGGCATCGGAAGGCCGGTCACCGTGTCATTGATGGAAAGCAAGGGGTTGTTGTTGCCCACTGTGTCGCGATCGCTGGCGTCAATGGTCTGCGTGATCGTGCCCAGCTTGTAAATGTCATCCCACTTGTTGGTTGTGAGGTTGTAAACGCCGATGGCGTTGTTCTCCTGGAGCGTCACATACAGGTTGTTGCCGATTTGCGCGGCGAATTCCGGCTCGATGCCATCGGTGAAGCCCGCCGCCTCATAGACTGCGGTGTCACTGAAGTTCGGCACTGTGGTGAAACTGGTGGCGGCACTCGGATTGCGCAGCCCTTGAAGCTCGGCAAGCCCCGCCGTCAGGTTCGCCGCGCTGAAATCCCGCGTGGTGACAGCCGCGCCCGTCAGAGCGGCCGCACCAGCGGTGTTCGTCACACCTGTGAGGTCGATTACGCTGATGGAACCTGGGGCATTGGTGGCACCGTTGTATTCGCCTTCATTGACCACAAACAATTTCGTTCCGTCTGCGGAGAAACTGACGCTGTCAGGATGATAGCCGACATCAAGCGTGGCCAGCACCCGGCTGCCGCCGGAAAAGCCAGCGGTGTAGTCATACAGCACCACCTTGCCCGTTGCGGTGGTGTTCAGGGTTGGAATCAGCGTCGCCGCACCGAAGCCGCGGTTTTGCGTGTCCGCCGCCACGCTGCTAAGGCCAAGCATATCGGCGGAAGTGCCAAAGGTGGTCTTCAAGTCGATGAACGCACGCTCACTGAGCGCTCCGGCGCTGGAGAGGGTCATGATCTGCACGCCAAAGACATCGTTCGTGTTTGTCGTGTGATTCAGACCCACCGTGCTCAGCACAGTGTTATCATGCGTGGTGTAGGACAGGATTTCAGAACCACCGGCGCGGGCGACATTGCCTTGCTGGTAGGTGTTCAGAAGCGTGAAAGCTTCCGCGTTCATCGCCATGAGCAGCGATGCGAGTGTGAGAGTGAGTGTTACGCGTTTCATATTTCAGGAGAAGGTTAAACTGGGCGCGAGCCTTTTAGACGAATGACATCCGCTGTCGAAATTCCGTGCGTGACTTTTCTGCCATGTGGCAAATCCGACACAGCGCTGTGTTTGAAGACGACGGTCTGCACCGAGTAGCAGAGTCTGCATGAGTCGTTCTCTGCCTTTTCCCTCCCTGCCCATCCGTCGGCGGCGTCGTTCGCGCTGGCCGGTGATCCTTGCCGTTCTAGCCGCCTTGGGAACCGTGCTTCTCGTCGCCTTTATGGTGCGGAGCCGGCAGCAGCAGCCAGTCGAGTCACCTAGCAAGCGAGCCACACCACCAATGGCGGTCGTTATGCCTTCGGCTCCAAAGAAACCCGTAGCCAGTTACGCAAGCACAATCCTGGCCAGCAAAACAACCGCACCAAAGCTCCCGCCCGTTCCCGCCTCAGTTCCCAAGCTCAAGGCGATGCCCGCAAGCGAGGTGCGTGGCGAGTTCGAGAAGGCTGCCACCATTCTGCGTCAGTACTTTCAATCGCCCGCCGATGAGGAACTCAGAAAGCTCCTGCGTCATCCAGATGAAACCATGCCCCGCCACCGCGAGTGGGCGCTCACCCGCCGCATCGTCCCTGCGAATCCCTTGCAGATCGGCCCGCAATTCGGCGTCAGCGGCAGCCTGCTCGTCACCGGCGTGAAACTCGCCGATGGCACCATGCGAATCGCCGCCCTGGAAAACACCGATCAAGGTTATCGGCTCGATTGGGAAAGCTTCAGTGCCTGGGGTGAGTCCCGCTTCACCGACCTCGCCCGTTTGGAACCGGGCAAAACGGCCCTCATGCGCGTCACCCTCAAACCTTCCAGCGCCACGCCACCCGCCGCAGCTCAAGGCGGAGCTTCATTCACCATCTCGCACCCCGATGAACGCTCCACCCTGGCTGCTTATGCCACGGCTGAAGTTCTGGAAAGCACCCCGGCCGCCCGCAGATTGAGCAAAGCCGGTGGCGGCATGTTTACCGTGCGCTTGGCCGTGGATGCGGAGGATGTGAAAAACGGCCTGGCACGCATCCATGAGGTCATCGCCACCGGTTGGCTCCCCGACATGGATGAAAAGGTGGTGGAAACAAAGGAGGATTGACCGCGCCACCACCGCCGGGCTTGCCATCCAGCCAGCAGTCACGTAAAACCAGCGGAAATTCCGCATGGTCACGATCACAATTCAAGAACTCACCAAACGCTTCGGCGGCAGCGTCGTGCTCAGCAGTGTGAACCTGCAAATCGAGGCCGGAGAACTGTTTTTCCTGCTCGGGCCGAGCGGTTGCGGCAAAACCACGCTGCTGCGCCACATCGCCGGCTTCTACACGCCGGACGCGGGTAAAATCTGGTTCGATGACGAGGACGTGACCCGCCTGCCGGCGCACAAACGCGGCACCGGCATGATGTTTCAAAGCTACGCGCTCTGGCCGCACCTCAACGTCGCGCAAAACGTCGCGTTCGGTCTCGAAGAACGGAAACGGCCGCGCAAGGAGATCGAGCATCGTGTCTCCGAAGCACTGGAGCAGGTGAAGCTCGACGGCCTCGGCTCCCGCAAAATCCAGCAACTCTCCGGTGGGCAGCAGCAGCGTGTCGCATTGGCCCGTGCGCTGGTGATTCGACCCAAATGCCTGCTGCTCGATGAACCGCTCTCAAATCTTGACGCCAAGCTGCGCCACGAAATGCGCACGGAGATTCGCCACATCTGCAAGCAGCACGGTCTCACCGCGATCTACGTCACGCACGATCGCGATGAAGCGCTCAGCATGGCCGATCGCATGGCGATCATGGAAGCGGGCAAACTCGTTCAAGTGGGTGCGCCCACCGAAGTTTATCGCAATCCCGCCACGCGCATGGTCGCCGAGTTCATTGGCGAAACCAATTTCGTTGAAGGCCGCACGCTGCGTGAAAGCAGCCGCGAGGGTTTCCATGACGTCGAAACGCCCTTCGGCGTGCTGCGTGGCCGCACCAACGACGCTTCCTGGCAGCCCGCGCCCGGCCAGCCGGTCGTCTTGAGCATCCGCCCCGAGGCGCTCACTTTTGGAAACGTGCTCGATTCGCCGAACCGCTTCCCCGGCCACATCATCGACACGACGTATCTCGGCCCCACCGTTCAATACATTCTCCAGGTTCAGGGCGGTCCGCTCATGAAGGTCTGCGAGATCAACCCCCAGGAAATCCGCCCGCCTTCCGCGGCTGAAACGCGCGCCATGGCCGGCATGAACGACGTGGTGATTCTGCGCAAATGAACGAACGGCTCACAGCACTGCTCGATCATCCACGGACACAGAGCGTGCTTGTCTGGGTGCGGCAGTGGCGCAAAGAGATCACCGTCGTGCTGGCGCTGCTGCTCACCATGGTCGGCCCGTTCCTGCTCAAACCGGCGCAAAGCACCGCACCCGCACGTTACGACCGCAGGCTTGTCATCATCTCGCCGCATCACGACCGCATCCGCGAAGAATTCGGCCAAGCCTTCGCTGCGCATTGGAAAAAATCGACCGGGCAGACACTCTTCATCGACTGGCGTGTGCCCGGCGGCACCTCCGAAATCGCCATGCTCATCAAATCGGAAGCCACTGCCGCGTTCCAGCAGCACTGGCAGCGTGATTTGAAAAAAACATGGTCCCCCGCCATCGCACAGGCGTGCCTGAATCCGAAGGCCGCCCCTGACGACGAGGCGCGCATAGCCTACCTCGCCTCCAACGTCACCACCGGCATGGATGTGTTCTTCGGCGGCGGTGCCTATGATTTCGAGCAGCAGGCCAAGGCGGGCACGCTGGTCGCTGGTGATGGCGAAAAGACCGGCATCAGCGGCCTGGCGAAAAAACATCCCGACTGGTTCGGCGAAAACGGCATCCCGGAGAAACTCAGCGGTGAACCGTTTCGCGATCCGCAGGGCCGTTGGTGTGGCGCGTGCCTTTCCAGCAGCGGCATCGTCTTCAATCGCGATGTGCTGCGCAGAATCGGCATCTCTGATGATCCTGACTCATGGGACGATCTCGCTGATCCGCGCTACTACGGCCAGATCGCGCTCAGCGATCCCGGCAAGAGCGGCTCCGTCACCAAAGCGCTCGAAATGCTCATCCAGCAGCAGATGCAGATCGCCATTGATCGACTCAAGGCCGTGCCCAACTCCAAACTCACGCCTGAACAACTAGAAACCCAAGGCGTGGCTGAAGGCTGGAACGAAGGACTGCGCCTAATCCTGCGCATCAGTGCCAATGCACGTTACTTCACCGACTTCTCCACGAAGATCCCGCTCGAAGTCGCCCGTGGCGATGCCGCCGCCGGCATGTGCATCGACTTTTATGGCAGATCTGCTGAAGAAGAAGTGCGCAAGACCGATGGCACCTCGCGCGTCGGTTTCATCGCCCCACTCGGCGGCACTTCCATCAGCGTCGATCCCATCGGCCTGCTGCGCGGAGCGCCCGATCCTGAAATCGCGACGGCCTTCATCGAATTCGTGCTCGGCGATGCCGGACAGAAGCTGTGGAGCTTCCGCGTGGGCGAACCTGGCGGCCCGCGTCAGCACGCCCTGCGTCGTCTGTCCGTGCGCCACGATCTTTACACACCGGAAAACATCGCCCGCATGAGTGATGGCAAAGAAGCGCCCTTCGAGAAAGCGCAAGCCTTCATCTACCACCCCGAACGCACTGCTGCCGCGTTCAGCGCCATTCGGTTTCTCGTCCGCGTCCTCTGCGTCGATTCGCATGACGAATTACACGCCGCGTGGAAGGAAATCATCGACAACAACATGCCAGAGCGCGCTATCACCGTGCTCGAAGATCTCACCCGTGTGAAATACGAAGCCACCACGGGCAACATCGCGAAGATCCTGTCCGCACGCGACAAAGTTCAGGAAACCCGCCTGGCGCGCGAACTCGGCGATGCCTTCCGCACACAGTTCATCCGCGCCCGCACCATGGCCCGACACGGCCCTTAGTTTACCGATCATGTCACGCACCCTTTCACTCCTGATCTTCCTGGTGATGACCGCGTTCTTCGCGTGCTTCTTCGCCTACCCGATCTGGGCGGCGCTGGAGGCGGCGTTTCGGGGACCAGATCACAAGTTTACGCTGGAGTACATTTCGGAGGTGTTCTTGAACGAACTGTATCGTGAAGGACTGTGGAATTCGTTCATCATCGCGGTGTGGACGACGCTCGGATCACTCGCCATCGCGTTGCCGCTGGCAGTTTGCTATGTGCGTTTCGCCTTTCCGGGGCGTGCGCTACTCAATTCGCTCGTGCTCATGCCGATGATCCTGCCGCCATTTGTGGGTGCCATTGGCATTAAAGCAATGCTGGGCCAAGCAGGTGCATTAAACAGCCTACTCATCAATCTAGGCCTGATGGACGCGATGCATCCGACGGATTGGCTCGGGCAGCAGCGCATGCTGGGCATCATCATCATGGAGGTCCTGCACCTTTATCCGATCATCTATCTCAATGCCGCCGCAGCACTCTCCAATCTCGATCCTGCGCTCGAGGAAGCCGCCGCCAACATGGGCTGCAACGCATGGAGTCGTTTCTGGCGGGTCACATTGCCGCTGATCATGCCCGGCGTGTTTGCGGGCGGCACGATTGTGTTTGTGTGGTCGTTCACCGAGATGGGTGTGCCGTTGCTGTTTGATTACGACCGTGTCACCGCCGTGCAGGTCTTCCGCAGCATCAATGATCTCAGCGGGAACCCCTTCCCTTACGCTTTGGTGACAGTAATGCTTGGCTTCAGTACGCTGTTTTATCTCACCGGCAAAGTGCTGTTCGGCAGTTCTAGCGCCAGCGGCGGTGGACGCGCCACCACGGGCCGCGAAACGATCAAGCTGCCCTCGTGGCTCGGCTGGGCCTGCACTGCATTTTTTGCCGGCGTCACCTTCCTCGCAGTTCTCCCGCATCTCGGCGTCGTGCTGCTGTCGTTCACCAAAGACTGGTATGGCACGGTCATTCCGCACTCGCTCACGCTGGAACACTATCACGATGCGCTCGGCCATGAACTCACGCTGTCTTCCATCGCCAACAGTTTGAAATATTCCGCGCTGGCGATGCTCGTGGCGCTCATCCTCGGCATCGGCGTGGCCTACGTTTCGGTGCGCACCCGCATCTGGGGTCGTCAGATTCTCGATGCCATGGCGATGCTACCGCTCGCCGTGCCTGGCATCGTCATGGCCTTCGGCTATCTCGCCATGACACGCGAAGGACAGCCCTTCCACTGGCTTATGCTCGGCGAAGACCCGCTGTTGCTGCTCGTCATCGCATATGCCGTGCGTCGTCTGCCCTATGTTGTGCGCTCCGCCGCCGCCGGCTTCCAGCAAGTCAGCCCCACGCTCGAAGAAGCCGCGCAAAACCTCGGCGCACGTCCCGAAAAAGCCCTCTGGCGCATCACGCTGCCACTGGTGGCACCCAATCTCGTCGCTGGTGGCCTGCTGGCCTTTTCCTTCGCCATGCTTGAGGTCAGCGACTCCATGATCCTCGCGCAACAAGCCGCGCACTTCCCGATCACCAAGGCCATCTACTCCCTCGTTCTCGCTCTTGGTAGCGGCCCCAATCTCGCCTCTGCCCTCGGCGTGTGGGCGATGATCTTCCTCGCTGTGACAATTCTCGGTGCTGGCGTGATTCTGGGGAAGAAACTCGGTGCCTTGTTTCGAGGGTAACGTTGTAGAATCAAACTGGTGAGAGTCCTTTAGATTGGCACGGGCTACGCCCATGAAACTCTTCGCTCTCACAGCTTGAGTCCTGCTGGTAAGCACAAGCCTGTTCATTGCACATTTTGCATTCGCAGGCTCCTCTGCGGTTGAAGGAGGCCGAGGTCCCGGGGCCCCTGGAGTGCTTTATGCTCCAGCTTCCCAAAGCGTCAGTTTGTTGTGACCGGCGGTGTAGATGCGTGTGCCTGTCTCCGTGATCGTGAACTTGTGGAAGTGCGTCGCGGCGGGTTCTTCGCGCAGGATCTTGTTTCCGGAGATGTCGAGGAACATGAAGAGTCCCTTCGAATCGCCGCCAGCACCCAGGAGCCAGTCACCTTGCGGATGGTAGGCGAGGTGGGTGATGAGGCCCTTGCCTTTGTCCCCAGTGAACTTGGCGAGCCTCTCCTGCTTGCGCCAATCGAAGACTTCTACATGTGCCTTGCCTTCCAGATGGTCGATGTTGCCCACTTTGCCCATGCCGCCCACCCTTGAGCAAGCCGTCGCGGTTATGTACCCGCAGTCCGCCTTTGATCTTGGTCGCTCGTGCGGAGTGGCATTTGTAGCAATGCTCGGCCAGCATCGGGCGAATCTTCAACTCAAAAAAACTTCATCGGCAGGCTGTGCGGTTGGGCCAGCGTGCTGGATGTGCTGGCGATCAACAACGCGCACGCAGCAGCAATGACAGCGCCAGAGCGACATGCGCGGTGACGGGGATCAAGGGTTGAGATGGAAAGAATCATGGATTCGACAGCTTTCCTCTACGCTGCTGGGAAGCCCTTTTGTTAACCGAATTCTGGGCATGACGCTGGACACTGACGTGCCCGAAAATCACACCAGGATCTCGTTGATCACACGACCACCGAGGTCGGTGAGGCGATAATCACGGCCATTGTGGCGGTAAGTGAGCTTTTCGTGATCGAGACCGAGGAGATGGAGCAGCGTGGCGTGGAGGTCGTTGACGTGGACTTTGTCTTCCACGGCTTTGTAGCCGAATTCGTCGGTCGCTCCATGATGGACACCGCCTTTGATGCCGCCACCGGCCATCCAGATGGTGAATCCCTTGGGATTGTGGTCACGACCGACGCTGCCTTGCGAGTCGGAGGTGCGGCCAAATTCACCGCCCCAAATGACAAGCGTTTCATCCAGCAAGCCTCGGCCCGCGAGATCGGCAAGCAGCGCGGCGGCGGGTTGATCCGTGGCTGCACCGCAGGAGCGATGGTTAGTTTCAATGTTGTTGTGTCCATCCCATGGCACGTCATCCACGGCACCATCTCCACCCGCGTTTTTGCCAGCGAAGATCTGCACAAAGCGCACGCCACGCTCCACGAGACGACGCGCGGTGAGGCACTGGCGGGCAAAGACTTCGCAGGTCTTGTTATCGAGGCCGTAGAGTTTTTTGGTGGCCTCACTTTCTTGATTGATGTCCAGCGCCTCAGGCGCAGCCGTCTGCATGCGGTAAGCGAGTTCAAAGGAGTTGATGCGTGCGGCCAGATCGGTCTGCGGTGAGCGCAATTGCGCGTGCTTCTGGTTCATCTCCTTGATCAAATCGAGCGAGGAACGCTGCTGTGCCGCGCTTTCCATGGTGTGACGTGAGAGATTGTCGATCACGCCGTTGCGCCGTGCATCCAGCGTGAGCGCTTGAAACGATTTCGGCAGGAAACCGGCAGACCAAATCTGGTCGTCACCGCGTGGGCGTCTCTCGTGCATTACGACAAAGGATGGGAGGTTTTGGTTCTCCGTGCCGAGGCCGTAGGTGAGCCAGGCTCCAGCGCTAGGGCGGCCAGGCTGGCTGTCGCCGCACATCAGCTCCATCGACGCTGGGGCATGATTGTTGGCCTTGAGATACATGGAGTGAATGAAGGCCATCTTGTCCACATGCTGTGAGAGATGTGGGAAGATGCTGGACACCCATGAGCCTGACTCGCCGTGCTGTTTCCAGTCAAAGGGCGACTTCAAAATCTTGCCACTGGTCGTGAAGAAGCCGGTCTTGGAATCGCTGCCAGGCAAGGGCTCTCCGTTGCGCTTCTGCAGCTCAGGCTTGTAATCCCAAGTGTCCACCTGTGAAGGGGCGCCAGTCATGAACAGCCAGATGACAGATTTCACTTTGGGGGCGAACAATGAAGGCCGCAGGGCCAGCGGATTCAAAGTGGCGGGGGCACCTTTGGCTTGCTGCTCATTGAGCATTGAAGCCAGTGCGATGGAGCCGAATCCCAGGCTGCTTTGTTGCAGGAATCGACGGCGTGAAGGCAGGAGCGATTCGTTGGAGGTGAGGTCGTTGAACATGTGCGCGTTGAGAAGATGGTTAGTCCACGTAGATGAACTCATTCAAGCAGAGCAAGGCGTGGCAGAACTCACGCATCGCAAGCGTTGCCGAATCGGGCTTATTGCCGAGGTGTTGGGTTTGCTGCTCGATGAAGGCCTTCATGCGCTGTGTTTCTTGTGCCTCTGGAAGGCGTCCAAGAGCGTTTTCATAGGCCTTGCTGACGATCTCTTCGGTGCCGCTTGGTTTCGTGGCCATGATGCGGTTGAGAAGCTGCGCAGCGAGATCATGCACGAAGGGCGAATTCATCACGGCGAGTGCTTGCGTCGGCACGGTGGTATTGCCGCGGTCGCCAATGCTTTGATTTGGCTCTGGCGCATCGAACATGGTCATAAAAGGCACCAACTCGCTGCGCTTCACACGGAGATAGACACTGCGGCGTCCGCTTTCGTTGTTGGTCTCAGACGGGCCATACATTTTGACATCGAGCTTGCCGCCGAGTTGCAGCAGCGTGTCACGAATGGCCTCAGCTTCCAACCGCCGCGCCGGGCGTTGCGCCCAGAGGTGGTTTTCGGGGTCACGTTGCACCGTGGTGGGATTCACATCACTCGATTGGGTGTAAACGGAGCTCAGCAGAATGAGCCGGTGGATCGGTTTGAGCCTCCAGCCATTCTTGATGAGTTCAGAGGCGAGCC
The DNA here is from genome assembly GCA_043770175.1 of Verrucomicrobiales bacterium. Taxonomy (GTDB): domain Bacteria; phylum Verrucomicrobiota; class Verrucomicrobiia; order Verrucomicrobiales; family Verrucomicrobiaceae; genus Prosthecobacter. Next base: position 14,249 of record JAYVIO010000340.1, on the reverse strand, counting down.
AGTCGAGCAATTCGGGATGTGTGGGCTTCTCTCCCTGTGTGCCGAAGTCATTACTGGTCGGGACGAGGCCGCGTCCAAAATGCTGACGCCAGAGACGGTTCACGATCACTCGTGCCAAAAGTGGGCCGCCGCCCGCTTGTGCATCGGTCATCCAATTGGCCAAAGAAAGTCGCGGATGCACGGCGGGTTGCTTCGCTTCGGGTGTTGGCACCCATTTTTTCTCGGCGTCGCTGGAGCGCATGAGCACTTGGATGAAGTTGGGGCTGGCTTTGCCCTCTTTTCGATCCACCTCGCCACGGCGGAGGAAAAACACGTCCTGGCCGCCATTCTTGGTGGTGTAGACTTCGGTCAAAACAGGCTGCGGGCGTTTGCGCTCGTGCTCGGTGACGGCGGCGGTGAGTTTTTGTGCGCGCTCATCGAAGCGGCTGAACCAGCGTGTCATGCTAGCCGTTGCTGTCTTGGTATCCGTGAGAGCGCGGAGCTCACGGAGGTTTTGCATGTCCTCCGTGTCAGCGATTTGTGCCAGTGCGCTACCATTGCTAAACGCCAATCTGATGCGCCCGAGGCCGAAGAAGTTGCTGAAGCGCAACTGGATCTCGAATTCGGTGCCGCCATCAAATCCGGCGGTCTCGCCATCAATCGCAAACACAGCCGCGTGATCCTTGCCCATCTGCGGAGCCACTCCCCAGCCGGTATTCGGGTTGTTATCGACGGTTTTGGCAAATTCGAAGTTCTTCTGTTCAAAGCTGACCTGCGCGGCCTTGAGCTTGAGCGTCACTGGCTTGGTCTTGTTTTTTGCATCGAGCGGCTTGGCGATGATTTTGACATCGCCGAGCACGAAGTTGCCGTTGTCGGACAAACCAGGGCCTTTGGACGGCAGCGTGGGATCGCTCAGTGCATCGAGTCGGAATGCACGCACGCCTTTCTGATGGGTGACGACCTTGATCGTGTAAGTGTCATCCTTGGTCTTGTTTCCGGTGTAGATGACGTGTCCGTCCCGATCTGTGATGAGGCGTGCGCTCTGGGCTGTTGCCGTTTGGATGTCAAAGACCTGCCAAGGTGCGGTGGACTGAAGTTTGGGCAATTGATCGCGCTTCCAGTCATCGAAACGCTTTGGAAGCTCCTCGGTCTCGAATTTCTTGAGTGCGGCCTGCAGCGGCGCGCCGATTTGATTGTGCACGGCAAGCTTCTTCTGCGTTTCAGCATAGGAGAGGTCGATTTGACTCGGGGAGTGAACCGTGGTCGCCAGCGCTGCGGCGATGCCATAATAGTCGCGTTGTGGGAGAGGGTCGAACTTATGATCGTGGCAGCGCACACAAGCCATCGTCAGCCCCAGCAAGCCGCTGCCGATGGTGGAGACCATGTCATCGAGCTGGTCATAGCGAATTTTCTCCACTGTCTTCGCCGTGATCTGACCCGGATAAGGGCCTGCAACGAGAAAGCCTGCCGCACTCGCACCTTCATACTCGCCTGGCTTGATCTGGTCGCCCGCGAGCTGCATGCGCACGAATTCATCATACGGCATGTCATTGTTCATCGCCTTGATGACCCAGTCGCGGTAATGATAGGCCCCAGGACGGAATCCATCGAACTCATAGCCGCCGCTCTCGGCAAAGCGCACCACATCCAGCCAATGACGGCCCCAACGCTCACCATACTTGGGGCTATCCAACAGGCGATCGATCAGCTTCGAGTAAGCCTCGGCGCTGGTGTCATTCAAGAACGCAGCGCGTTCCTCTGGTGTCGGTGCCAGACCCGTGAGGTCAAAGGTCACTCGACGTAACAGCTTCTCTTTGCTCGCGACGTTGTTCGCTGTGAGTCCAGCAGCTTCTTGATTCGCCAGGATGAACGCATCGACGGGTGTGTGCACCCAGGCAGCATTCTTTACTGCTGGCAGGTTAGGCTGAGTCAAAGACTTGAATGCCCACCAATCTTTTCCTGATGCGACATCAATGGTGCGCTTTGCTTTGGCCACGGGTGCCGCAGCCAGCCTGGGATCAGGTGCACCCATCTCAATCCATTTGGTGAGATCAGCGATGACGCTCTCGGGTAGTTTGCCCTTGGGCGGCATTTCAGCATCCTTGATCTCATGGCGGATGACTTTGATCAGCAAGCTCTCGAGTGGCTTGCCAGGCAGCAAAGCGGGTCCGGTTTCCCCACCGCTCATGAGGCCCTGCTGGCTGTCCACAAACAGTCCCGCCTTCAGCTTGCCCTTCTCCTGTGCCTGCGCGGAATGGCAGCCATAGCAATGCTCCGCCAGCACCGGACGGATTTTGGACTCAAAGAAAGCCGTGTGCTCAGGCGAAAGAGCAGGCAGAGCATCTGCTGCCATTGCCAACGGACACAGGGCCATGGCAATGAGTGCCAAAGGGACGTAGAAGATGTGAGCGCGATTAGCGACGGTCATGGCGGAATGAAGTGATCAGGGTAGCCACCTACTACGCTTCAAAAGCGCGTGATTATGTCGGTAGCCTGACAATCTTTGAGATCGATCCGTAACCAAGCGTCAAGGCTGGTTCTGCTAGGAAATTGCGTTTACGGGTGTCAGGACGCTCAAGAATGAGCAAGCCAACTTAACTTTGCGCACCCCTGGCCGAAGAATGGGGTCCACCTCACTTGAGGCGCCGTTGCAGAGCCAGCGCTCGACCTCACGTCTTGGCCAGTTTCTCGGCCTTGAGGGCCGCTTTTTCCGCAGCCAACTGGGCGGAGGCGGCGGCAAGACGGGCTTTTTGCTTGGCCTCGTGTTCGGCGATGGCCTTCTCCCGGGCGGCGGCACGGCGGGCACGGCCTTCTTCATCGGCCACACTGGCTTTCTGGCGCTCGGCCTCCTGCTGTGCCTTGGCAGCGGCGGCTTCGGCAGCACGCTTGTCTTTTTCGGCCTGCGCCTGAGCTTTGGCGGCGGCTTTCTCAGCCTCGGCCTGTTCCTTGGCGAGTCGCGCCGCCTCTTTTTCTGCGAGCGCCTGAGCCTTGGCCGCAGCCTTCTCAGCCTCGGCCTGTTCCTTGGCAAGACTTGCGGCTTGTTTCTCGGCCAATGCCTGAGCTTTGGCGGCTTCTTTTTCAGCGAGTTCCTGTGCTTTCGCGGCGGCCCTCTCGGCCTCCGCCTGCTCCTTCGCGAGGCGTGCGGCTTCCTTGGCCTCTGCGGCGGCAGCCATGGCGGCCATGCGTTCCGCCAGAGCCTTCTCTTTGGCGGCGGCTTTCTCGGCGGCTTCCTGCTCCTTGGCGAGACGGGCGGCTTCCTTCGCCTCAGCGGCGGCGATCTTCGCAGCCTCACGTTCGGCCTGCTCCTGGGCCTTGGCAGCGACCTTTTCAGCGGCAGCTTGTTCTTTGGCAAGGCGTTCGGCTTCCTTGGCTTCCGCCGCAGCGACCTTGGCGGCTTCCTTTTCAGCCAGTGCCTGCGCTTTGGCCTCGGCGGCGGCGACCATGGCGGCCAGACGCTCGGCGATGGCACGCTCCTTGGCGGCGGCCTTCTCGGCAGCTTCCTGTTCCTTGGCCAGACGTGCGGCTTCCTTCTCAGCCAGCGCTTGCGCCTTGGCGGCTTCTTTTTCGGCAAGCTCCCTGGCCTTGATCGCAGCGGCGGCGGCCTTCATGGCTTCGAGTTCGAGCAAGGCCTGCACCTTGGCCGCAGCGGAGGCTTCCTCCTTGGCAATGCGCGCGGCTTCCTTGGCTTCTAGCGCGGCTATGCGTGCCGCTTCTTTTTCCGCCAGCGCCTGGGCCTTCGCGGCTTCCCTGGCCGCGATGTCGGCGGCGGACTTCGCCTCGATGGCGGCGGTGAGCTGCGTGACGTGATCGATCAGGCGCTGGCTGAGTTCAGCAGTGGCGGTGCTCAGTGCAGGCGCAGCTTCGGCTAACACGCGGGGCTCGATCTCGAGCGTTTGGAGTTTCTGGGCGGTGTCGGCAAGAAAGGCGAGGAATTTAGGATCGAGTTTGGTGGTCATTGCGGTGAGTAAGGAAAAGGGCGGGCATGAATGGTCAGAGATGGGCTGGTGTAAAGGGGATCCGAGGAGGAAGGATGAGATGGGGAGATCCAGGATTCGTCAAGGTGTGGTCAAGCAGGCCAAGGCTCGACTCTTGACCATCTTGACGAGTCTTGACCTCTGCTGCTCCACTACCTCAATCCACAAACAGCATCTCATTTCCCGCCAGCAGCGCCTGAGCATACTGCGACCATGCTGAAGCGTCCTGCTCGCGACCAAGGATGAAGGCTTTCGCCACCTCGGCCTCGTGCGCACTCGGCTGGCGGCCAAACATGCGCGCATACACCTCACTCACGTTGTGATTCATCGCCCAGCGACCCAGCACATCGGCCTGCTGCTGCATGAAGGGCGAATTCAACGCAAACAATCCCTGCAACGGCGTGATCGTCTCCGTACGCCAGGGATTGTGTGCACCAGGATCGGGCACGTCATGAATGCGCAGCATCGGGTCCATGTCCTGACGATCCGAGGCACCGTAGAGGGAGCGACGCAGGTTCTTGGCATCGCTGATGGAGGAAGCCTGGCCGCCCATTTTGTGGTCGATCTGCCCCGTCGCGGTGAGGATCGCATCACGCCACGATTCCCAATCGAGCCGACGACGCAGCATGCGCGTATAGAGCTTGTTCTCCGGGTCATGCTTCTCGGATTCCACCGCCACGCTGCTCTGCTGCCATGTGGCCGAGTTCAAAATCTCACGATGCAGCCACTTCAACGACCAGCCGTGCTCCATGAAGCGTCCGGCAAGATCATCGAGCAGCTCAGGATGCGTCGGCGCTTCGCCGAGATTGCCGAACTCGCTCGGTGTATCGACCAAACCGCGTCCGAAGTGATGCTTCCACACGCGATTCACGATCACGCGTGCCGTGAGTGGTGCTGCATCCTCCACGATGGCCTGCGCGAGTTCAAGGCGACCACTGCCAGTGCTAAACTTGCGTGGCAGGCCGGTCTTCGAGGGGAAAGCGGACAAGAACCGCCGCGGCACGCTCTCACCGAGGTCATTTGGATTGCCGCGCTTCATAAGTTCAAGATCACGCGCCATGCCCATCTTGTAGTCGAGCTTCGTGCCGTGCTCTTTCTCCTTGTTCACGACAAAGAGCGCCGCTTCCTCCACCGCGTTCGCCATCGGCATGCTGTAATGCGGCGTGCTGGTCTTGAGCATCACCATTTTCGCTTCGATAACTTTGGTCTGCTCCGCCAGATCCTTGGGCTTCTTCTTTTTCAAATCGACAATCTGCTTCTCCATCGCCGCAACTTCCGCACGCGCCTTCGCCACCGGCTTCCACAACTCATCGCTCATCGTCGGCAACTCGGACAACTTTACGGACGCGAACACGCCAGCGAGCGCATAATAGTCCTGCGCCGTGATCGGGTCCGACTTGTGATCGTGACAACGCGCACACGCCAGCGTGAGGCCGAGGAATGTGCGCCCGATGGCATCAACGTGTTCTTCCCATTCATCAGCCACGGTCGTCTTGATGATCTCCGGCGGCAGTTGCAGCTCTTTAAAGTACGTCGGGCTCAAACCGATGAAGCCCAGCGCCACGCGATCCTTTGGCCCGCACTCCGGCAGGAAATCCGTCGCGATCTGCCGTACCACGAAGCGGTCATACGGCATGTCCTCATTCAGCGCCTGCACCACCCAGTCGCGATACAGATACGAGAACTTCGTCGAATCAAGCCAGTCCGGCGTGATGTCCGTGTAACGCGCCAGATCCAGCCAGTGCCGCGCCCAGCGCTCGCCGTAGTGGGGACTGCGCAGCGTTTCATCAACCGTGCGGCTCCAAGCAGCCTCAGTGGGCGGTGAACGGTGATCAGTGACCGGTCCCGCACCTGACGGCGCACCGCCAACCGTCCACTGCCTGCCGGAACTCGGCAGCCCCGTCACATGCAACGCCAGTCTGCGCTGCAACACCCGCTCCTCAGCCCGAGATGCCGGCTTCATTCCCACCGCCTCCATCTTCGCAAGAATGAAATAGTCGATTCGCGTCTTCGGCCAAGCCACATTTTTCACCTTCGGCAAGGCCACGCGCTTCAACGGCGCGAAGGACCACGGCACCGGCTTCGGGCCCTCGTCCTTCTTCGCCAACACCATCGCTACCGATGCTACGAACATCAGCAGAACCTTCGATCCCGTTCTCAAAGCTGGTAAAATCACCCCCAAACTACACCGCTCACCCCGCTGAGCTTTCATTCCCGCCCTCTTGTGGTTTTTTCACAAATCCCGAAGCCGGTTGGCTCAATTGCATGCCATCAGGGATGCCGCCACCGACCCTGGAGTGCGCGCTGACCTTGAACTGTGTCGTCATGTGCTGGCTGTTCTGCGAGATGGAGCCGAGGACGCGCAATCCGCCACAACAACCAGTTCCCCGCTGATCGCCGGGACGCTCAAGTCACCTGCAATTTCAAGATCGCCGCCGCTATCGTCCTAGCTGCAGAGTGGAATATAGATGGGAAAAACCAATGGAACGACAAGCCCCCGCAGTACCAAAAGCACAATTTTAGTATCGCCAAGACGATCGAATCGGATCAACAGAGTTCAGTCATACCCATCCAAAACTGCCCAAAAAGTGCCCGAACCCAAATACGAAGCCCCGCTTGTTCAGCGGGGTTTTCTTCATAACACTCTGATTATGTAAATGGTGGGTAGGGCTGGATTCGAACCAGCGTAGGCGTAAGCCAGCAGATTTACAGGCCCCACTCCCGCCTTCAATAACTTGCGCATCTGCGCCGTTCTCCTTCGATGGGAACAGCTCCACGCAAATTGGATTTTCGAGGGATTGGCAAGGATCGGCAGGAATCGGTTGGTTGGGTGTCATATCTTGTCCTGCCACATCTTGGAAGCATGCTCAATCAGCATCGGGGGTGTCCGAGGGTGCAACCAGTTCCCAAAACCAAAGGCGCAGTTGAAGCGCAAAAGTTCCCTCATCCAGCAGACCGAGAATCTGCTGGTTTCGGCCGATTCGTGAATGAAGGCAGTGGTGAATTTTGAGGGTGCAAGTGACAGGTGCAAAACCCGAGGTGCAGCGGTGCTGTCATGCGTTGTCATGCTGCTCTGTGGCCCCTGCTCACCAACCTTGTTGCGCAACGAGCAGTGCCGTTCGGTTGACACCTGCACAGGGATGCAATGAACGATTCCCCTGCCCTCTCCTCACCTGCTTCCTCAACGAGCACCGAATCTCCTGCCGAAGAAACGCTTTGGACCATCGGCGACGTGGCCCGCTATGCGCGATGCAGCGTGCGTCACGTCGCCACCTTGCGTGAACAACAAGGTCTCCCTTTTCGCAAACTGGGTCATCTGGTGCGCTTCAGCCCCGAGGCCGTGAAGCGGTGGTTTGAGGATTGACCCTGCGCAGTTCCCGTATCACCGCTCCCACGGGTGGGTGCGATCGGCGAAATAACCGGCCCGCATCACGGCCACCCAGTCATGCTGCGCCTTGGTAAACGATGATTCCGCAGCACCGGACGGCGACCGAGGGAGCAACTTGGTCTTTGTGCTTGCAGGTTCCGGCAAGGGAGTGCCGCTCCACAAGATGCGAGGCGACGCAACCGTCTGAAACACTAGGATTTTATTCTGCGTTTCACCTTGCATGAAAAGCCTCCTGGCGTGTTCAATGATCGTCACGTTTTGGCTTGGGACGATCGCCCGGGCCGATCCAAAAGTTTACGCCGCCGCCGATGCAATTGACGCGCTTCTGGCGCGGGACTGGGCGGCTAACAACTTGACGCCCAACGCCCCGGCGGATGACAGTGTTTTTGTGCGCCGCATCTATCTGGATGTGGTGGGCCGCATTCCCACCTCGCGTGAGGCTGAGGATTTTCTGGCTTCCAGAGAAGAAGGAAGGCGTGCGGCACTGATCGACAAGCTCCTCGGTTCCGAGGGCTATGTGCAGAACTACTTCCATTACTGGGCGGATGTTCTGCGTGTGCAATCCAAGGGCCAGCGAACAGGCCCCGCGTATGTTCATTTCGTCAAGGATGCGCTGCGCAGCAACAAGCCGTACCACATGTTCGTGCGGGAGATGGTCGCCGGAGAGGGCAAGGCCTGGTCCGATGGTGCGATTGGCTACTACACACGTGATCGTGGCATGCCCTTGGACAACATGGCGAGCACGGTGCGAGTCTTCCTGGGCACCCGCATCGAATGCGCCCAGTGCCACAATCACCCCTTTGACAAGTGGACCCAGAGGCAGTTCTACGAGATGGCGGCCTTCACCTCTGGCGTGGAGATCAGAGACTTCGGCGGCAGTTTCACGGGCGGTATCAGCGACCTTCTGCGTGATCAAGACATGGCCATTCGCACCACGTTCAAACACCCTGAATGGCCCAAATACACGGCCACCGAGGCCGACCGCCTCACTTACTGGGCGGAGGTGGAGAAAGTGGGGCGGGCACGCCGGGCGGCTGAGGAGTACCTGCTCCAGGCTGAGCGTCTCTACAATCAGGCCATGAGCGAGCCTCGTGGCTTCGGGCGCTACCCCAAGGTGACCTTTGACGAGAAGCGCAAGGTCACCCTGCCACCGGATTACAAGTATGACGATGCGAAGCCCAAATCCGTCGTGGAAGCGGCTGCCATGATGGGGCATGCATTTACTCCCCTGCCGGGTGAAACACGGGTCCAGGCCTACGCACGCTGGCTGGCGAATCCCGAGAACGACCGCTTCAACAAGGTAGTGGTCAATCGCCTATGGAAAAAGGCCTTCGGACTCGCCCTGATCGAGCCGCTCGACGATCTCACGGACACCACCGTGGCGGTGAATCCTGAACTGTTGAGCCATCTTGAAAAGCTGATGGTGAGCCTCAATTACGACATGAAGGCGTATCTGCGCATCCTTTTCAACACGAGCACCTACCAGCGCCAAGCCTCCCATGAGGAAGTGGCACCCGGAACTGCCTGCCACTTCACGGGCCCGCTGCTGCGCCGCATGACAGCCGAGCAGCTGTGGGACAGCTTTGTGACGCTGATCAACCCAAGTCCCGACATGCTAAACATGACCGCCCGCGAATACTTGGAGCAGCGCAGGCTGGCCGTGGAAAAGGTCGCCAGTCCGGCTGAGACGTTCAAGAGCATTCAAGTGGCCGCCAAGAAGTACCAGGAGCAGCCGGAAGGTGTGGAGGCCTTGCAGAAGCTGTTGGCGGAGGCCCGCGATGAGGCCAAAAAACACCAATCCATCGCCGCCAAAGCCACCGGACCTGAAAAACAGGCTGCCACCGCCCACGCTGCTGAGTGCAATGCGAAAATCAAATCCATCAACCTTGAGATCACTGCCCTTTATATCAATGCCCGCCGCACCGTCATGACGGAAGTGATCATTCCCGGCCAAAAAAAGCTGTTCGAGAAGGTCACCGGCAAGCCCTGGGAGACCATTGCTTATGAACCCAATCGTGAGGTTCCGATTCAAGCCGCCCCCAGTGCCGACATGCAGGCGGCCGGTGCTGCCAACGGCGGGCGCACCATGGCCCCTGGGGATGGCAAGATCAAGACGACCAAGGCGAAGGTCGCCGAAGCTGAGATAAAGGCCTGGAGCGAAGAGGCCACGTACTATGCCATCCCCCGGAGGCAGTGGCGGGACTACTTCCGTTCGCGGGCCCAGCAGTCCCGGCAGTGGCTGCGCGCTGCGGAAATCGAAAGCCCCGCCCCGCGCGGCCATTACCTGCGCGAATTTGGCCAGAGCGACCGGGAAATCATTGAGAACAGCAACAGTGATGCCTCCGTTCCCCAGGCACTGGCATTGATGAATGGAGAGCTCCTGCCGCAGATCCTTCACCGCTACAGACAGCTCATGCTCACCGTGGGCAAGGCCAGGTCTGCCGACGAAAGAATCGACGCCGCTTATATGGCCGTGCTTTCACGCAAGCCCACCGCCAAGGAAAAGAGCCTTTGCCTTCAGGCCCAGGACAAGGGCCTCAGCACCGTGGAGGACCTGATCTACGCACTGATCAACACACAGCAGTTCATCTTCAATCAGTAAGTAACGGGTTTGTTCATGATCCCACCGTCTCAACCAGAGAATCCAGCCGCTCCTCGACGACGTGGCCCGCTATGCGCGATGTAACGTGCGTCACGTCACCACGCTGCGTGAACAACAAGGTCTCCCTTTTCGCAAATTGGGTCATCTGGTGCGCTTCAGACCTGAGGCCGTGAAGCGGTGGTTTGAGGATTGATTTCGCAGGTCGCTCACACCACCCCTTCAAAGGCGTCACCTTCACGCCCATCGCCTCCAGCAGCACCTTGCCCATCTGCCACGTCTTTTCGTCCACCGGCTTTGGCGGCAACAGGCCGGCGAATCTCCCTTCAAAGCTGTCGGCGGGCATGTCTTCGGCATCTCCAAGGTTCAAGGCTGCGTCGTTGTTGAGCCATCAGGTGGCCAAGCCAAGGCGCTCCAGTCGGTCATTGAGCACATGGGTGTAGGCTTCCCGTGCCGCTGGTGACAGGAACGAACGCCCGATCAGTTCGCGCCAGCGCGGCACGGCATCCGACAGATCTTTCACGATGCCTGCCAGAATACGATCCGGCAGTTGCAGGCGCTCTTGGCAGAAGTAGTCCAGCCAGTTCGCCTTGGTGAGGTTCTTCTTCCGTCCATGGAGCGGCAGGGCCGATTCTTCGATGGCACGTTCCAGCACCACCGTCGTGTTCAGCAGGTCGTAAGCGGGCGACAAAGTGACACGTCCCTGGTCCATCATCAGTGACCAATTCTTCAGGTGCATGTCCTCGTTACCGGTCAGGAAGCAGAACAGCGCCCGGCGGGCCAGCTTCGCCTTTTCGATGGCCGGAAAGGTGCAGAAATCCTCCACCACCTTGGCCACCCGTTCCAGCGTGCTGTTGTACTTCGTGTCACGGGTTTCGCCGCAGAGTTGGGCAAAATCTTCCACATGCACTTTGCTGGAGCGTCCCGTGCGGTCATACCGCTTCACCACATACACCCAGCTCCCGTCCACGGCGGGCACCAGTCCATGTGGTGGCACGTCGATGCCCGCCACGGCGGCCATCGTCATCGTCAACGCTTCGTTCGCCGGCACCTCGACATAGGGCGGCGGATTGGGTTTCAAAATGAAGCGTCCGCCCGTGTCCACGATCTCCAGCCTGCCCGCAGCGACGTTCAGTACCGCCGAGAGCTTCGGCTGCACGCCTTGTACCGACATCTTGTCCGCACGCAATCGCGCCTGCCGCAGTTGTTCCTCATGGGTCAGTTCCAGCGCCGCCAGTAGCTTCAGGCGTGGATGCAGCGAGCGCAGTCCTGCGGCTGAAAAGACGCTACCAGCGGGAATCTCATCCAGAGTGATAGGGCAGACCGCCATGAGATCAGGTCGCCTCCTCCACGGTTAGAGATCCCACCACATCACGCCCCACCGTCACCAGAAGGCGAAAACTGTCGTGACGGTCGATCTTGTGCAGACGCAGCAACGCCTCCAGTTGCGGACCTTCGGGCAGCAGACCTTCAAACACCGCCGGGAAACTCGAAAAAACATAGGGCTCCGACCGCACCGGCAGCGTTAGTGAGACTGGCTCGCCAACATACGATTCCAAGTAGCAAAATTGCCAGCCGCCCGCAGGCAGTGACTCCAGGTCCCCGGCGATCACACCGTGCTGCGTCACCCGTGCTCGGCGGCTCGGTTCGCTCATGGCCTGGGTTCCTCCGAGATCTGCGTTTGCCGCCACTCCGCCACCAGCGGGCCTTCCGGCTCCAGCTTCAAATTCAGCACGGCCAGCACAGCCAGAAGATTGCGCCAGGTCGTGCGATCCCGACCCGCCTCGATGTCCTGCACCACAAAGCGACTCACCCCAGCATGACGTGCCAGCTCCGTCTGCGAGAGCTTGGCTCGCTTGCGGTGAAAAGTGACCAGAGATGCTAAAGGGGATGGCTGCATGATAAATCAGGCATCAAAGCCTGTGACTGGCAATTTTAACAACCACGGCCCATTTAAGCAACATCTTTGATCGGTATATCTGTCAGTTAAAGTGTTTAGCCAAGCATGACAGCCACCAAAAAGGGTGATCACGCACACGTGCCCGATATTTCAGGCGCTTGATCAGAAACGTCAACGTGGAACACACCTTCCCGCTCAAACCCGCTTCGACCACGCCACAGCGGCACGCACATGCGGCAGTTCGGCTTTCACGTCGGTGCTGATGCGGGCGAGGAGTTTGCGGTAATCGTTCAGCACTCGCAGGGCATCTTCACCCATCTCCTCCCCGGCAAAAAGTTGCGGGGCGGTGTCGGTGAGCCGAGGTGAGTGGCGCGAACCGAGACAACCGGAACGCAGTGCAGATAGCCGAAGGCAAACAGCGGCACGCTGCCCGGAGGGCGACACGAGCGTGAGGCGCGAGGGAGTCAACGTGTTGGAGCCGAGTTCGTAGTTGGTCAACAGCAGCCGGCGGCGTCATGCAGTGGCGTTGAAGGTCGTTTCAAACTCCGCCGCTGCACGCATCATCTGCTCGAACGTGGGCGTGTCGCCGAAGAACATCGGCCCGAGCATGTCCTGATAATCGCTGCGCCAGTTGGCGAGATGATCCGCGGGTGGCGAAAGGCGGAAGGATCCGGGCTTGTGCGTGGAGTAGTCCACCCAAGAGTAACGGAAGAAAATTTCCCGGTGCTCGGCGACCCGCTGAAAAAGCGCCGTATTCGCCAGCGCACGCTCGCCGACTCCGGCCCGGAGCAGGCACCAGAGATCGTAGTAATGCCGGGCCATGCGGAGCTTGCGCGGCTTGTCGGCAGGACGAAACGTTTCCTCGTGCAGCAGGCAGGCCTTCTCCCAAAAGGTGCGTTCGGCTGCAAGGACACGGACAGGAAAGGCGGCATCGGGGTCGAAGGCCGGAAAGTGCTCGATGACGTAGGGCTGAATGGATTTCCCCTCATGCGGCCAGTCGTCGGAACGGGCACCGAGTTCGATCTTGACCTGCGGCGGCACGTAACCGGCACTGCCGGTTGGAAAGACCGACGGATAGTGAAACAGCAGGCACTGGCCATCAGGCATGTCAGGATCAACTTCCAGCTTCCAGCCATTCGGGCCGAGAGCCTCACTAATGCGGACGGCGAGCGCGGGCTGCAAGGTATCCTGCACCCAACGGCGGCAGCTTTCCATCAGCGCTTCCAGACGTGCTTTGCGCTGCTTGTTGCTGGGTGCCTTGTCCGGCGCTGCATCGCCGCCAAAACCCAGCACTTCCTTGTCCACGATGAGGTCAATGTCCTCGGAGAAGCGCTCAATGAGCTTCCACGCCTTCGAGAGTGAGGTGCCACCCTTGAAGGTTAGATGCTCGCCGATACCGGCCATTGTGAAGAGCTCCCGCAGGGTCCAGCAGACCCAGAAATCTTTCTCGACGCTGAAGGCCTGCAGCCCCATGGACGCATCCACCTGTTGGAAGGCAAGACGCCGCCGCTCTGCGGGCATTTGGAGAAACGCGTTCATGCTTCGGGCTTGGGGTCGGTGAGCGGGCGCATCAAATCAGCGATCCATGCCGGGGCGTGGCGCAGGTCTTTGCGAATGGCGGACCGGTCTGCATCCGCAATCTGGCGGCGGAGAATGGCGAGCACCTGATCGTCCACCTGCTCCTGGCCCAGATAGCGCAATGCCTGAATGAGGGTGCCGCTTTTTCTGCCGGCAGTGGCCATATTGCGCGGCGTGGTGTGCTGCAGCAGGATTTCGCGTTTGCCGGTCTTCACTTTGCGAGCGGGGCCGTCGGTCAGGAATACAATGCGGGATGGCACCTGCTCGGAGAGTCCCAGTATATTGGCAGCGTAAGCGCCGGAAGGCTGGAGCCGAATGGCATCACGGACGACCAAAGCCCGGGCGATGGCATCAGCCGACGGGGCCACGATCCCGAGCACGGGGTCCCGAACAGGGTAGTCGTAGAGTCCGCGAGCGATCAGGCGGATGATACCCTCGGCTTTGAAGCGTTTGAGGGCCGAGGCGACAGCATTGCGAGTCCCGAGGTCGGTCAAATGCGCCGGAGTGAAGACCCACCCACGCCCATGACCGTGAATGCGATCAAGGACCTTGCTGTCGGTGGATGTGGCGTGCTTTGACATGGATTATTTGACACAAATAATAGTGCTATTTTGTGTCAAAACAAGATTCATTTGATACGCTGGTCAGGAGTTTGAGTGACCACCGGACGGGGGGCACGAGCGCGGGCAGCAGAGCCACTTGAAATGCACGTATGCCATCAGCATCCGCTCTTTCGACAGACGCCGCGCCTGCCTGGCGCAGTCATCTTCTGCCCGCCAGTTGTTTGCCGCACATTGCGCGGCTTTTCAATCTGCGACATCATCGACTCCA
>JAYVIO010000339.1:0-8532 GCA_043770175.1 Verrucomicrobiales bacterium | reverse complement strand
CCACGGCTTGTCCTCGTTCATCGCGCGGATCACGTAGTCGCGGTAGCGCCATGCGTGAGGACGCACGCTGTCTGCTTCGGAGAAGCCATTCGAGTCCGTGTAGCCGACGACATCCAGCCAATGCCGCGCCCAGCGCTCGCCATAGTTTTTCGAGGCGAGCAGACGTTCGACGAGCTGTTCGTAGGCCAGTGGTGATTGGTCAGCCACGAAGGCCTCCACTTCCTCCGGCGTCGGCAGCAGGCCGGTGAGATCAAGCGTCACGCGGCGGATCAAGGTGCGCCGATCCGCCTCCGGGGCCATCGTGAGACCCTTTTCGGACGCTTTCGCGAAGATGAAGGCATCGACGGCATTCTTGACCTTTGACTCTTGACCTTTGACCTGCGGCAAAGCGTGCCTCTTCACCGACTGAAAGGCCCAATACTCGCGATCTTCGTCTGAAATGATCGGACCGGGTGCCAGCGCGAGCGGTTCTGGCTTCGCGGTCTTGGCGCCTTGGGCGATCCACTTCTCGATGACGGCCAGTTCCGCCTCCGCGAGCGGTTTTCCCTTCTCCGGCATCTCGCCGCTGCGGATCATCTCGACGAGCTTGCTCTTCGCCGGATCGCCCGCGACGAAGACCTTGTCCATGAACCGCCGCAGCCGCAGGTCCAGCTTGCCTTTCGGCTTTTCTTCCTCGCCATGACAATGCGTGCAATGTGCCTTCACAATGGGGCGCACGTCTTTTTCAAACGTGAGCACGGCATCCGCGCCGCGTGCGGACACGACGAGGGAGCAAAGGAGAACAACGGGGGAAAGCTTCATCAGGGGCACAAACCTACGGGATGAAGTGGCGGCCTGTTGCCGGGGAAAGTATCTCCGGTCGCGCACGTTTGAAACACTGCCCGATGAAACGATCCACCCGCCTCCTGTTAGCGCCATGCTTGCTGATCATGACTGCGATCCGAGCGATGGGTGCAGATGCGTTTTTCAACGAGGAAGTCTGGCCCAAAGTGGGCGCGCACTCCTGCTTGAAGTGCCACAAGGCCGGAGGCGATGCCGAGGACAGCAAATTCGTGCTTCAGGACCCGGCGCGTGATCAAACTCCGGGGCGGCATGTCTCGCGGATTCACAATCAGGCGGCATTCGCACGCATGGCGAAGTCGCTGAAGGACGGCGAGTCGCGTTTGCTGCTCAAAGCCACGGGAAAGCTCGACCACGAGGGCGAGGAAGTGCTGAAACCCGGGTCCATCGGTTATAGCATCCTGGAGAAGTTTGTGCATCAGACGGATGCTCCGACTCCGCCGGTCACCGCCAAGGACGCACCACCGTTTTTTGAGGGCGTTTCGAAGCTGGATGATCAGCGCCTGCTGCGGCGCGTGACCTTGTCGCTGGCGGGTCGTCTGCCGGGCGACGCGGAGATCAAGTCTCTCGGCAAACCCGATGCGATGTCGAAGGTGCTCGATGCGGTGATGAAGGAAGACGCCTTCTACGACCGGCTGCGCGAGGGCTTCAATGACATCTTCCTCACGCTCGGCGCGGATGGGAACGCGGATCAGACCTTCCTGTCGTATGATCATTTCCCGCTGCGGCACTGGTATCAGAAGTGGGAATTCAAAGACATCCCTGAAGAGAAGGACCGCAGGCAGGCGGGCTACAAGATGGCGGCTGATTACCGCAAGGCGCTCCATGGTGAGCCGATGAAACTCATCGAGCACATCGTGCGCCATGAAAAGCCCTTCACCGAGATTGTTACCGCCGATTACTTCATGGTTTCGCCCTACGGCGCGCGCGGCTACGGCATCTTCGAGGAGATCAAGGTGCAGTTCAAAAACCCGGATGATCCTTTTGAATACATCCCGGTGAAGCTCAAGGCGCTGAAGGGTCGCGCAAAAAATCAGGATCAAGAGTCGGCGACAGGTTTCTATCCGCACGCGGGGCTACTTAGCACATTTCAATATCTGTGCCGCTACCCGACGACGGAGACGAATCGCAACCGGCTGCGGGCGCGCATGTATTACCAGCACTTCCTCGGTGTCGATGTGCTGGAACTGGCCGCACGCGTCTCCGATGCCGCCGCCGCTCAGGCGAAGTACAAGGTGCCGACGATGGAGGCTGCCGAGTGTGTGGTGTGCCACCGGACGCTCGATCCTGTCGCCGGCATGTTTCAGGACTATTGGAAGTTCGCCGACCAGGGCGTGTATGGGCGGCGCAAGGATGGCTGGTTCACCGACATGTTCGGCGCTGGCTACGAGGGCGAGGATTTGCCTCCTGCCGAGCGCTGGCGCTCGCTGCAATGGCTGGGCGAACGCACTGCGAAGGATCCGCGCTTCGCTGTCGCGATGGTGGAGCACGTTTATTACATCCTCACGGGACGCAAAGTTTTGCTGCCGCCGAAGGATCTCGATGATCCGCTCTTCAACGCCAGATTCAAAGCGCACCAGGAACAGCGTGCGCTCATCGAAACCATCGCGGCGCGTTTTGCGAAGAACGGCTTCAATTTGAAGAACGTTTTCAAAGACTGGGTCGCTTCCGACTTTTATCGCGCCGACGGACTCACCACCGTCGCGCTCAATCCCGCGCGGCAGGCCGAGCTGGACGACATCGGCATCGTGCGCATGCTCGCGCCCGAGCAGGTCGAGCGCAAACTCACCGCCATCTTCGGCAAAGGCTGGGGGCGGCTGCACAGCAACGATGGCGGCCTCGGCATGCTCTACGGCGGCATCGATTCCAAAGAAGTCACCGAGCGCGCCACCGATCCCAGCGGCGCGATGGGTGCAATCCAGCGCATCATGTCCAACGATGTCGCCTGCAAAGCGACCGCGCTCGATTTCAGCCGCCCACGGTCGGAGCGACTGTTGTTTCGCGACATCGAGCCTGATGTCCTGCCAGGCAACGCAGAGAACGACGCGAAGATTCGCAAGACCGTTGAGCATTTGCACCAGCGCATTCTGGGCCGCGTGGAGGCATCAGAGGTGGAGCGTTCGTTTGCGCTCTTCACCGGCATTCTCACGGACGCCGCGATGCACAAGGGCCTGGAGAAACAGGAGAGCTATTACTGCCGTCCGGCGCCGGATCAAAAACCCTCTCCCGATCCTGACTACACCGTGCGTGCCTGGCGCGGCGTGGTGACCTATCTCCTGCGCCAGCACGACTTCCTTTACGAGTAGCCCCGCAGCCGCATGAAGACCGCGCTCATTTTTTTCCTCGGCGTCGCGTCTCTCGTCGGAGCCGAATCATTCGACAGTCATCCGCCGATGCGTCCTTTGCCGCTGGCGCAGCAGACGCCGCCCCTCGCAGCCGGCGCGCATGTCGTGGATGCCGCGCACGGTGACGATGCAAATCCCGGCACCGAAGCCGCTCCGTGGAGAACTCTGAACCATGCGCTCACGAAAATAAAACACGGCGTCATCGCCTTGCGCGGCGGTGCTCATTACACGCACAGCACGGTGACCGCCGCCGCCAGCGGAAAGCAGCCTCTGGTCATTCGCTCGTGGCCCGGCGAACTCGCCATCCTCGACGGCGGCGAGCCAGAGTTCGCGAACTCCCCCGACGCGGCATGGGAACCGTGTGCTGGAGGTGTGCGCGGCGAATACCGCTCGGTGAAAACGTATCCGCTCAGCAAACCGGCGGGCAGCGAGGAGGACGGCGACGGCGAAGTGCTCGTCATGGGGCGCTTCATTGACTCGATGATCCCGCTGCACGGCGCGCGCTTTCGCGGCGATCTGCAATCCGACAACCCGTGGTGGAACATCAGCTCGAAGTCCTCAGGCACCGCCTTCGTGTCCTGCGGTCCCGCCGTGTGGCAGGATGGACGCAGCGGGCACATTCACTGCCGCCTCACACCAACCCAGCTCCTCGGCCTCGGCGCTGACAACTACCGCGGCGTCACCGACGTGCAAAAGACGCCGCTGTGCATCGCCACTGTTGCCTCCGGCCCGGTGCTCACGCTGCAAGGCGCGCGTCATGTGACCTTGCAGGGCATCGTCATTCGCGGCAGCGCGGTGGCTACATTGCTCATCGAAAACTGCGCCGACATCACGCTCGACAATGTCACCGTGTATGGCGGCGCGAAGGCGGTTCAGATCAAGGACACCGCCGGATTCCGCATGGTGCACAGCGCCTGTCGCGGCGTGTCGGCACCGTGGATGTATCGCGGCGCGCTGAAGTATCGCAGCGTCGAGGCGCGCCTGCTTTCCGCCACGTCGTGGATGCCCACAGGCGTTGACAGCCGTGACTTCGAGATCGCCTACAGCGAGTTCACCGACAGCGAGGACGGTGTTTTTCTCGGCTGTGTCAAAGGCGTGCGTTTTCATCACAACCTCGTCGAGAACATGACCGACGACGGCATCTTCCTCACTGCATCGACCGGTTGGGACGGCCATGTCGCGGGCGGCGATGTGAAGCTCTGGCAAAACCGCATCTCTCGCTGCCTTACCAGCTTCGCGTTCGGCGTCGGGCATGGCAGGCAGATCACGCTGCCAGATCGTGTGCAGACCGGCGACGGCTTGTGGATCACGCGCAATGTCTTCGATTTCCGTCGCCCCGTTCATTACCACTGGCCGAAGGATTCGCAGGACATCCAGGAGCCGTACTTCCGCGGGCGCTTTGCGGGCGATCACGGCAGCCCCGCCTGGGAGCCGATGTGGGTCTATCACAACACCATTGTCGGCGGCCATGTGGAGCGCCCCGACTGGGGCAATCCTGGCCTCGGTGGCGCGATGGGCAAAGGCACCACGCGTCAGGTGCTCAACAATATCCTCTGCTCCGACATCGGCGAGCCAGGCATCACCGCGCCGAAGGAAACCGAACGCTTCAACGCGCAAGGCAACGTGATCTGGTCCTTTGATCCCGCAAAGCAGGATGTCGCCGCCTGGAAAACGAAAATGGCGCGTGCCTCCGCCACTGCCGCCGCGACAAATCATCTGATCAATCCTGCGTTCACGAGCTACTCAAGCGATTGGAAGAACGACGCTGATTTGACTCCGAATCTCAACGTGGAAGGCGTCGCGGTGCCGCATGCCTGGTTTGATCCGGTCAAAGGCAAAGGCATCGGCGCGGTTCCTGCCGGTGAAAAGCCGTGGCGCATCGGCGTGCAGGGCCGCATGGATGTGTTCGGACGCGCGGTCACGTCCCGCGATGCGACTCCCGCATTCGAATGGAGCTTCGCCGCCGATCATCCCGATCACGGCCCGCGTGCCGACGCGCCGCGGGCGCTCAGTTTGCAGGGGTATCCTGCCTTTGATGCCCCCATTTACGACTACCTGCTGCATCGCAGCGGAGCGATCGTCGAGAGTCACGAAAAGGAGTTCGTGCCGCTCACGCCCGCGCTGCTGAAAGACAAAAAGTGGATCATCATCGACGGCAGCTTCACCCGCGCAAAAATAACGCCCGATTCCTTTGGCGAAACGGACATCACCGCGCTGGAAGCCTGGCTGGAGGCTGGCGGCACGCTCGTGCTCGGCCCGCAGCGCACCGACGTCTTCAAGTCCGATGCCGGCAAAGCCTTCCTCACCAAACTTCTGGGCACCCCGCCGCGTGCAAAACCTGACGCACCAAAAATTCTGCAACCCAAGCACCCTTGGCTCGCTCACCTCAAAAGCGACGCGCCCACATGGCTGACCAAAGGCCAGCCCGTCTCGGTGATGACTGGCGAGTCGATCATAGGCAGTGGCGCGAGCTTCAGTCTGCTCTGGCAGACGAAGGTTGGTCGCGGTCGCATCATCTACATCGGCTGGAGCGTGGGCGAACAACTCACCGACAATCGACGCGGCGGTGCCGTCGAGTCAGATGCGGCGATGCTCGAGCAAGTGGAGCTGCTGCGGCGCGTGCTGACGATAGATTGAACGAAGAACCACTGTTTGAACCACCATGAGACGCGACTTCATCAAATGCTGCACACTCGCCGGACTCGGGTTGGCATGTCCAAACGCACGCAGCGCATCCAAGGAGAACGAAGCTTACGAGGGGCCCTACTACGTCGTATTCAATGCCTCAGGCGGCTGGGACACGACGTATTTGATGGACCCCAAGGGCATCAACGAGATCAATCGTCTCTACAAAGAGGGCGATATCCTCACGCATGGCCGCCACAAGTTCGCGCCCAACGCAAAACACATCCAGAGCGGCATGAGCAACGAGGACTTCTACAAGGAGTTCGGTAGCGAGCTGCTCACGCTCAACGGTCTCGATTACTCTGTGAACAATCACTCGCCCGGCGCACGCTACATGGCCACCGGCAAGCTCGACAGCCTCGCGTATCCGACCTTTGCTGCACTCGTCGCAGCCTGCAAAGGCCCTACGTGCCCGATTTCGTTTCTGACGTTTGGTAATTACTCGAACACGGGCAACGTCGTCGCCATGTCGCGCGTGCCGTATCCGCAATCGTTGCAGCGCATTGCCAATGCCGACTACGTCGAAGGCAACGTGCGCTCACCTTACCACGACGACTTCGCACTCGACCGCATCGAGCGTGCGCTGGAGGAGCAAAATGCCGCCCGCTCTTCGCAACTCCGTCTTCCGCGTCAGGAACGCGCCCAGAGCATGCTTTACGCCGCGCAGGTCAATTCCAAGGCCCTGCAACGCGTCACGCCCTTCATTCCGAAAAGCATTCCGAAGGAACGCCTCTCACAGCAGGCCGAGATCGCGCTCGCATCGTTCAAGGCGGGCGTTTGTGTCTCCGCGAATCTCAGCATCGGCCAATTTGACAGCCACGCGAACAACGATGTCGATCAAATGAAGCTCATTCCCGAGTTCTTGGCTGGCATCGCGTATTTCATCCGCCGTGCTGAGGAACTCAAGATTCGCGACAAGCTCGTCGTCATCATTCAAAGCGAAATGGGCCGCACGCCGGACTACAACAAAGGCAACGGCAAAGACCATTGGTCCGTCGGCTCCATCATGTTCATCGGCCCTGGCATCAAAGGTGACCGCCTCATCGGTGCCACCGATGAAAAACAACTCCACGTGCCGCTCAATCCGCAAACGCTCGTCACTGACAAAGAAAAAGGCATTCGCGTCCGCCCCGAGCACATCCATCACGCGCTGCGTCAGTTTGCCGGCATCGCCGAGCATCCGTTCAGCAAGAAATTCCCGCTCGGCGTGAAGGAGCCCGAGGTTTTGAAGGGATTGTGGGGGTAAACTGCTACTCCACCGCCACTTTCACTACCACCTTGAGCACCTGCTCCGGTTTCTCCCACTCGATGCACGGCGCGTGAGCATCCTGCGGCCACAAGATGGCAAAATGACCACCGCTCATGTGCAGTGGCGTCACATCTGGGATCAACTTCCACAACGCGGCCTCTTTTTCCTCCGTGTAAGCCATCGTCTCCTCTTTCATCGCCGCCAGCGGTGCCCACAGGATGGTTTCGCGGCCGCTGTAAATGAACTGCACGTCGATGTATTTGCGATGTGCCTCAAACTTCGCCTTCTCCATCGACTTCGTCTCATAGGTCTGCACCAACGCGAAACAATGGTCGCCATCAATGTCGTGACGGCCCAGCGCCTGCGTGCCGTCGAAGTTACGTAGCCAGGCAAAGGTCTTCGCGAAGCGTGAGTTCAGCGTTTCGTAGAGGGCGGCGTGGTCGAGGGTGTCGAGGATCATGAGGCTGATAGTTATCCACTCACTTCGCGCGGATCAACTCAGCAATCGTCTCACGCATCACCTTTTCCGACTCCGGTGCCGCAAAGGCCTGTGTCGGCTCATAGCCTCCTTCAGCGAAGGATTTCTCCAGCGGGATGTAGCCCGGCCCACCATCGCCATAGCTGGCTGTCGCCACAAAGCCGCCAGGTCGCAGTTGCTGGGCAAGGAGCTGATACTCGATGAATGTCTCGCCCGGCAGATGCAGCAGGCACACGTCATCGCCCAGATGCAGGCTGGTGAACTGAATCGGCACCCCCGCCGCGCTCTGGCGGATGAATCCCACACGAAACGCCGCGCTGATGCGCATGGATGCCGTGGCCGCCGAATTCTCGATCACCTTCAGCATGCGTTCCTCCGGGAAGTCGGCGTTGGATTTCAGCACCACAGGGCGCGCACGCCACTCGATCTTCGTCAGCGGCATACGCTTCATCGCCTGCTCCGACTTCACCATCGCCGCATGGATGTTTTCGCCCAACTGCACGCGACTTTCTTTGCTAGCGTCATTGTATTTACCCGCCGCGATGTTGCCGCCGCAGCCGGTGAAATAGACATGCGGCACACCATCGTCCTTGGTTCGTCGCTCACGTGCCGTACCGACAAAATCAGATGTCACCATGCCGTCGCCGTAGTAGCTCATCGGATGCGTCGCGTAGTAATGCAGTGCCGCGAGCTTCTGCTCACCGTTCCAAAAGCTGATCGTCTTGAGCATCGGATCAATCGTGCCTTCCGGCAGCTCGCGTAGCGCCGCATCCTTCGTCGAGCTCAGCCGCATCTTCGCCACTTTGCCATTCTCGCCCAGAATGCGGCGATTCGAGGCCACCTTCTCCACCGCTGCCTCACCATGTGCAATGTGCGTCACTGGCGACGGATTCTTCAACGCCGTCTCAATACTGGCCGCCACGCCTGCCAGCGCC
>JAYVIO010000338.1:0-3120 GCA_043770175.1 Verrucomicrobiales bacterium | reverse complement strand
ATCGATTCGCTCGCTGACATCGCAGAGTCGATCAATCGCATGCTGGATGCGCGGGGTTATCCGCGCTGCGAGCAGGAGGTGTTCAAGCAGATGGTGGGGGATGGCATGGAGAAGCTCGTGGAGCGGGCGCTGCCCGAGTACGCAAGGAGCGCTGAACTGATCCAGATTTGCGTGGAGGAGTATCGCGCGCATTACGACACGCTTTGGAATGCGCAAACGCGGCCGTATGAAGGCATCGTGGAGCTGCTGGCGGGGCTGAAGACGCGGGGATTGAAGCTGGGCGTGATCTCGAACAAGGCGCATCGTTTCACGGTGCCGATGACGGAGCATTTTTTTGGCACGGCGGTGTTTGATCACATCCTGGGCCAGCGTGCCGATGTGCCGCGGAAGCCGGACCCGGCGGGTGCGCATGAGATGGCGGCGTTTCTGGGGCTGAAGTCGAACGAAATGGCCTATGTGGGCGATTCGGGCATCGACATGCAGTTTGCAAAGAGCAGCGGCATGAAAGCGATCGGTGTGCGCTGGGGTTTCCGCAGCGAGGCGGAATTGACCGAGTGCGGAGCGGACGTGCTCATCTCACGTGCTGCGGAATTGTTCGATCTTGGCTGAAAATATTGTTCCTGCTGAAACTTGAGCAGACGTATCAAGGCCACTACTGTCGGCGCTGTGAATTTTAAAACCTCCCTTTCCCTGACGCGTGCCGTTCTCGTTCTCGGCACAGTGACGCTGGCCTCCTGCCAGTTTTTCCGCAAAAAGCCCCCGGCTCCGCCGCCGGAGCCGGTAAAAGCCGAATGGAAGTACCCAGGTGAATGGACGGGTGGCGGCAAAGCGATCACAAGCATGGTCATCAATGTCGATGCGCAGCGTGCCATGCTGTACCACGGCGATGAAGTGGTCGGCTGGACCTATGTCGCCAGTGGCATTTCGAGTTTCCCAACACCAACCGGCAGCTTCAAAATCCTGGAGAAGGTCAAGGACAAGGTCTCCAACCTCTATGGCAAGGGCTACGATGCGAACGGCAAGCTGGTAAACTCGGACTTCAAGCAGGGACGCGATTTGCTGCCGTCCGGCGGCCGGTTTGAAGCGGCAAAGATGAGCTACTTCATGCGCCTCACCGGCGATGGTGTGGGCATGCACATCGGCCCGATCCCCAGGCCGGGTCGTCGTGCCTCACATGGGTGCATCCGCCTGCCGTCGAAGATGGCGCCGATCCTGTTCGAGCACACGGCCATTGGCACACCGGTGACGATCACCGGCAGCGGCCCGGAGTACACGACCTACCTCAAGCAGTCCGCTGAGAAGGCGAAAGCCAACGCTGCCAAACTGGCCGCCTCCAAGAAGAAAGCGGCAAATGCGGCGGCGCAGGCTGCGGCGGCAACAACACTGGTCCTCGATGATCCGAACGCTCCAAAAGGTGGTGCCGTAACGCCAGCGGGCACCGCTCCGGCCCCATCGCCATCGCCATCGCCAACCCCAACGCCAGGCACGCCAGCCGCACCGCCAGCCGCACCGCCAGAAGAAGTGAAGCCTGCGGTTCCCGCAAATCCAACTCCGGCGAACAATTGAGCAAAGAATCACAAAGGCGGGCGGCAATGCCCGCTTTTTTGTGACCACGTTTCAGCAGCGTTCACGTTGATGCCGTCAAGCGGCAGTGAAACCATTCGCGCAGGAGATCAGCGCTACTTTCCCCGCATCCTCAGGATGAAGTTCGATCATCGTTGGCCGGAGTGTGCGTGAAGCACTCGATCAGGCCACTGGTTGGAGAGACTGAAACGAAAAACGGCAAGCGACCAGTAGATCGCCTGCCGTCATGAGTCGAAGCTTTCGGTTTACACCTTGCTGCCGCTGGCGACGGCCGCAGCAGCGACGGCCTGCTGGGCTTTCATCTGCTCAAGTTGGGCGTCGAGCACCTGGCGCTTGAGGCTGGTGCCGGTCTTCTTCGCATACCATAGCACGAGCGGGGAGGCGATGAAGATGGAGGAGTAGGTCCCGAGCAGCACGCCGATGGTGATCGGCATGGCGAACTCGAGCATGGCCGGATTGCCGAGGAACAGCAGCACGATCATCGGCGCAAGGGCGGTGGGGCCGGTGAGGAGCGTGCGGGAGAGCGTTTTGCAGATGGCCTCGTTCATCATGTCGCGCATGCTACCGCCAGTGCCTTTCTGGATCGTTTCGCGGATGCGGTCGAACACGACGATGGTGTCATTGATGGAGTAACCGGCGATGGTGAGCAGCGCACCGACGTGGATGATGCTGAGTTCCTGGCCGAACAGAATACACAGGCCGGGAACCATGAGCACGTCATGGAACAGGGCGATGATCGCGCCAAGGGCGAAAGCGAACTCATAGCGCATCATCAAATACAGGAAGATCGCGATCAGGGCGACGAACATGGCCCACATGGATTGTTTGGCGAGTTCGGAGCCGATGACGGAGCCGACGGTGGCAATGCTGGTGCCGAGAATGGTGTCGCTCTTCCATTTGCCGCTGATGGCGTTCTGAATGACCGGGCCGCTCTTTTCTTCGCAACGGATGCTCAGGTTGAGCGCACCGGTGGCGTCGCTTTTGCGCTGGATGTAGTAGCTGCCGAGATCCTTGCCGTCCGGCTGCTTGAGGCCTTTGAACAGGGCGTCAAACTCGGCATCGGCGATGTCTTTACCCTTGGTCAGGGTCACATCCACACGGCTGCCGCCGCGGAAGTCGATGCCGAAGCCAGCGCCGCCCTTGTAGGCGATGGTGCCGAAGGAAATCGCAGTGACAACGAGCGAGGCAATGATGAACTTCGGCGCTGAGGACAGGATGTCGAAGATCTTGTCAGGGATGATGCGCGTGGTGTGGATGCGGGTCAGGATGTTCTTGTCCACCACCCACATGAAGATCACGCGGGTGACGATCAGGGCGCCGACCATCGAAGACAGCAAACCGATCATGAGCGTGACGGCGAAACCTTTGACCAGACCGCCGGAGATGACGAACAGGATGACAGCGGAGATGAGCGTGGTGATGTTCGAGTCGGCGATGGCGGAGAAGGCCTTCTCATAGGCGGCATCCAGCGCTCCGGCGAGTGTCTTGCCCGCCTCCATTTCTTCACGCAAACGCTCGTAGATGAGCACGTTCGCA
>JAYVIO010000337.1:0-25275 GCA_043770175.1 Verrucomicrobiales bacterium | reverse complement strand
ACGCAAATCCATTCAGGTCAAAGGATGAAACACACCCGCACAGCACGAACCCTTTGGACTGCGGCTGCGCAGGGAGGAACGACCGTAGCTGCCGCTTTTGAGCGTCGCCAGGTGTTGGGAAGTCTCCACCTGCCGTCGAAAGCGGCAGCTTCGCTACGCGCCGCAGCCGCACTCCAAAAATCTGCTGGCTTCGCCCTCCTCGAAGTCATCCTCGCACTTGCGCTGTTTGCGCTTGTCTCCGTAGGCATGACGCAGGCCATCGAGGGCATCGCCAAGACCTCCAATGACTCTCGCGGGGAGGCCCAGGTGCTCCGCGTGCTGGAGTCCGTGCTCGCGGAAGTCGCGCACCAGCCTGAATTCAAAGCCACCAGTCTCACTTTCAATCCCACCGCCGACGGCATTGATGCCAGCGCCACGATTGAGAAGGTCAAGCTCATCACCAAAGACAAGGTCGAACTCGACCACATGTTTCGCATCCGCGCCGAAGCATGGATCACCGACGGGCGCACGCGGCGCATGAAACGCAGCATGGAAACCTATGTGTATTCGCCCCACAGCCCGATTTGAGCGTTCGCACGCCCCTGACCTTTGGACTGCGGCTGCGTTAGCTGCCGCTTTCGAGCGTCCTTCGGCATTCCCATGCGCATGCAGCCTGCGCAAAGCGGCAGCTTCACGCTTTCAGCGTTCCGAAGCCGCACTCCAAAAATCCTCGGCCGCGTTCACGCTGCTCGAAGTCATCATGGCCATGGCCCTCATCGGCATGATCCTGGGTGGCGTCTATGGCATCGCCAACGGGGCCATTCAGGTCAGTAAATCCATGAGCACGGCCCGTGTGGCAGAGACGCGCATCAGCAACTTCGTGACCCAATGGCGTGATTACCTCGAAACGATGCCGCCTGGCATCCAGCTCAGCGTGGGCGTCGAAAAAGCCGCGCGCGGCTCCTCCGGCAACCTGTTCATTCTTGGCGGCAAGATGCCCTTCGTCTGGAATCGTGCACTCAAACTCGCCGATGCCGTCGAATTCGGCCTCGTGCGCAATCCTGGCACCAAAGACCTCAGTCTCGTTGTTCGACACCTCAAACATCCCGAAAAAGCCCGCACGCCGGATGAGTTCACCACCATTGCCGAGTTGCCCATTCTTGAAGGACTCAAGCAGATGCAGTGGCAGTTCTATGAACCTGTCGAAAAGAAATGGTTCACGAGTTGGGACCCCAGAAAGCGTCCGCAGCCGCCGCTGTTCATGAAACTCCAATTCGCCTTCACCGCCGACCCTCGCGAGCACGAATACACCTTCTGGATCGCGAATGACCTCTCGCAAGTGACAGCCCCTGCGGCCGCCGCTCCTGTTCAACCATGACGAATGAACCTCCAATGATCGAATGCCGAATGGCGAGCAAAACAGCTCGTAGGTCGGGTGTGTTCGGCGCGGAAAGCCTGCATTTTGTCTCACACATTGCTTCGCCGAACCGCCCGACTGGTTTGGGAGGCACCGCAAGCCGTGGGCCGCTCGAAGAAGTCGGGCGGTCGTGCGACTACAACCATGCTGTCATCGACACGCCATCCGCACGACACACCCAACCTACGTCCAGTGTTCGTCATTCGGGATTCGTCATTCCTTCGTCATTCGCCATTCGTCATGCGTCATTCCAACGCGGCTCCGCGCTCATCGCGGTGTTCTGGATGATTGCGATTCTGGGCATGGTCATGTTTTCGGGCGCAAAGGCGTTGCAGGCTGACACCGAATTCACCCGCATGATGCGTGGTCGCATTTTTGCCAAGCGTTACGCCGAAATGGGCCTCGAAGTGGCCCGGCATCCGGCGATTCAGCAGGATGATCCGCTGCTGCACTTCACCTCGAACGATGGCGGCGGCTACAACGTCACGCTCGTGGCCGAGGAAGCCCGCCTGAACGTCAATCACCTCGTCCAAACGGGCGACAAGGTGCTGCTGCGTCGTTTGTTCACCCGCTGGGGCTTCAAGCCGGAGTTTGTCGCCGCGCTGTGTGATGGACTGAAGGACTGGGCCGATGCGGATGAAAACGTCAGCCTCAACGGTGCTGAAAAGCGCGAGTATGAGAAGATGGGTTTCGCAGGCATGCCCTTCAATCGTCCGTTCAAGGAAGTGGAGGAGATGCTGCACGTGCGCGGCATGGAAATCGTCAACGCCGAGCGGCCTGACTGGCGCGAGTGGTTCACCGTCTTCGGCGATGGTCGTGTGGACATCAACGATGCGCGTCCTGAATTGATCTCTCTGCTCGCCGATGTGCCGATGGAGCGTGTCCAACCGCTGCTCACTTTCCGTGCGGGACGCGATGGCGCCATGCGCACGCAGGATGATCAGCGCCTCGGCAGTGTGCCGCAGGTGGCGCAGATGCTCGGCGTGTTTCACCCGCAGGTCGTCGCGCAACTGACGCAATGGATTCAATTTGCCGGGCCGATCCGCCGCATCGAGAGCGTCGGCTCGCTCGGCCCTCTGCAACGCAAACTCATCCTCATCACGCAAGGCGGCCAGGCCATCTGGCGCGGCGAAATTCCTGCTCATGGCAAAGACACGTAAACCACCCTGCGAGCTGCTGCTCCCTGCGGCGAAGGTCTGGCAAAGCTGGACCGGCGCCGAAGGTGCCGCATGCCTGTTGAATGCCGAATACGGCGCTGCCGCCGCTGGTTTCGGCAAGGAGGCGCAGCGTCGGGTGCTCGCCCTGCCCGCCACGCATTTTTGGATGCTTCCGGCCTGGCTCAAGGGCGAAAGCCAGCACCTTCGCAGCATGGCGTTGCTCCATCTCGAACGCATGGGCGTGAAGGCGGGAGAGGACGACGCCAGCGTGCAGGTCCGCGGGATCAATGAGAAGGATGGCGCGCAACTGGTCAGCATCCTGGCGCTCAAAGACCAGCCCGTGCCGTTGAACGACCTCACTCGGCTGCCGGATGAAGTCATGCTGCACGCCGCCTGCTATCCGCTGGTGCAGAGCAGTATCACGATCTTCCGTGAGCTGGACCGCCTTGTCGTTGCCATCACCAGTGGTGCGCAGCTCATCTACTGCACGCCGCTGTCCGCCAGCCGGCTCGATGAGCATGCCCTGAGCGAACTCAACAACATCTGCCTTCAGCTCAGCTTTCAGCGGGTGCTGGGCCGTCTCGAAAGCATCGTGCTCTGGCTCGAAGAAGGTGACATCGAGAAAATCCAACGCACCACCGGCCTGCCCGCCTACCGTTGCGAGATGCCCGCGCCGACGATGCCCGCGCGCGGCGGCAACCTGCTGATGCCGGTGGATCTGACCACGGAACGCCACAGCCAGTCACGCCGTGCCAGGACACGTCTCATGGCGCTCACCGTTGGCGCGGTGATTGCCGCCGCGATTGCGCTGGTTGCCACATTGACCTCGCTCGCGTTGCAGGAGCGCAACATGCTGCGTGAGAAGGTGGCTGAACTCACGCCGCGTGCCTCGCGTGTCATGGATCACAAGCAGGCCTGGCAGGAGGCCGCGCCTGCGGTTGATCCCACGATCTGGCCGCAGCAGATGCTGCTGCATTGCCTGGAGCCGGAGTCGTCGAAGGAAGCCAGCATCACGCACTGGGAATGGACGCCGGATCGCATCAGCATCCGCGGCCGCATGCCGAATGCCTCGCTTGCTTTGCAATACACCAAGGAGGCCTCCGAGATCGAGGCGCTCGGTGCTTTCGACTGGGAAATCCCCGCGCCGGTCATCGCCAGCGACAACAGCGCCACCTTTGAAATGAAAGGAGCCCGCGGCGAATGAAGAAGAGCGAAAAAGTGCTGCTCGGCGTCTTCGCCTTCCTGTTCCTCGCCATCATCGGCGGCGGTGGACTCACGTTCGCGTTCAAGAACTACATGGCCATCCGCGAGGAGAATGATTCGCTGCGTGATCGCCTCGCGGAAATGAACCTCGCCATCTCGCAGGGTACGGACTGGGCGGAAAAATACGGCTGGCTGGAGGAGCGGGTGCCCGGCTTTACCAGCCGCCAGGAGGCCTCCGCGAAGCTGCTCGAAGCCATCACCGCCGAGGCCGAAAAACTCGGTCTCAGCATCGGCGGCAAGGAATTCCTCGAGGATGCGAAGGTGCTCGGTCCCGACGGTCTGCCGGTGGATGAAACGCTGGGCTACTTTGACCATGCCGCCGTGAAGATCACGCTTTCCGGCGTGTCGGAAAAAGCCTTCTTTGCGTGGCTGCATGCCTTGCAGCAACCGCAGAGCTTCCTCGGCATCAGCCGGCTGCAGATCAACCCCAGCGGCACCAACAAGACCGTAAACTGCGAGGTCGAGTTCACGCAGTTCTACCGCGAGAAAAACACAACCAAGGTCACCAAGTCGAACTAACCATGAAAACTCTCACGACCCAGTTGTTGCTGCTCAGTCTGGCGATGTTGATCAAGACGAGTTCAATCGCCCAAGAGGCGAAAAAGGGTGCCACGCCTGTGCCGTTTCCGAAGCTGGAGCACTTTGCGCCCCTGTGGGAGCGCTCCATCTTCACCACCAAGGACCTGCCGTCGCCAGATGCGCCCACCGGGCCGAACTTCGCTGACAGCCTGAGCCTTTCAGGCATCTATGAGATCGACGGCGGCGTCGTCGCCGTGCTGGTGGACCGCACGACTTCGCAGGTTATGGAGGCGCGCATCGGTTCGGAAAACGAGATGGGCATCAAGATCCGCAAAGTGACTCCCGGCGAGTCCGTGGACAAGACGCGCATCCAACTGCAAAAGGGTGATCAAGCCGGTTGGGTCAGCTTTGCCGACCCCGATGCCGCGCCGCCTGCCGAAGTCATCCAGCGCGCCGGGATTCCCACCCAGGCACCCGGCATGGCCGCTCCCGCTGCCCATCCAGCCTTGCAGCAGCAGCGCCGCACGCTGAATGCCGCTCCCAACCCAGCACCTGGCACTACCGCGCTGCCGAACAATCCCATTCTGCCACCGCCTTCCATGCCGGTTCCACCTGTTGGACTGAATGACGTGCCGCTGCCGCCGCCGTGAGGTGGGAATGAAAGGCGGTGTCTTGATGCAGATTTCTAAGGCAGGCTGTCGCGCGCGCTGCTTAATTTCCCGTTTCCATGCTCCCCGAACACGAGGCCCTGCTTTTCTTCACGCACGAACAGTTTCCTGAACTGAAGGGCACCGCCTGCGAAGTCGAAGTGATCCTCAAAGGCGCCTCCGACCGCCATTTCTACCGCCTCAACTGGCAGAATGGCCGCCAACCGATGGTCCTGATGGTTTACACCCTGGCCCGGCGTGACAATCCGAAGTTCGTGCCTGCCACACGCCGTCTGGCGAAAATCGGCGCGCATGTGCCGCAGGTGTTCGCCTTTGATGAACAGCGGCTCTGCGTCTGGCTCGAGGATCTCGGCCGCGTGGACCTGCAATCGCTCAACGACAAGCCCTGGAGCCTGCGTTTTCCGCTTTACGAGGCCACCTTGCGCGAGGCGGCAAAATTTCATGGCGTGGACGAAAACAGCCTCACGCAGGCCGATCTCGACGAACTGGAGCCTGCCTTCGATGAGGCGCTCTACGAGTGGGAGCAGAACTACTTCCTCGATCATTTCGTCGGCGGGCATCTGGGGCGCGAATTCGGCCACGCTGAATACAGTGCCGCGCACGAAACGCTCAAACAGCTCCGCCGTCGCCTTGCCAAACTGCCGCGCTGCCTTGTGCATCGTGATTTCCAAAGCCAGAACGTGCTCATTCGCGGTAAGGATGCCTGGCTGGTCGATTACCAGGGTCTGCGCCTCGGCCGTGCCGAGTACGACCTTGCCTCGTTGCTGTATGATCCGTATGTGACCCTCTCGCGTGCCGAGCGCGCCGAGTTGTTGCGCTACTACGCCGCGCATCGTGGTCTTGATTTGGACGAACTGCGAACGGTCTTCCACCTCTGCGCCGCGCAACGTCTCATGCAGGCGTTGGGCGCTTACGCCAATCTCAGCCGCAACCTCGGCAAGCCGCACTACATGCAGCACATTCCCGCCGCCGTGGCGAATCTGAAGGAAGTCTGCCAGGAAGGGCAGGGGCTGCATGACCTGCGGGCGTTCTTTGAAGGCGGGTTTTGATCAAGGAGCGGCACTTGCCAAGTGCCCTCTCCTGGACCGGGAAACAGGATGCGGCAGTTGTTGTTAGCATCGCACAGGCCGGGATTGATCGTTTTGAAGGCGTCAAAGCTCATGCCGAATTTGCGTGCGATGCCCATGGGATTATCGCCCGGCTGGATGACGTAGGCTGCCATGCACATGATGCTAACGGCGCACGAACGAACGCCAAACGTGAAATCGCATTGCTCTAGCGAGCGGGATACGCTCTAAATGACTGCTTCCCAACCCGCCGCATGTCCCAACCCGCAGCTCCGCCCCCGCCCAGCAAGCGCCGCGTCTTCGCGTCCCGCCTGTTCAGCACCCTGCTGTTGTGGACCGTGCTCACCGTCGCTTTTTTGCAATGGCAGAACACCTGGCTGATCATCGCCATCATGGGATTCTTCGGCGTTGCCGGGGCCGTGGAATACTACCGGCTGCTGCGCAATGATCCGCACGCACGTTCCTTCAACGCGCTCGGTTTCGTCATCTGCATCTCTTACTGGGCCTCGGTGATCTGGTACACGACGACACGGCATGCCGAACCGCCGATGTGGCTGGATCTCGCGGCGCTGACCGCCAGCGTTCACGGTTCCTTCCTGCTGTGCTACCGCCACCAGCTCGAAGGCATGCTGACGCTCCAGCGCATCTTCAACACGGTCTTTGGCGTCGTTTACACGGTCATCTTCTTCGGCTTCATCGCGCGGCTGTTGTATGTCCGGGCCGATGGCAATGGCGTCTTCCTCGTGCTCTTTCTCATCATGGTCACCAAGTTCAGTGACATGGGGGCCTATGTGGTCGGTGTGCTGTTCGGGAAGCACAAGATGATCCCGCACATCAGCCCGGCGAAGTCGTGGGAGGGTTTCGTCGGTGCCTTCATCGGCTCCTTTGCCGCCGCCGCGATCCTGCTGACCGCCATGCCTGAAAAAATCGCTCCCATCACCTGGCCGCACGGCATGGTTCTAGCCCTCATCCTCTGCGCGACTGCGATTACGGGTGATCTGGCCGAGTCTGTGCTCAAACGCTGTGTCGCCATCAAGGACAGCGGCCGCACGCTCCCTGGCATCGGCGGCATCCTCGATCTCACCGACAGCCTGCTGTTCACCGCTCCGGTGTTTTATTTCTACCTTTCGGCCATCGCGCGGTGAATCGTCCTCGTTCTCCTACTCGTTCTCGTCCTCGATGCTGCTACTCCGCCACATGCCGTCCCTTTCGACCCACGCTCAGGCCGCTTCCCAGCAACTCGATCCCCAAACTTTTCCTCGACACGCTATGATCGAGGACGAGTAGGAGAACGAGCACGAGGACGAAACCCATCCACCGCATGCCAACCGCCAAACGCGTCCTCCTCCTCGGTTCCACCGGCTCCATCGGCACCAGCGCCCTCAAAGTCGCGCGCGACATCCCGGAGCGCATGCAGATCGTTGGACTGGCCGCCAACAGCAGCGTCGAAGCGCTCATCGAACAAGTCCGTGAAACCGGCGTAAAGCACGTCGCGCTCACCGATCCCGCCGCTGCTGCCAAAGCGCGTGCGCTGCTGCCAGTTGATGTCGTTTTGCATGTCGGAGCGCAGGGACTCATCGATCTCGTGAAGCAGAGCGATGCCGACATGGTTCTCGTCGCCATCGTCGGCACCGCAGGTCTTGCCCCGGCGCTCGCGGCGATTGAAGAGGGCAAGCATCTCGCCGTCGCCAGCAAGGAAATCCTCGTCATGGCCGGCGAAGCCGTCACCGAGGCTGCGAAGCGCAAGGGCGTGAACATTCTGCCCGTGGACAGCGAGCACAACGCCATCTTCCAGTGCCTCGAAGGCCATCGCCACAGCGATGTGCAGCGCATCCTGCTCACCGCCAGCGGCGGCCCCTTCCGCACGCTGCCAGCGGAGCAATTGCCGAGCGTGACCGTCGCGCAGGCATTAAAGCATCCCACCTGGACCATGGGCCGCAAGATCACCATCGACAGCGCCACGCTCTTCAACAAAGGTCTCGAAATGATCGAGGCGAAGTGGCTCTTCGACGTGCCGATGGACAAGATCGAGGTCGTCGTGCATCCGCAAAGCATCGTCCACAGCATGGTCGAGTTCGCCGACAACAGCGTCATCGCCCAGCTCAGCCACAGCGACATGTGCTTCCCCATTCAATACGCCGTCACCTGGCCCGACCGTGTGCCGAACAACCTCAAGCCGCTCAACTTCGCCCAAGTCGGTGCCCTGCACTTCGAAGCGCCCCGCGTGGAGGATTTCCCCGCCCTCAACCTCGCCCGCCATGCCGGCAGCATCGGCGGCACCCTGCCCGCCGTTCTGAATGCTGCCAACGAAGTCGCCGTCGATGCCTTTCTGAACGGCAAAATCGCGTTCCCCGGCATCTGGCAGACGGTCGAGCGCGTCATGACCGCTCATCAAGTTGTCGCGCATCCTGATCTTGGGGCGCTCATCGAAGCGGATGATTGGGCGCGGTGCAAGGCGGGTGAGGTGCTCTGATTTTTTACATCTTCAGCAACACCTTCAACCCTTGGATCGGCTGGCGGCCGAGTGAGTATCGCCCACGGATGGGCGGGTGAGTGGATTCAATCATCACCATCCTCACGTTCGAAGGACTTGGGGTGAGGATGACCACCATCTGCTAATGAAAGAATCCGTTCTTTGATCGTTGAAGCAACGTGCTTCACATAATCACGCTCGTCAGCTGGGTGAAAAACATCCTCCGTTTCGGGACAGCTATCAACAAACTGCAACACCTCGTCGTTATTCAACACTCGTAGCGCAGCAACCAGGGACTCATGAAGTGATGGGTATTTTGATTTCAGTACCGCCGCAAACGTAGTGCTGCCGCTTTGATCGGAGGCATCATGGCATAAGATACTCATGTCGATGAGGAACATCGTGGCGACAAACAAGCGGGTCTGGCATGGTGTTGCGCCGGAGGAAATTTGAGTCTGCCAGTTCAGGGAGTCCATTTGGGCACGAGTGATCCACATTCCCGGGCCGCCATCTGCGCCAACGGCGGCCTGCTGGAAACGGTCGAGGTGTTGGTGGAGCTGCTCAGACCAATCCGAGATGGGTCCCTGCCACGAGATGCGCTTAATGCAGTGCTCGGCGTGTCTGGCGAACCATTTCTCGGTGTTCGCCATTATCAGCAGGTCCGTGGCGCTAGTATCTTCCGGTGTTTCCGGGGCTTGTTGCACAGGCTCATTCGCAGGCAGGGCCTTCAGCATATGAAAGCCTGGGATCAGGTTGAGGGCGGTGCCAAGGATTTCCCGGCGTTCAAGGTCTGGGTGCATAAGGTTGGTGGTTGTTGATCTCTGCGGCTCAAGACTTCTTGAAGCCGATTTTTTGGAGGAACGTGCGTGTGGGTGCGGTTTGCGGTTCGGTGGTAGCGCCGACTTCATGAGCCTGTTCGATGGCACTGAGCACGGCCGGGGTTCCAGCTTCACTTGAGAGCGCCGTCTTGGCGGTGTCGAGCCATTGTTGCTGCGGAGGTGTGGCCGTGTGTCCATCTGCGCCGTCGGCCCAAATGCGGTGGTCTTCAATGTGGATGCGCATCCAGCCATGCCGAAACATGTCTGCGTATCCCCAGGGGATAGGCCGGTCTGATTCGTCCGATGCGGCCTTGAGGTATTGTGCGCTTTGCAAGTGATCGCTCACTCCGAACGCTACGCCGTCGGCACGGAGCCAGTAGCGCTGGCCGGGGCGCACTGACTCCGGCGGTGTGGTCAGGTGAAGGGATTCCATGGCAGGAGATGTGCTGCTAGATGTCCCGAAATAATGAGCCTAGAGCTTTTCCTGGCTCAGAAATAGACCGGTTGGTGGTAGCAGGCTGGGTGGATTCGGATGGTGTCATTCAGCATCTTACCAACCCATGAGTGCCAGATTTTGGCATTCAGATGGTCTATCACAAGCCAGCGATCAATTCTTCGAGGTCATCCAAAAATAGAGGATCGTAAGCTTCATTCACATGGTTGTTATTC
Source organism: Verrucomicrobiales bacterium (assembly GCA_043770175.1). Lineage (GTDB taxonomy): Bacteria > Verrucomicrobiota > Verrucomicrobiia > Verrucomicrobiales > Verrucomicrobiaceae > Prosthecobacter. The sequence goes on along the minus strand of JAYVIO010000337.1, from coordinate 15,245 downwards.
CAGAGACCCGATTGTTGAACGAGTGAACGATCACAGTGCAACCCAAGCCAAGATACAGAGGTTTGATCAAGTGGAGTTTTGTTGTAGTTGCTCAGCAATGCTATGGAATTTTGCTCAATTCTGCCCCGAAGGCTGTCCGGTCCACTGGGATCCTCGATGCGAAGCCATAGGAACGGCATGTTACCGATAAACCTACTCACTAATTTCTCCAACTCTGACTCACCCATTTTGATTGATTCAGGTGGCGCATGTAACCTTGCGGCAGCAGAAGATAAATCACTCCCAATACCCCAAGTGTGCGGTTCGGAGTGTCCACTCCGATTTTTCAAGCTGCTTCCCACAATTAACCGAAAAATGGACCCTCGATGATTTCCTCCGGCATTGTTTGCAGCACCTTTATGCTGCCGCAATCTTCCCCATAGCGTTGACTTACTAGTGACAGTCAAGCCGTGCGTTCCGACGCGAACAACCCTGGGCCCTGATCCGGAGTCACTGCGCGACAAACCTTCCTCAAAAAAGAAGTATATGCCTTTATTGGGCCATCCAATTCTGCCATTGCAATTAGAAAGCTTCCTCTTTCCTCCAAGCTTGCTTTCAAGTCGATCAAGGAGTGAGTAAAACCGTGTGAGGTGATCAAGTCTGCTCATGGTAATTGTCTCAAATTAGTGATTATCCAGCCAGTTCATTTGCTTGCCGATTGCCAATCCTTCCATCGGCACTTCAATTTTATCGCCCCGCTGTAACAGCAACGCCGTGAGCGCCTTTCTGTATTTAACCCCAGCAAGAAAAATGAAGCGTTTCCGCCCAGGTAGCCTGTCTTCAACCTGCCCCAGCACTTTTGCAGCCCAAATCTTTCTCTCGTTAGCGGATTTTTCGTTCAACGTATCATTATACCAATAAATTTCTTCATCGGGATGAAGAAGTCCGTGCTTCGCAGATAGAATGTACCATTCAATCTTGGATTTCTCAGCATGGTGCCGAGCCTTTTTAAACCAAGGTGAATCATATATTTCGCGTGCTTTATATGTCCGATTTTCATTTTCACCGATTTTCCCCCCAACACACTGGACGAACATAGTTGCGTTTGAAAATGAATCCGCAGGAGGCTGGTTTATTTTGTATGTCATTTACTTTAAGGGTGAGGAAACATGGAAACCATGTGGTTCTGAAACAATTCCATGGATAGACGTTGTCAAATGCCGTTCTAGAAACTCCTTTGCCAAAGCGCGATAAGCCTCGGTTCCGCGTCCTTGGGGGTCGTACTCGGCAATGGTCTGTCCGTAGCTGGGAGCCTCGGCCAGAGCGGTGGACTCAGGAATCGCCGTGTGATATGCCAAATCGCAGGAGCCCTCAGGTGCCGAGTGGGCATGCAATTCGTGGGCGAGCTTGTCGAGTTCAGCCGCATCGCCATTGAACCTGTTGATCACAAAGCCTCCCACATGCAGTCCCGGATTGAGACCGCTGCCGATGACCTGCTGCATCTGGCCTAGCAAACAGCTCACAGCAGGCAACATCATAAATCCCTGCTGGAGCGGGACGAGCAATTCATCCGCCACAGCCATGGCGGCGCTCGTCATGACGCCCATAGAGGGTGAACAGTCCAGGAAGATGCAATCAAAGTCCGGGAGCGCACACAACTCCGCCATGACCTCACGCAGCCGGGTCAGATGTTGACCGCGCTGGACGAGGAAAACATCCACCCTAGCAAGCTCATAGTGAGAGCGAATGACGGACAGGTTCGGCAAGCGGGTGCTGCGCACGACATCTCTGGCTGACGTGCCGTCCACCAGCGCCGAATACAGGCTTCCCCCTTTCTCCATGGCAAGCCCTAGGGCTATGGTGGCACTGGCTTGAGCATCCAGATCAACGAGGAGGACACGTTTACCCAACTCGGCCAGGCTGGCCGCGAGATTGACGGCGAGGGTGGTTTTCCCCACGCCTCCAAGGGGACTGAAAATGGCAATGATGCGCATGGTCGTATGATTCAGGGTGATGGTGTTTGATGATGAGATGAGGAACGTAACTCAGCCACCCTGCTGCTGATGGGCGAGCAGGCCTTCGAGGGTAATCAACCAGTTGATCTTGTGAGCACGCTCTTCGGGACCCTCCGGAGCTTCTTGGAGGGAACGGATGGTTTCGGCCAGGTAATCCCTGCCCTCGGGCGGAGTGTGGCGAGTGATTCTCTGGTCGTAGTGTTTCTTGTACTCGGCGCTGCGCTCCGGCAGGATGTCGCGGGTGATGAGGAAGGAGTACACCAGCACCTTGCAACTGCATGGCAGGCAGCCCCGGTGCGTCTCACCCATTTCATCGATCAGATCCATCCATGGTTCGAGCTCTGCGGCAGGCAGGGAACGCAGCACCGGCAGCAAGCGGTTGAAGTCGCCCATGCCGGCGTGGCCCGCCCGGAAGGCGTGGGGCGTGTGCTCCTGGTTTTGATTCGTGATGAGTCGGCGGATGGTTTCGGGGTCACGGGCGTGGAGCAGGGCGCTTTCAGAGGTGTTGGATGGTGTCATGCCCAACATTCGCACAACATGAGTGCCAGATCATGGCACTCAACGGCAGAATGGTATAGCGCAGTTCATCCCGCAGGGACTGCGCAGTGAATTACATCGCGCCTTTGCCAGTGGCGGTCCGCCGTTCAGCTCAAATCAACTCCTGCGCATTTGTAGCGTGCAAAAAGATCGGCATCCTCATTCCGCCAGTCCCATCCATGAGGCATCGAGTTTCTCAACCCAGACGCATTTAGTTTTGCATCCTGCTCCTTGGTGATCGCTCGCTGACCCGCTTGGGCATAGAGATCAAGCAGCCGCGTCAAACCGCCGATGCTCCGTGCTTCCAGCATACGGAGGATCTCTGAAACGATGTAGCCAGTTGGGATCACATGGTCCCATACATCCTTGTTTGTGCCGGTTCTCGGGGCAAGGCGGCGCAAGGTCTGGTTCTGCTGCCGGTTTAACATTCGCAATAACGTGGACGAAAATGTCAGGTCATTAACCCGGACGAGGAACTGCGCGTATTCAATCAAAACAGTTTTCGGATCGGGCAGCCCAGTCATGCGTGGGACTGGTATCTTGTAGTAAAGCATGTCAGTCTTCTTCTTGAGATCCTGCTTCATGGCATAGGCGATCTTTTCGGGCAGTTGCTGCTGTTGGATATGAAGCTCAAGCTGCTCCCTGAGGGCTTGGTTTTCCGGGCTCATCCGTTGCATCTCTCGCTTGATACTCGCCTTGCTTCTTTGAGCGCCCACATAGCCGGTCCAGTGCGCCCAGATCATCACCATCGCGGCGGTGTCGAGTTCGCAGTATTGCAGCAGCAATTGTTTGCGATTGCTTTTGAAATCCTCGGTGAGTCCCTGAAGGAAGATGAGTTCCTGGTAGATGCGGATGGCTCCGGTGCCTTCCTTGACAGACTCATCGTCGTCTTTCTCTTCACCCAATGGCAGTTCCGGCAGGGTCTTGTAGGGATCGAGCGCCTGACCGGATGCATCCGCCCGGTAATACTTGGTGAACCATGGATTCTCCCACAGTACCGATGAGTGACGCCACACGGCAGGCAGCACCGCCTTGATGGAGGTGCGTCCCAACATCTCAGGATGGAAATAGTACGCCAGAGCCAGCTTGTGCAGGTCCCGGATGCGTGGTGAATGATCACGTTTGCCTTTGGCGTTTTCGGGGCCGAGAAGCTGGTCGATCCAGTCGGCGAGATCATTTAGCTGCTTAACCTCGGAGAAGCCAGACAGGCGCAGCGCTTCGCCTTGATCGGCGGCAATCCATTCCCCGATCTGCTCCATCACCTTGCGCAGCGTGGTCTGCTCATAAGGCGACCACACATACACCGTGCCTGTGTCACCGATGCAGTCGCGCAGTGTACGGGCGAAGGTGAAGTTAGGAAAATCACGTTCGGTGTTAAGCCACTCCTTATGAGTCAGCTCGTCCTGCTGGTTGAGCGTATGGCAGCTCCACTGGAAGGTAACCCTCTCATAAGGCCGAAGCCCTGCGTGATGTGGCAAGACGACATCACAGGCTTCAAAGTCGAGAAAGTGAAAAGGATGACCAGGACCGGCCTTGTGACTCTTAAGCACGTTCTGAAGTGCTATTGGCAAGTGCTCGCTACCCTTGCCGAATGAGTTCGACCACTGCATGTGGCGGCGATTTGTATAAGCCCCCTCGTTGCCGAGTTGATCATCCTTGAGATCAAGCAGCGAGGCTTTCCCTGAGCGGATGAGTTCAGGCACGGGATCAGGGAATTTGGTCGTTCCGATCTGCCCAACGCGGTGCATGTCTAGAATATGCGGCTGGACTGATGCCATGCTTCCCCAGCATTCGGCAAAGCCATGAGGTGTCTTTTCTTTACCGGGTGCGAAGCGGAATTCGCATTTGCGGCAGGTGTTGTAGAGATCGGCCACCGGCTCCTGAACCCGCACAACTTGACCCTCGGGACCAATCAGTGCGGCCAGTTCGTCGGCCCGTTTCACCACTCGGTCCATGAGGAGACTGGTTTCGTTCGTCACATCCCGCTCAGTTAGCAGCGACGTGCCCTTCAATTGCTCACGATTGCCCGAGTAGTGGACACTAGGACGGGACTTGGCGTTGTCCTTGTCCCGAATGGCACTGAAGTGGGCCAGCGTCTCGTTGTCCGTGGCCTTGCAGCCTTTGTTGATCACGCAGAGCGAGGGCTTCACCTCAAACTCCGGGAATGCGAGTCTCAGCACATGAAGCTGAAACGTCACATCCAGGAGATAAGGCATCCACTTGGCGGCGACATCCCCATCTTTCTTTAAGAAGGGGGAGCCGCCGTCATCTTCCTCATCCTCCTCGTTGATCGAAGATGACTTCACTTCGATCAGGTGCAGTGTTTTGCCCTCGCGACGCAGGATGTCGATCCGGGCATAAAACTTTCCAAACAACGCGGCGGCCTCGAACACGACCGCATGGTCGTTTGCCATCAGAAGTTCCCGCGTCCGGCTGAAGGCACGCAGTGGATCTCGTTCATCCACCAGTTCCACTCCTTGGGGATATTGGGCCTTCGCCACGGTTTCGACCATGAAGCCCGAGTTGGCGAGGAACTTCATGTACTCGTTGTCATCGAGCGTGGTGGGATACCCGAGTTTGCGATAATGCAGCTTGGTGGCGCAGTCGAAGGCTGCCTTGAAATCGGTCTTGGTGAGGAAGGGAGAGTGCATGGCAGTGGTTGCTTTACATGAAGAGGGTGAAGAGCCAGATCAGCAGGGCGATAACAATCACCGCGCAGACGAACCAGCAGGGCAGGAGGATGAGTCCCCAACCGGCGGTGAATTCACCGGTGAGTTTCAGGATGATGAGCAGCGCCTGCACACACAGGACAGCCGCAGCGAAAAGAATGGTGAGCAGGTATTGCATAAGGTTAGGAATGAATGAGTTCAACCTTAACCCCTGCCGAGTGCCATATCCTGACCCTCCGAAGAATGCTTCTTGGGTTTGAATAAGGAGACCTCCTCATTGATTTGGTTTGTTTTGATCATGCCCCAAGGATAACTGGTGGTCAGTGCCAAATCCTGGCACTGTGAAAACCAGTCGCGAAATAATCTCAGACTCATGCCTACCACCGCCCGCAAGCCAGGCAAAACACATGCCGGAACCTCCAAGCCCATGCTTGAGCGACTGAGCTGTCTCATTGGCATCCTGGAGACCAAGGGAGCTGCCAACTCGCGAGAAGAAGTGGTCAAACGACTCAAGCGTAAGGGGTTCATACAGGCAAGCGTGAGAACGCTCCAACGAGACATCGGTTACCTCAAGAAACAGGGCATCGACATCACCTTTACGAAAACCAGCGGCTACACCTGCGCGGGGTCGAAGGACAAGCTGCGCGGGTTGCTGAATTCACGGGAGGAGATGCTAGCGAGCATTGTGGTCATGCGCGGAGTGCTGTACGAGGTGAACAAGCTCGACCCCTCCGCCGGAGCGGATGTGCTCTTGTCACAGGCGTTTGAAATGCTGGAGAAGAGTCATTTGAAATATGACGAGCTGAGCAACTTCATTTCAAGCGCAGCACTGCCCATGCCGAAGCGGTTGGTGCAGATCTTCCGAACTCTGGTGAAGGGATTGATTGAGAAACGGGCGGTGCGCATCACCTACACGGGCAACCAAGACCGGCAGCCACGCACTCGCGTCATTCACCCCTACCACCTGCTTGAGTTCGAGGGGCGCTGGCATTGCATCTCACACTGCACGGAAGCGAAAGATAGCAGAACTTTCATGCTGTGGCGGACCCACACCGCCGAGCTGCTTGATGAGACCTTCACGCGTCCGGCTGAATTTGATGATCCCAATCAATGGAAGGAAAAGGCGAAAATCTACGGCGTCTGGTCCGGCGACGGCAAGCCGATGAACGTGAAGGTAAAAATGTTCGGCTATGCAGCGCGGATCATCCAAGAAGCGGAGCGCCGCCATCCGGGGATGACAATCACCGAATCCAAGGCTGGGGATGGAACGGTGGAGGTCACGTTTCAGACCCAATCTTTTGCAGACGTAACGTCCTGGATCTTGAAGTGGGGGCCGTATTGCGAGGTGCTCGGGCCGCATGCACTGGTGAAAGAGGTCCGAGAACTGATCGAACAGATGGGGCAGCTCTACGATACGGAGTCGTCGAGACGGCTGCGGAGGTGATTTCAATCATCCCCATCCTCGCGCGAGATGCCGGCATACAATTCCGGGAAGCGGCGTTCGAGGGACTTGGGGGTGATGTAGCCGATGAGCTGGGCTTCGTTCCAGTCGGCGAGGCCCCAGAATTCGTGGGGGAAGGCCATGATGACGGCGGTGCACGTGGGCACTTTGGGAATGTTGGCGCGGGCGAGGATGTGCTCGGCGAAGTCGTGCAGGCCGGGATTGTGGCCGAAGATCATGGCGTGATGCCAGCTTTCCTCGAAGCTGCGCATGACGTCGAGGATGCGGTCGGATTCGGCGAGGTAGAGCCGCGATTCGAGCAGCAATTTATCGACGGGCAGAGCGAAGGTCTCGCGCATGATCTGTGCGGTGCTCAAGGCGCGCAACGCGGTGCTGGTGACGAGACGGTCCGGCAGCGGGAGCAGGGCAGGGGTGCCGTTGCCGCCGAAGTAGGTGCGATGCAGAAACGCCGCGACGGCGGGTGCCGCACACTGGCCGCGCTCATTGAGCGGGCGATCATGATCCGCGAGTCCAGGCTGGCCCCAGCTGGATTTCGCGTGACGCACGATGGTGAGATACTTCATTTCTAGCGGAGGGCGGAGGGCGAAGGGCGAAGAGGCAGAAATGACGAATGACGAATGTGGAAAGACGAATCAATGACGAAGCTCGAATAAGCGAATGATGTCTGCGTGATAGGCAAGGGTTTCGTCATTGGGGCTTCCTTCGTCATTCGGATTTACTCATTCGTCATTGGCCGCTGCGCAAACACGGGGGTGGATCAACCTGCTCACACGGCCAGCTTTTCGAGTTTCACGGGGTAGGTCTGGAAGGCGTTCCATTGGCAGACGATGAGATCGCCGGTGTCGAGGACGCAGACATCGTGCCCATGATCAAAAATGCGCTCGGCCTGCATGAGGGGCTGGAGTTTGCCGTCTTCATACTCGGGCTCGGTGCCGCCGGGGGCGCTGATGACTTTGCCGGTGGCATCGAGGATGACGGTGAAGCCGCTGGGGTTCTGTGGGAGCTTGTTGATGTCGGGGGTTTTCGACCAGCAGACGCCGGCGTAGAGTTCCTGACCGACGATGACGGGGCGGCAGACCATCGCGCCGGGGACGGCGAGGGTTTCGAGATACTTGCCATCAAGCGTGAAGCGTCGGAAGCAGTTGTCGGCGCGCGAGGTGACGATGACGGTGGCTTTGTCGGCGCCCTGACGCGTGTCGATGGCGATGCCGTGGGCGTTGTTGAGGCGCTCATCGGCGGGGACATCCTTGTTGCCGCCGAAGCGCTGGATGAACTTGCCGTTGGCATCGTAGCGCAGCACAAACTGCGAGCCGTAGCCATCGACGACATAGATGTCACCATTGGGTGCGATGGCGGTTTCGGTGGGATTGAAGACCATGTCTGGCTCATACGCGCCGACACTCATAGGATGGCTGATGGAGAAGATTTCTTTGCCGCTGAGGTCGATTTTGGTGATGCGGCCGGTTTGACGATAGCCGCCGCTGCCGGATTTCCACAGGCCGCTGTCGGTGACGAAGAGGAACTCCGCGCCGTTTTCATTGCTGAGCGTCAAACCGTGGCCGCCGGGCCAGACGCTGCCCCAGGAGTCGAGGATGGCGCCGTCGGGCTTGAAGACGAGCATCTGGTTGTCCCAATGATCGCCGATCATGAACAGGCGGCCGTCTTTGACCTGCACCATCTCGTGGCAGTTGAGGATGGGATGATGGCGGCCCTGACCGGCGGGCACCCAGTCTTTGTTCACCTTATATCGATGCGTGCCGTGACCGATGACGATGTCCTTTTTCGGATCAGGCGCGGCACGCAGCGTTTCAGTGAACGTGGCGGCGGCTGCGGTGGCGAGACCAGAGAGGAAGTGGCGGCGTGTTTTCATGTGAGTCGGGAAATATCGACACCGGCACGGCCTCGCGCATGCTCAATTTCGTTTCATCATCGTGGCGACGCGATGCACGACCTGCGTGAGTTCGCCGGCCTCGTAGGGCTTTGGCAGGACGCCGACGAAGCCGCGTTCGAGGAAAATCATCTGCACTTCCTGCGTCACGCTGCCACTGGTGCAGACGATGCGTGCCTCGGGGTCGAGGAGCAGGATTTCAGCGGCGGTCTCGGTGCCATTCATGCCGCCACGCAAGGTGAGGTCCATGAGCACGACATCGGGCGGGGTGCCGGTGCGGAACAGGCTCTGATAAATACGCACGGCATCCTGGCCGTTGTCGCACTGCACGACTTCATAACCGCAGCGGGTGAGGATCATGTGCGCGACTTTGCGCAGTTCATCCTCGTCATCGACGATGAGCACCCTGCCTTTGCCAAGCTTGAGCGGCACCGGAGCGGAGTCTGAAGGAATGACCGGCTTTGTGGTGCCGGTGGACCCGCTGGCGGGCAGATACAGGCTGAACTCGGTGCCGATGTTCGGCGTGGAAGTGACGCGGATGTCGCCGCCCATCTCGTCGATGAAGCGTTTGCAGGTGGTGAGGCCGATGCCATTGCCGTCCGGCTTCGTGGTGAAGGATTCGCGGAACAGACGGTTAAGATTTTCCGGTGCGATGCCGCAGCCGCGATCACGCACGATGATGCGCACATGCGATCCTGGTTTGAGCACACCGTCACCCGTTGCTGGAACGACATGGTTGCGTGCCTCCACATCCATGTAACCACCGTGCGGCATGGCCTGGATGCCGTTCATGACGAGGTTTTGCAGCACCTGGCTGAGCTTGACCGGATCAGCGATGGCCAGGCGCAGGTTGTCGTCATTGCGCACACAGACATGCACATTTGAGCCTGCACCGGCAAATTCCACGGTGTCGCGCACCAGTGCCGCGATGTCGGTGGCCTCATGCTTGCGCGGCGTGGCCCTCGAGGCCGTGACGACCTGCGAGGTGAACTGCTTGGCACGTTTCAATCCGGCAAACACCAACTGCAACTCCTGTGCCAGCGCCGGATGCTCCTGCACCTGCTGGATCAAGGCGGACAGGCGCACTGTGACGGGACCGAGAAGGTTGTTCACATCATGCGCGATGCCTTGCGCGAGCGCGGCGAGGTTTTCTTTACGCAACTGCAGCGATTGCGCGTCCAGATCGTCCGCAGGACGTGTTTCCGCCTTGGCCGGTGTGGCGGCCTGAGACGGGCTGATGAGAATCGTGAAGTTCAGCAGCTTGCGCATGCTGTTGAAGACGGCACGCACGCGCCACTTGCAGGACACCGGCGTTTGGGTGCGCAGGCTTTGCAACTGGCACTCGCATTCATGACAGCCACCGTTGTCCACGGCCTGGCGCAGGCTCTGCAGCAAGGTCGCGGCATCCTTGTCTCCTGCGACAAGATCATTCAGGCCCAGGCCGCGCAGCCCTGTTTCAGGGTCAGCTCCGGCCAGCATGGCGGCAGCAGCATTGCTGAAGAGCACCTTGGGGCCGCATTTGGGATCGCTGGCCTCGCTTTCAACGATCACCACGCCATCGGCCACCTGATCGAGCGCCACCCTGAGGTAGTAATTGGCCACTTTCAGATGTTCCAGCCCCTGCTCAAGCTCAGTGAGAGCAGTTGGAGTTGCGGAGGAGATGGGAGAGGAAGTCATGATTATTTTCCGCGTGATTCCGATCCATTTAGCAATTCGAGATAATTAAGACAACTTTAATTTTTGATATTTTGAGTTTTTCTGACTCCCATATTTGCGACCAAGCGTATGGAGCGGCTGCAATTGTCTTTGCGGCAGTGTGAAAAACACCTTGCCGAACGAGACATCTCCTTTACCATCGCCGCCCCTATGTCCAAAAATGCCGGTATCGCCAAGACGAGGAAAGCTTACGCCAAGCGGTTCAAAATAACTGCCACGGGTAAGGTGCTGCGCCGTAAACAAGGCAAGCGCCATATTCTGCAGAATAAGAGCCGTAAGCGGAAGCGTAACCTCGGTAAAGTCGCCCTCGTGGCGGAAGTGGATGTCAAAGCAATCAAGGCGAACATGCCGTTCTCCCATCGCTAAGACGACCACACGGTCCTGAACTCAGGACCACGATGAATTTGCCTGATCCCGCTCCGTGGGATCTTCGAACAGGTGAGGCAAACCATCGCTACCCCAACAACAGCCTGATCAAAGACAAAGACACATGCCTAGAGCCACCAACTCCCCCGCCAGCAGGAAGCGCCGCAAGCGCGTGCTGGCAAAAGCCAAAGGATTCCGCGGCTTCCGTTCCACGCATTTCCGTTATGCGAAGGACGCCGTCCGCAAAGCCGAAACCTACGCCACACGCGACCGTAAGACCAAGAAGCGCAACTTCCGCAATCTGTGGATTCAGCGTATCAATGCAGCCGTCCGCCCGCTCGGACTGAGCTACTCGCGATTTACCGAAGGTCTCAAAGCCGCCGGGATTGATCTCGACCGCAAAGTCCTCGCCGACCTCGCTGTCAAAGACATCGCCGCCATTGAGGCCCTCGTTCAGCAGGCCAAAGCCGCGCTGGAGAAGAAAGCCGCCGAAGCCCCCAAGGCAGCAGCGTAACGCCGCAGGTTAAATCAACCTTTCACCGCAGCCGGGACGCGATAACGTCCCGGCTGTTTTGTTATCATCAGCCTGCCGGTAATCCTCTCGTTGCCGCCTGCGATAAATCCGGTTAATCTCATCCCATGCAAACGCTCGTTCTCGACCTCACCGACGAAGAAGACAGCCGCATCAAGTCGCTCGCCGCTTCGGCGGGCCTCCCGCTGCGCGATTTCGTTGTCTCGAAGCTTTTCGGGCGTGTGAACGATGCAATGGACGAGACGGATTACCTCCTCTCCAGCCCCGCGATGAAGCAGCGCCTGCTCGATGCGATGGAGCGTCCTTCTGCGGAGCGGATGACTTTTAACAACACGCAGGAAGTCGCTCATGCGCTTGGAGTTTGAGCCGCAGGCATGGGAGGACATCCGCCACTGGCTGCAAACGGACGCTAAAAAGCTGAAACGTATCCTCGATCTCGTTGAAGCCGTCCGCCGCGATCCCTTTCAAGGCATCGGCAAGCCCGAACCGCTCAAACACCAGCTTCGTGGTGCCTGGCCACGCCGCATTGATGACGAGCACCGCCTCGTCTATCGCGTGAGCGACGGCTGCCTCATCATCCTCGCCTGCCGCTTCCACTATTGATTTTACTCACCATGCTCTCCCAACTCGACACTCTCAAAACCGAAGCCCTCGCCGCCATTGATGCCGCGCTGGATGAATCCGCGCTCGAAGCCGTGCGCGTGAACTTCCTTGGAAAAAAAGGCAGCGTCACCGCGCTTAGCGCTGGCATGAAGGACGTTCCGGTCGATCAAAAAAAGGAAGTCGGTGCCAAGCTTAACGACGTGCGCACCGCAGTCACCGATGGCATCGAGGCGAAGAAACTCGCTCAACAAGCGGCCAAGGACGCCAAAGCCGTGGAAGGCATCGACATCACGCTTCCAGGTCGTCCGGGTGCGGGCGTCGGCGCGTTGCATCCGCTCACGCAGATTCGCGATCTCGCCATCCGCACGCTGCGCCGCATGGGCTTCGCGCTCGCGGAAGGACCCGAGATCGAAACCGAATGGCATTGCTTCGACGCGCTGAACACACCCGCCGATCATCCCGCGCGCAACGAGAAGGACACCTTCTATCTTCCCGATGGCCGCTTGCTGCGCACACACACTTCCAGTGTGCAGATCCGTACCATGGAGGCCGCCAAGTCGCTTCCTGTGCGCATCATCGCTCCCGGCGCAGCCTATCGTCGCGATGAAATCGACGCCACGCATCTCAGCGTCTTCAACCAGCTCGAAGGCCTCTACGTCAATCAAGACGTCAGCCTCGGCGATCTCAAAGGCACGCTCGAATACTTCTTCCGCGAGATTTTCGGCCCCACTACCGCCGTGCGCTTCCGTCCGCACTTCTTCCCGTTCACCGAGCCCAGCTTTGAGATCGACGTGAAACTCGAAGCCAAGGGCAAAGACGCCCGCTGGATCGAAATCGCCGGCTGCGGCATGGTCGATCCCGCCGTCTTCACCGCCATCAACAAAGCGCGTGGCGACACGCTCTTCGATCCCGACACCACCACCGGCTTTGCCTTCGGTCTCGGCCTGGATCGCCTAGCCATGATCATGCACGGCATCACCGACATCCGTCACCTCATCGACAACGACGTCCGCTTCCTCCAGCAGTTCGCCGCGTGATTAAACGCGACCCTCTTGACCACTTTTGACCCTTTGACCGCGTAATTGTCATGCAAACCTCCCTCTCCTGGCTCAGCACCCATCTCGACCTGAGTTCCTACACCACCGCTCAGCTCTCCGATCTCCTCACCTTCGCCGGTGTCGAAGTCGAAGGCATCGAAGAACGCGGTGTCACCACCGACAAAGTCGTCGTGGCGCAGATTCAGTCGTTCGAGCAGCATCCCAATGCCGACAAACTCAGCGTCTGCCAAGTCGATGACGGCAGCGGCACCACACGTCAAATCGTCTGCGGCGCGAAAAACTTCAAAGCAGGCGACAAAGTGCCCCTCGCACTCCCTGGAGCCGTTTTGCCCGGCGGATTCGCCATCAAGGAAGGCAAACTGCGCGGCGTCGATTCCATGGGCATGATGTGCAGCGGCAAAGAACTCGGCCTTGGTGACGATCACAGCGGCCTGCTCATCATGGCCGCCGATTCACCCATCGGCACGCCCTTCAATCAGCTCAATCCTGCCGACGTGCTCTTCGACCTAGAGATCACACCAAATCGCCCCGATCTCCTCAGCCACCTCGGCCTAGCACGCGAGCTTTCCGCCCTCACAGGCATCCCACTCAAAGGCCAACGCGAATACACCAAGACCACGACCAAGGCCCAACTTGGAACTTCAAACCTGAAACTTGAAACTCCGTCCGCCTGCCCTCTTTACACCGCCCGCATCATCAAAGGCGTCAAAGTCGGCCCCAGCCCCGAGTGGTTGCGCCGTCGCCTCGAAAGCATCGGCCTGCGTCCCATCAACAACATCGTGGACATCACGAACTATGTCATGATGGAGATGGGTCAGTCGCTGCACAGCTTCGATCTCGACAAGCTCAACGGCGGCATCGTCGTGCGCATGGCCGCTGAAGGTGAAAAATTCCTCGCGCTCGATGGTCAAACTTACGCACTGCAAACCGACGACCTCGTCATCGCCGACAGCCATCGCCCCGTCGCCATCGCAGGCGTCATGGGCGGTGAAGAAACCGGCGTCACCGACACCTCGGTCAATGTGCTGCTCGAAAGCGCCTACTTCGCCCCCAGCGGCATCCGCCGCACCTCACGCCGCCTCGGCCTCAGCAGCGACAGCAGCTACCGCTTCGAGCGCGGCATCGATCCGCAGCAGGTGCAGGGCGGTTCCGAGTTCGCCACCAAACTGATCCTCTCCATCGCCGGCGGCACCGCCGAAGAGGTCGTTATCGTTGCTGGCGAAGCCCCCGCGCTCGTCGGCGAAGTCACGCTTGATGAAAATCGCGCGCGCAAGCTCCTTGGCACACCCGACATCACGGGCGACGAAATCCACGCCATCCTCGAAAAACTCGGCCTCACCAAAAAATCCGCCAACAAGCACGAGAGCCACTGGCTCATCCCCAGCTACCGCCTTGACCTCCAGCGCCCCGTTGATCTCATCGAAGAACTCGCCCGCGTCATCGGTCTCGATCGCGTCCCTTCACGCCAAGTCGCCGTCGCATCGCCCGTCGAGGCCGCCGACCGCACCTACGACTTCGCCATGACCCTGCGCCAGTCCCTGGCCAGCCGTGGCTTCTTTGAAGCACAAACCCTGCGCCTCATCTCCGCCGGGCAGCTCTCCGACAATCCCAACACCGTTGAAGCCGTTGCCGTCAAAAATCCGCTCAGCGAAGACCACACCACGCTGCGCCCCAGCATCGTCCCCGGCCTCATCGCCACCGCCGCGCTCAACATCCGCCAGGGCTTGCATCGCCTCCGCTTCTTTGAGCTTGGTCGCGTCTTCCTCAAGCTCTCCAACGGCTCCAGCCGCGAAGAAGAACGCCTCTCCATCCTCCTCAGCGGCCCCGTGTCACCTTCGAGCTGGCACGGTCGCGAACCGCAGGCCGCCGACATCCACGAACTCGTCGGCCAGATCCAAAACCTCACGCGCACCGCCATCGAAGTGCGTCCCGCCAAGGAAAACGCCGCCAACTTCCTCCTCACCAGCGAACTCCGCGCCGGCAACCGCGTCCTCGGTTGGATCGCGCAGCTTCATCCATCACGCGCCCGCGACATCGACGCCCGTCATCCCGTTTACGTCGCCGAACTCCTCCTCAGCGCCCTGCGCCAAGGCAGCACCGGCCCCACCAAGTTCGAGGAACTCCCCCGCTTCCCCGGCATGACCCGCGATGTCGCCATGGAAGTCCCCGCCGACCTCCCCCACGCCAAAGTCGCCGCCTTCTTCGCCGCGCAGAAGCATCCGCTCTTCATCGGCGCCGAAGTCTTCGACATCTTCACCGATCCCAGCGGCCAAAAGATCGCCCAAGACCGCAAATCCATCGCCTGGACCCTCACCTACCGCGCCTCTGACAAAACCCTCGAAACCGCCGAAGTCGATGCCGCTCACACGGCCATCCTCACGGCACTGGAGAAGACCTTGCCTGCTAAGGTGCGGGGGTGA
>JAYVIO010000336.1:0-8610 GCA_043770175.1 Verrucomicrobiales bacterium | reverse complement strand
TGAATCGCGTCGTGGACTGGACAAACGTGCTTTCCCTTGGCGAGCAACAGCGGGTGGCCTTTGCGCGGCTCTTCCTGCACCTGCCGAAGTTTGCGTTTCTCGACGAAGCCACCAGCGCGCTCGATGAGGAAAACCAGGACCGTTTGTATGCCATGCTCGCAGAATGCGGCGTCGGTTTCATCAGCGTCGGTCACCGCGCCACCTTGATCGGGCATCACGACCGTCTCCTCACATTGGACCGCTCCGGGAGCTGGGAAATCAACAAGGCCGCCGCGCCGAAGAACGCCGTGGTCAAATGATGCAGCCACTGGCCGCCATCACGAGTTCCGCGCCTCGTGCGTGTGTCTGCGGCCGCA
The DNA here is from genome assembly GCA_043770175.1 of Verrucomicrobiales bacterium. GTDB lineage: Bacteria > Verrucomicrobiota > Verrucomicrobiia > Verrucomicrobiales > Verrucomicrobiaceae > Prosthecobacter. The sequence goes on along the minus strand of JAYVIO010000336.1, from coordinate 8,254 downwards.
AGCCATGTAAACCTTGCGAAATTACGGAGTGACCTCGTCTCCTTCAAAGCCGGCTGCGCTCTCGGGGTGGAACGCGCAACGCTGTTGAATTGCGGTAGGGTTACACCCCATGGAAGCGCCAGACGCCGGGAGCTACGATCAGCTCTATGACAACCCTCGAAATCAAAGGCGACTGGAACATCATCAAAGGCAACCTCAAACAGAAGTGGGCCCAGCTCACCGATGACGACCTCCAGTTCATCGAAGGCAAGCAGGACGAACTGCTCGGCCGCATCCAGAAACGCACCGGTGAAACCCGTGAAGCGGTGGAAACCGCCATCAAAGCCTACCGCGACGCCCTCGCCGCATAATCCCCATCAACGAAACAACGCTCAAACTAACAAGCACATGAAAACATCACTAAAACGCATCGCTTTTCTTCTCCTGGCCTCCGCGCTCTGGACCGTCTCCGGCACAAGCTGCAACACCATTCGTGGAGTCGGCAGGGATGTCGGACACGTTGGCGGACATATCGAACGCGCGGCCAACCACTAGCAGCCCTTCCGTCTGGGCTTGAGGCGTTGTCGCCAGAACCCTGAGTTCTGCGACAACGCCTTACATTTTCAAAAGGTGAGGCTCCTGATCCACACCGGTGACCGAAACCTGCATGTTCTGCATCATGAAATTGCCGAACATCGTGGCCAGCGCAACGTCAGCCGCATCACGGCCGTAGGCGACGACGATGCGGTTGCCGCGGGTCATGCCTTCCATGGCATCAAAAGTGAACCAGCGGCCGCCAATGAAAGCCTCGAACCAGGCGTGCAAATCCATCGGATTGAGCTGATGCAGAAAACCCACCACCATGCGGGCTGGAACATTGATCGCGCGGCATAAAGCGATGCCCAGATGCGCGAAGTCGCGGCAGACACCGCGGCGGGTGTTCAAGGTTTCCAACGCGGTGGTGAAACTGTTGCTGGAGCCAAACTCGTACCGGATGTTTTGATGAATCCAGGAGCGGATCGTGGCGACACACTGGTAGTTCGGCGGCAGGCTGCCGATGATGGTCGTGGCCTGCGCTGAAAGTTCGTCGGACTGGCAGTAGCGGCTGGGCAGCAGGTAGTGCAGGATATCCGGGGGCAGGTTTTGCACCAACATCAGCGGAGCCAATGGATCTTCGTCCACCCGGTCCTCGACTTGAACACGATACTGCACGGAGAGATGAAAATCCCCCTGCGGCATGACGATGCGCTGGCAGAGATTGCCATACACATCGGTAAACTCGACCACCGGCACTTGTGGCCAGATCTTAAATTCCTCCCGCATGATCCACTGCGCCCAACCGCTGCGCGGACGCAGCATGAAGATGGCGGGCACCTCCTCCATGGTCTGGTAGTCAAGCTGGCAGGAGGCATCGAGAATCATGCAGGCACTTCGTTCGTGACGACGGATGAGCAACCGAAAATGGTGCATGAGTAGGGTTACACCCCATCGCGCCAGCGTGGCCTGAACCTTAACATGCAGCCTATGAAACCCATGACCCTCCCTGCATTCACCCTCTGCCTGGCGGTGTCTGCCATGCTGCCCGCTCAGTCGCCGCTGCGCGCTGCTGAAATAGACGGTAAAATCGAAGCCGCCGCCAAAAACTCCTACGTCTTTAAAACCTTTCTCGTGGATGATGCGATCAAGACCGAGTCCAAGGATGGTGCGGTGACGTTGACCGGGATTGTTCATGAGGATTCGCACAAGCAGCTCGCCCATGACACCGTCATGGGTCTGCCAGGTGTGACGAGCGTGAACAACCAGATTGAGGTCAAAGAAAGCCCACCGGCCAATTCCGACACCTGGCTCTACTTGAAGGTGAAGGGCGCGCTCGCCTTTCATCGCAGCGTCAGCGCCTACAACACGAAGGTGGAGCTGAAAGAAGGCGTGGTGACACTCACCGGTGAAGCCGCCAGCCAGGCACAGAAGGACCTGACCACCGAATACGCCAAGGATGTCGCTGGCATCAAAGACGTAAAGAATGAGATGACCGTGGCTTCGGCAACCTCGAAGCCGAAGGAAACTTGGGCCGAACTGATTGATGATGCCTCCATTACCGCCCAGGTGCGGATGGCCTTGCTTACGCATCGTTCGACCAACGCCTTCAAAACCTCCGTCGCGACCACTGAGGGTGTCGTCACCGTGGGTGGTGCTGCCAAAAACACCGCCGAGAAGGAACTCGTGACCAAGCTCGTCACCGACATCAACGGCGTGAAGAGCGTCGTGAACAACATGGTCGTCGCAACCGCCGTCACCACGAACTGAAACCACCCCAGAACCACCTGGTCTAAATGAACACACACAGACCGGCAATTTCTTCACCACTACGAAAGGAACTCATCTCATGCTCTCCACCATCGCTGTCATCCTCATCATCCTTTGGCTTCTGGGACTTGTCACCAGCACCACCATCGGCGGGTTCATCCACGTCCTGCTCGTAATCGCCATCATCATCGTCCTGCTGCGTGTCATACAAGGCCGCCGCGTCATTTGAAGCCAGCACATTTTGCCGTCATGAAATCTATTCTGTCCTGTTTTGCCGTCGCGCTGTTTCTCGGCGCAGCCATCCCATCGGCTCAAGCCCAGCAACCGGTTCCGTTGGATTTCTTTTATGACAATCTCGCCCCCTACGGGAGCTGGCAGGAAGTGGGGGACTATGGCTACTGCTGGCAGCCGTATGATGTCGATCCCGGCTGGCAGCCTTACAGCAACGGACGCTGGGTTTATACCGATGTCGGCTGGACTTGGGATTCCTATGAGCCCTTTGGCTGGGCCGTGTATCACTATGGTCGCTGGGCCAATCTGAATGGCATCGGCTGGATCTGGGTGCCAGGTAACGAGTGGGGGCCAGGCTGGGTTTCGTGGCGTCACAGTCCCCGCTACGTCGGCTGGGCGCCATTGCCACCAGAGGCCCTCTTCCTCAGGGCCATCGGCTTCAGCGGCTGGGTGGATGACTATTACAACATCGGCCCCAACAACTACCGCTTCGTCGAAAATCAAAACTTTGGCTCACCGCGCCTGAACTCAGTGTTCATCGATCAGCGACAGAACATGCAGATCATTCACCAGACAACGAACATCACCAACATCACCTACGTCAACAATGTCGTTTACAATGGCGGGCTGGGTTATGATCAGCAGGCACGCCAGAGCGCGGAGCCCATCCACCGCTACAAACTGGACCGCCGCCAGAGCTTCGATGGTGACCCGCGTCATCAAACCGCCGACCATCTGCGCTCCCAGGTGCGGGGTGACTCGTTGAGCATGCTCGCTCTGCCGTTCAGCGGCCAGGCTTCAGCTCCTCCACCCAAATTGTCTCAAAAAATCGGCAATGCAGAGATCAACCATGGCTGGAACAATGCCGGCTCTCCCGCTGAAGTCACCGCGATGCGGGAACGGCTGAAAAGCAACGTCAGCGTCCCCGAGCAACTGCCATCCAAGCCACGGTTTGAACGTCCTGCTGCTCCCAAAATGCCGCGCGAAGAAGTGCGCATCGCGCAGCCGGCCGAACAGCCGCCGAAAGCCACCCCAAACCGCAACGACACTCCGCGCAATCCAAACACACCGCCAATGACGCCCGAGAAGAGGCCGCTGGTATCCGATCTCCCACCAGCATCCATTCCTGGAGTAAATCGTGGACCTATTCCTGGCTCCCAACGCCCTGCCGACTCACCCAATCCAGGCGGCAGAAACAAAATGAGCGATCCCCGTCCCGAAATTGTGCCGCCACCACAAGTGGAACGGAAGCCAGAAAACAAAACCATCGTGCCGCCACAGCAACGCATGCTGCCCAAGCCACCCGAAACGACCCCGCAGCGCCCTGAAATCGTCAGGCCCGTGCAACCCCCTCAGGCACCACCCATGGTTCCGCCAAACGTTGCCCCTGTTCGCCCCGAATCAGGCAGGCCGTTTCAACGTTCTCAATTGCCACCCACAGCACAGCCGCAGCAACCTGCTCCTTCTCGTCAGCCGCAGCAGCGCCCGGAGTCGCAACGCCCTCAGTTCAGACCCGCTCCTGCGGCGCCAGCGACACCGTTGGTGCCAGCGCCGCCGTTGGTGCCAGCGCCGCCGCCAGTCGTGCAACCCGTTCCACTGCCACCAACAGCACCTCCCTCGGCTCAACCGCCCATGCGTGAGAAGCAACGAGACCGGGATAACCCTGCTGCGAGTGGCAGAAAAAAGTCAGAACGGCCACCACCTTGAAAATTCTGTTTCAACCCGGCGGTCCACGCTTCACCAGCCATCCTATTCTATGAAAACACCCTCCATCGTCGGCATCTTGCTCATCATCCTTGGCGTCGTGGCCTTCGCGTATCAAGGCTTCACCTACACCACCACAGAGAAGGCCATCGACCTCGGTCCCATTCAGGTAACAGCAGAAAAAACTCATACTTTCCCGCTGCCCCCAGTCGTTGGCGGCATTGCTCTGGTTGGCGGCATCCTGCTGCTGGTTGCAGGCGGAAAACGGGCTTGAGTCGCAGCGGAAAACTCGACTGTTGAACAACTACGCCATGACCATCACCAAAAACCTCGGCATGCTCCTGCTTGCCATCTATCTGCTGCTCGTGGGCCTCAGCGGTGCCTTCGGCTTCAATCTCGGCCAGCTCAGCATCGTGGTGCCGCTGCTTGCCATCGCCGCTGGTGTCTTGATTTTGATCGGCAAATAATGCGACCGGTGATTTTTCAGAACCTGGGTTGCTTAACAGCGGTCAAAGTTGTCTGCTGCGACATGTCGCAGCACTTGAGAGGATTATCCTGAGCACTTCCGCCCCGCCGAAGCGCATCGCCTTTCTGGGAGACTACCTGCCCCGGCTCTGTGGCATCGCGACATTCACGCATGATTTGAGTGAAGCAGTGGCAGGAGCGGCTCCCGATGCTGATTGTTTTGTCGGCGCGGTCAATGATCGCGTGGAGGGCTACGAATATCCGCAGCGCGTGCGTTTTGAGCTGCTGGAGAAGGATCTCGATTCCTACCGGCGTGCGGCGGATTTTCTGAACTTCAACAACACGGACGTGCTCTGCGTACAGCATGAATTCGGCATCTACGGCGGCTCCGCGGGCAGTCATCTGCTAGCACTGCTCAAAGAAGTGCGGATGCCGGTGGTGACCACGCTGCACACCGTGCTGCGCGAGCCCAATGCCTCGCAGCGCAAGGTGATGGAGGAACTCGTGCGCCGCAGCGACCGCGTGGTGGTGATGGCGCACAAAGGCGCGGAAATTCTGCGCGAAACCTACGGCGTGCCGGATGCGAAGGTGGACATCATTCCACACGGCATCCCGGACATGCCGTTTGTGGACTCCAGCTTCTACAAACCGCAGTTCGGCGTCGAAGGGCGCAATGTGCTGCTCACCTTCGGGCTGCTCGGGCCGGGCAAGGGCATCGAGCATGTCATCGAGGCGCTGCCGGAGATCGTGCGGCAGCATCCGAACGTCGTGTATCTCATTCTGGGTGCCACGCATCCGCAGCTCGTGGCGCGTGAGGGAGAGCGCTATCGTCTGAGCCTCGAACGACTCGCCGAAGAGCGCGGCGTGAAGGAGCATGTGATCTTCTACAACCGTTTCGTGTCGCTGGATGACCTCAAGGAGTTCATTGGCGCCACGGACATTTATCTGACGCCGTATCTTAATGAAGCGCAGGTCACCTCTGGCACGCTGGCGTATGTTTTTGGCGCGGGGAAAGCGGTGGTTTCCACGCCCTACTGGCACGCACAAGAGCTGCTGGCGGACGGGCGTGGTGTGCTCGTTCCCTTCCGCAATCCAACGGCCATCACAGCAGGCGTGTGCGGGCTGCTCGACGATCCGCCGCTCAAGGAGAAGATCAGGCACGATGCCTATGCCATAGGGCGCGAGATGATCTGGCCCGCCGTGGCGCAGCGATATCTCGAATCGTTCCAACATGCGCGCACGGATCGCACAGCCACGCCGCGCACGGCCTTCGCTGGCTGGACGCTCGCTATCCGGCCCTACGAGCTGCCGCCGCTGCGCCTGGACCACATCGTGCGCATGAGCGACGGCACCGGCATCTTCCAGCACGCCATTTTCAATGTGCCGAACTTCCACGAAGGCTACTGCACCGATGACAACGCGCGGGCCTTCATCCTGTGCAACCTGCTGGATGAACTCGGCGGCCAGCCCCCGGCGGAAAATCTTGGTAAGCTCGCCACGAGCTATCTCGCCTTCCTCGCCGCCGCGCTGGATTACACCAGCGGGCGCTTCCGCAATTTCATGAGCCATGAGCGCCGCTGGCTGGAAGAAGCCGGCAGTGAGGACAGCCATGCGCGCGCGCTATGGGCGGCAGGCACCGGCGCGGGACGCTCACGCAATGACGGGCATCGCAGACTCGCTGCGCAGCTTTTTGAGCGCGGGCTGGCGGTGGTGGAGTCCTTCACCTCCCCGCGTTCATGGGCGTTCACTCTGCTGGGCATCCACGAGTATCTGCGCCAGTCCGCCAGCAATGCCGCCGTCAACGCGGCGCGCGTCGTGCTGACGGAAAAACTCGTGACGCGCTGGAACGATTGCGCCACCGAGATCTGGCCCTGGTTTGAGGCCACCGCCACCTACGACAACGCGCGGATCTGCCAGGCTCTGATCCTCAGCGGTCAGTGGATGCCGCATCCCGAAGCCTTGGAAATCGGTTTGAAATCACTGCGCTGGCTGGCCTCCATCCAGAAGACGCAGGCCGGCCATTTCCGGCCCATCGGCAGCAATGGCTTCTACCAGCGCGATGGCGCGCGCGCGGACTTCGATCAGCAACCGGTGGAGGCGCAGGCGATGGTCTCCGCCTGTCTGGAGGCGTTTCGCGCCACGCAGGACGCCGCCTGGTTGCGCGAGGCAAAGCGCGCCTTCGAATGGTTCCTCGGCCGCAACGACCTGGGCACTCCGCTCTATGATTCCGCCACCGGCGGCTGCGGTGACGGCCTGCATCACGATCGTGTGAACGAAAATCAGGGCGCCGAGTCCACGCTGGCCTTCCAGCTTTCCCTAGCCGAAATGAACTACGCCGAACACTTGATCACTGACCCGTTGCCGCCTGCCCTATGAATCCCATCCAAATTCGCCGCCACAATGTGACCTTCCAGCCCGATAGCGCGCGCGTCATCATTCGCCCGTTCATTCCTGGAAAGCTCCAGATTGTCACCAGCATCCTGACTCGCGCACTCGCGCTGAGCGAGGCGGAGGCCGATGCCCAGTTGCAGGGGATCCTCGTGGAATTTGCCTCCCGGCACTTCGACATCGAATCAATCCTGCTCGTGCATTATGAACGGGTGCGCCCGCAGATCTCCCAGCAGCCGCCACTTTCCCGCGTGCGGCAGTTGCTCATCGGCGCGCTGTTCTCCGGTGAGTATGCGTTGGAATCTGCCGCGCTGTTCAATCCCTCCATCGTGCTGCATCCCGACCAGGGCGGCGTGCCCGAGGGTGGCCTGCGCTTTGTCATGAGCCTGCGCGCCACAGGGGAAGGGCACATTTCATCCATCGAGTTTCGCACCGGCCTCATCACGCCGGATGGCAGCATCAGCGTGGAGCCGGTCTCGCGTTTCGTCACGGTGCCCGAGATTGTGCCCAACCCCACCTACAAGAAGAAACGTTTCGTCACGAAACTCCAAGAGATGGGTTTCGAGGGCGTCCATGCAACCGCCGTGATGGAGCCACTGGCGGAGGTGTTTACCCTCCATGAACTGGACGAAAGCATGCGCCGGGTGCGCCGTGAGTCGAAACCCGTCAGCCGCGAACTGCGCCGCGCCCTGGAGCTCTTCCGCTGGCTCGCCGATTCCAACTACGAGTTGAACTTCGCCTCCAAACTCGCCATGAGCGAGCGCATCATCTTTCCCGTCTCAGCGAACGAGACCAATGGCATTGAAGACGCCCGTTTTGTGCGCTTCACCGATGACGACGGCTCCGTCCTGTATTGCGCCACCTACACCGCCTACAATGGCCGCGCCATCCTGCCACAGTTCATCGAAACACAGGACTTCCTGCACTTCCGCGTGCTCACCCTCAACGGCAGCGCCGTGCAGAACAAAGGCATGGCGCTCTTTCCACGCCGCATTGATGGCCGCTACGCCATGCTCTCACGGCAGGATGATGAAAACCTCTTCATCATGTTTTCCGACAACCTCCACCACTGGAGCAACCCGCAGATCATCCTGCGCCCGTCCGCGATGTGGGAGTCCGTCAAGATCGGCAACTGCGGCTCGCCCATCGAAACCGCAGCCGGCTGGCTCGTCATCACCCACGG